>NZ_JAWLNX010000006.1:169789-330769 GCF_035320975.1 Saccharopolyspora mangrovi | reverse complement strand
GCGGGGAGGGTCCGCCCGGTCCCATTCCGAACCCGGTAGCTAAGCTCCCCAGCGCTGATGGTACTGCACTCGCTAGGGTGTGGGAGAGTAAGACACCGCCGACACATACCTTACGAAGCGGGGCAGGTTTGATCCGATCAGGATCAACCTGCCCCGCTTCTTTGCGTCTGACTCGACAAGGTCACGTTCGTCCTTGAGACTTGGCGGCCGGAGTCCGGGCGGAAGGGGCGCGGGAGTGAACGAGGACGAACTCCGATCGTTGCTGGGGAAGCTGACGGTTGAGGAGAAGGCCCGGTTGTTGACCGGTGCTGATTTCTGGACGTTGCACCCCATGCCGAAGATCGGCTTGCGCGGTCTGGTGCTGTCGGACGGCCCGAACGGCGTTCGCGGCACCACCTGGGACGAGCGCGACGCGTCGCTGCTCCTGCCGGTCGCGTCGGGTTTGGCGGCGACGTGGGACCGGGATGCGGTGAAGCGCGCCGGCGAGCTGTTCGGCGACGAGGCGGTCCGGCGTGGCGTTCACGTGGTGCTCGCACCCGCCATCAACCTGCACCGCAGCCCGTTCGGCGGCAGGCATTTCGAGAACTTCTCCGAGGACCCGCTGTTGACCGGCGTCATCGGAGCGCAGATCGTCAAGGGCATCCAGTCGCGCGGTGTGGCCGCGACGCCCAAGCACTACGTGGGCAACGAGAGCGAGACCGAACGCCTCACCTACGACGCGATGATCGACGAGCAGACGCTGCGCGACTGCTACCTGGCCCCGTTCCGGCGGATCGTCGACGACGCCCAGCCGTGGGCGATGATGGCCGCCTACAACTCCGTGAACGGTCACACGATGACCGAGCACTCGGTGCTGGTCAACGACGTCCTGAAGGGCGAGTGGGGCTTCGACGGTGTGCTGGTCTCGGACTGGTTCGCCACCCGCACCTGCGCGGCTGCGGCGAACGGCGGACTCGATCTGGCAATGCCGGGGCCGAGGAGCCCGTGGTCGGATGGCGCTCTGGCGAAGGCCGTCGAGGCCGGTGAGGTCTCCGCGGAGGTCCTCGACGACAAGGTGCTGCGCCTGCTGCGGCTCGCCGATCGCGTGGGCGCTCTCGGCGAGGACGGGACGACGAAGACCCAGGACGGCCCGCCGGAGCAAGCGCGCGCGGTGATCCGCGAGCTGACGGCCCGCGGTTTCGTGCTGCTGCGCAACGAGAAGTCCTTGCTCCCGCTGGACGCCGGCGTGGGCAAGGTCGCCGTGATCGGTGAGAACGCCACCTTCCCGGCGGTGCAGGGCGGAGGTTCCTCGCACGTGAGCCCGCCGCACGTGGTGACGCCGCTGGAGGGGATTCGCAAGGCCTTGCCCGAGGCCGAGGTCCAGCACCAGCGAGGTGTCCGGCACCGCAGGCTGCTCGATCCGATCCCGCGCGATCTGCTCCTGGACCCGCGAGGTGAGGGCAGCGGGCTGCGCGTGGAGTACCTGGACGAGAAGGGCGAGGTGCTCGACGGCGAACTGCGCGGTACCGAGCGGTTGACCTGGCAGTTCGGCGCGCTGCCCGAGGGCACCAGGAAGCTCCGGATGAGCGGTGAGCTGCCGGTCGAGGTCGGCGAGCACGTCTTCGGCGTCAACGGCACCGGGCACTTCCGCGTGGAGGTGTCGGGCCGCGAGGTCCTCACCACCGACGTTCAGGCGGAGGGCGAGGTCACCGATCCGCTGGGCGACATGCTGGCGCCGCCGGAGCAGCGCTTCAACGTGGTGCTGGTCGACTCCGACCTGGATGCGAAGGGCCGCGTCCGGCTGACCGTGGAGTTCACGCCGCTGAAGATCGACGCGGACCTGATCTGCGTGGGTGTCGGGCACCGTTCGGAGCGCTGGGACGATGCGACCGAGATGGAGGCGGCACTGCGGGCAGCGCGCGAGAGCGACGTCGCGGTGGTCGTGGTGGGGACCCACGACGAGGTCGAGACGGAGGGCCGCGACCGGATCTCGCTGGACCTGCCGGGGGCGCAGAACGAGCTGGTCGCGACGGTCCTCGCGGTGAACCCGAACACGGTGGTCGTGGTCAACGCGGGCGGGCCGGTGCTGATGCCGTGGGCGGCGGACGCACCGGCGGTGCTGTGGACGTGGTTCGGTGGCCAGGAGTACGGCGACGCGCTCGCGGACGTCCTGCTGGGGAAGGCGGAGCCGGGCGGCAGGCTGCCGACGACCCTGCCCGCCGAGCTGGCCGACGTGCCGGTGCCGCTGCCCGGTGTGCAACCGGTCGACGGCGAGCTGCGCTACGAGGAGGGGCCGCTGATCGGGTACCGCGCCTACGCGGCTCGCGGCATCACCCCGGGTTTCTGCTTCGGCCACGGGCTCGGTTACACGACCTGGTCCTACGACGAGGCGACGCTCGACGGCGGCGGGGTCGCGGTGAAGCTGCGCAACACCGGTGACCGCGCCGGCCGCGAGGTCGTCCAGGTCTACACCGCGGATCCGTTGCAGTTGGCCGGTTTCGCGGTGGTGACCGCGGAACCGGGCGCCGAGGCGGAGGTGACCGTGGAGGTCGAACCGGGGGAGGGTGATCTGCGGGTCGGGCCCAGCGCAGGCGACCTCCGCCTCGACGTTGGACGTTGAATCACCGCTTGGCGACGAACTTCTCCAGGTCGTCGAGGACCAGGTTGGCGGCGATCGGGCCCAGGCCCAGGTACCAGGTGTCGTCGGGCACCTCGACGGCCTGACCGGAGCGCACCGCGTTCAGCGTGGTCCACTGCACGGAGCGGGTGACCTCGCCCATCTGCTGGCGGGCGTTGTCGCCGTAGGCGGCGTAGAACAGCATGTCGCCGTCGGCCTGCGAGATCTGCTCGCGGCTCAGCTTGGTGAAGGTCTTGTCGCCGAGCTGGTTGTCCGGCCGGTTGAAGCCGGCGTCGGCCAGGACGGTGCCGATGAACGAGCCCTTGTTGTAGAGCCGGATGTCGCCGGGGATGAAGCGCAGCATGCTGACCTTGCGACCGGCGGCCTGCTTGCCGACCTCGGCAGCGCGGCCCTGGTACTCGGCGAGGAGCTTGTCGGCCTCGGCGCGCTTGCCGAGGGCGTCGGCGTCCAGGAGGAAGTTCTCCTTCCACGTCTTGCCGACGGATGCGGCGAAGACGGTGGGAGCGATCTTGCTCAGCGCCTCGTAGTGCTCGTCGTCGCGGGTCTTGCTGGACAGGATCAGGTCGGGCTTTAGGGCTGCGATCTTCTCCATGTTGGGCGAGCCGATGGTGCCCACGATCTCGACGTTGCCGGCCTTCTGGGCCAGGTAGGGCTGGATCTGGGTGTTGGCGTCGGGCAGCACGGTGGCGATCGGCTTCACGCCGAGGGCGAGGACGGAGTCCAGCTCTCCGGTGTCGAGGACGACGACGCGCTGCGGCGTTCCGGTGATGCTGGTCTGACCCTTGGCGTGCTGGATGACGCGGGACTGCGGCGGTGCGGGCTGGTCGGACGCGGGCGTGCCGCAGGCGGCAACTCCCAGCGCGAACACGGCTGACAACGCCGCGAGGAGTCTGCGATGGCGCAGCATAGGGCACCCAATCTGTCGGAATCGTGCAAAAGTTTGGATAGCCTAACCTGGCAAAGCGGTCTCGAACAGACCCACCGCTTGTAATAGTGATCATTAGCAGGGCCAACTGTCAGCGGCTGCTTACCAGGCACTTCGCTACAGCATCATCAGGAACATGTGCGCCATCGCGGCCGAGAGCACCAGTTCGACCAACGAGCGGAGCCGCGGTGGGGGTGTGCGCAGCAGGTCGGTGCCGGCGAACCCGGCCGCGAGCGCGCAGTAGGCCATCAGCGCCCACGCCAGCAGCGGCGCCGCCAGTCCCGGCGTCTGCGACGCGATCGCGACCGGTGCGTGGTGGTGGCCGGCCGCGAGCAGCGGAGCTCCGGCGACGGCGGTCCGCTGGGCGGCGAACATGTAGGCCATCGCCAGCGCTCCGATCGCGTGGCGCAGGTGCGAGCGGTTGCGCAGCCGTGCCGCCCGGAACGCCAGCCAGCAGCCGAAGACCGCGAACGGCGCCGCCAGCAGGGGTGCTTGCACCAGGTGCATCGCGACCATGCCCAGCCCCATCAGCAGCTGCGCGACGTCGACGTGGCAGGGGGTTTCGCGGTTGCGGTGGTGAACGGCGAGCCGAAGCAGCGCGGTTGCCGTCGCCGCGATCACCGACCCGGTCATGACCTGCTCGAACATGACCCTCCACCGCCGCAGGAGCCTGCCGAGGTCGATTGTTCGGGTCTCGAAGCGGTCGAGATACCGCCTTGCGTGCGGAGTTCCGGTGCCGGCGGTGACCCGCCGTGTTCGCGTCCGAAGTGGACGGTCAGCGGGATTCGCGTGGGTGAAGGTGTCCGCGGAGAGCGAGGTGTCGTCGCTGACACCTGCTGGGGCGCAACGGGAGTCCGGTATTGCGCGGAGGTCTCAGAGCGCCTGCCGCCCGGTTTCCTCGTCGAGGTGGGGGTGCGGGGCGGATCGTGAAGATCGGGAGGAATGGAAAGCGAAGTGTCCCCCACCTTCGAAAGGCGGAGGACACTTCGCTGAGTGCGCCAACAGGGACTCGAACCCCGAACCCGCTGATTAAGAGTCAGCTGCTCTGCCAGTTGAGCTATTGGCGCTGGAACTCCCAACGGGTCGCCCCGGCAACGCGAAAAAGATTAGCACGTGCCCGGAACGCCCTGTGCAGCAGGTCCGATGGTGTCCTGGGGCATGCTTCGAGGGTGCGGCGCGGAATTGAGAACGAAAAAAGACCCGCCGGATGGGCGGGCCTTTCTTCGCTGGTGCGCCAACAGGGACTCGAACCCCGAACCCGCTGATTAAGAGTCAGCTGCTCTGCCAGTTGAGCTATTGGCGCTGGCGTGTCCTCCGGGGTTTCCGTCCGGTCTCCCTGGCGACGTCGAAAACATTAGCACGTCTCGGTCAGGGCCCTCCGACAGGGGGTCACCTCGACGGTGGAGCGCAACCCGGGTGGGCCTCCGCGCGTCTGCTGGAGGGTGCGCGGAGTGACTGAAATGCGGCGGACGATGACCCTCCGCATGGGGTCGGTCGCTGCACGCACGGTCGGGCGATTGCGGCACACTGGTCTTCAGGCGCAGGGTGCTTCGGGACGGGACGGATAGTTGCCAATGAGTGAAAGGCGTAACCCGATCGGGTTTTTCTCGCGGGTTGGCCGGCCGACGGCTGGGCTGGTCGTCGGACTGGTGGGGTTGCTGGTCGCCGGGTGCAGCGGCGGCGGGGGTGCGGAAGCCGAGCAGCAGGGGCCGCCGGCCCCGGTGGTGCAGTTCGCGCCGCCGAACGGCGCCAAGGACGTGTCGCCGGCGGACCCGGTGACGGCGAAGGTCAGCGGCGGCCGGATCGTGAACGCGACGCTGACCAATTCCGACGGCAAGCAGGTGCCGGGCCAGGTGACCCCGGACGGGACGAGCTGGACGTCGACCGAGAAGACCGGTTACGGCAAGACCTACACGCTGGCGGTGACGGCTCAGGGCGAGGGCGGCCCGGCCATCACGCAGCAATCGACGTTCACCACGATCGCGCCGAAGTCGCAGTCCTACGTGTCGATGATCCCGCTGGACGGCGAGACCGTGGGGGTCGGTCAGCCGCTGGTGTTCCGCTTCAGCAGCAACGCGCCCGCGCCGGACAAGGCGAAGGCCGAGGCGGCGATCAAGGTGGCCACCGAACCGGCGGTGGAGGGCGCTTTCTACTGGTTCAACAGCCGCGAGGTGCACTGGCGGCCGAGGGACTACTGGCAGGCGGGCACGAAGATCTCGATCCAGGTCGACGCCTACGGCCGTGAGCTGGGCGCGGGCGTGTGGGGCGAGGAGGACCGCAGGGCCACCATCACCATCGGCGATCGCGTGGTG
This sequence comes from Saccharopolyspora mangrovi, assembly GCF_035320975.1. Lineage (NCBI taxonomy): Bacteria > Bacillati > Actinomycetota > Actinomycetes > Pseudonocardiales > Pseudonocardiaceae > Saccharopolyspora > Saccharopolyspora mangrovi. The sequence goes on along the minus strand of NZ_JAWLNX010000006.1, from coordinate 324,915 downwards.
CTCAAGGCGGACGGCGCGTCGCACCGGATGAGCGTGGAGAAGAACGGCCAGGTCATCCGCACGATGCCGGTGTCCCTGGGCAAGCCGGAGTTCCCGTCGAACAACGGGATCCACGTGGTGACCGAGCACCACCGCAAGAAGATGATGGACTCGACGACCTACGGCCTGCCGCTGGAGGCCGGCGGTTACCAGACCGAGGTCGAGTGGGCGGTCCGGATCTCCAACGGCGGCGAGTTCCTGCACGCGGCTCCGTGGTCGGTCGCCGACCAGGGCCACCGCAACGTCAGCCACGGCTGCATCAACATGAGCAACGAGAACGCCGAGTGGGTCTTCAACCTGCTCAAGAAGGGCGACGTGGTCGAGATCACCAATTCAGGCGGTCCCAACCTGCGCTCCTGGGACGGCTTCGGGGACTGGCAAGTCCCCTGGTCAGAATGGCAAAGGGGAAACAAGTAAGAGCACGAGACGAAGCGGCTGCGTCAGACGAGCGACGCAGCCGCTTTCTCTTTGCCCCACCGCCACGGAGTCTTGTCGGTAGAACAGAACCACGGGGCTCGAAAGAAGGCCAGGAAAAGAAAGGAGACCCGCTCCCAGAAAGGAACGGGTCTCCTGAAAAGGGTGAGTGACGGGAATCGAACCCGCGACACCTGGGACCACAACATAGATCGACTGGTTCTGACTGCGGAGCGTAGGCGTATCGTCGCAGGTCATAGCCAGGTCTGGGGCTGACGGTGACCGCGTTTGGCCGACTCCCAGAGACGTTGGGAGTTGCGCCAGCCTCCCAGTTGGCTCCCAGTAGTCGTCCGCGCTCACGCCAGGTCCTGCGTCATTGATCGTCGACCAAGGCAAGCGCGCCCTCGAGGCTTGTAGCGGATCCCTTCGCGGCGTCGCAGGCGGTCACCACAGCTCGTTCGAGGTCTTTGACGTTCTCTACGGAGGTCGGGTCGCGCCCCGCCGCCTTGACGACGTCCGCTTGTTTCAGCGCGTACTCCTGAGCAACCCCTTCAAGGCGGCGGGCGAGCGCGGATTGCTTCTCCGCCGCGACGCGGGACGAGCAGGACGTAGTCGGGTCTACCTCGCCGCCGGCGCGCTCACGCATTCCTCGTCGGCCGGCGACAATCGGCCTGGACCTGCGCTGCTAACGGACGGATGCTCGGAAGGTGCCCGGTGGCAGCCCGGTCCGGTGTTGGAAGAACTTGGCGAAGTTGGTTGGGTCGGCGAAGCCCAGGCGGGTCGCGATCGAAGCCGCGGGCAGGTCGGCGTGCGCGAGCAGTCGTTTCGCCTCGAGGGTGACCCGGCGGTCGATGAACTCCTTGGCGCCGACACCGGCCGCAGCCTGGGTCGCCCGGCTCAGCGTGCGGGCGGAGTAGCCGAGCGCGACGGCGTAGTCCGCAACCTGCCGAGTGCGGGCGAAGTCGCGTTCGACCAGGGCGCGGAACCGGACGAAGGTGGTGTCGGCCGCGCTCACCGGCTGAGCGCACAGCGCTGCCACCCGCACCGCGACGACGGCGAGCAGATTGCGCAGAACGTCGCGCCGGAAATCCACCGGCAGGCCTCCCGCGTCGGTGAACTCCGCGGCCAGGTGAGCGAGGGCCCGCTGCAGCGCGACCGTGCCGGGGTCCGCGGCCGAGGCGACGGCGCGGCCGAACGGGTCGTCCAGCCGTGCGGCGGCCGCAGTCGCCGGATCGACCGAACTGGCTTGGAACAGGGCCAGCACGCCGTCGGCCTCGGTCAGGTCGCCGAACTGCTGGACCTGCCCCGGCCGCACCCACAGGACGGAACCCGCGGCGACCTGGTATGCGGTGAAGTCCACGCTGTGCTGCAGCGTGCCGCGGGTTACCGCCAAGAGCAGGTGGAACTCCGGCCGCTGAGGTGCACTCAGGTCTACGGAGCCCGCGCGGGCGCGGGCCGCCAGATCGGCGAACGTCACCACCTCGAGCCCGGGCAGCGGCGTGGCCTCGGGCGGCGCGAACCCGATCAACGGGATCGGATGTCTGTTTTTCACCATGACTGGTCGGCATTCTACCTGTCCCAACGCTCAGATCGACGGAAAACTACAAACACGACCCCCCAAGAAGGAGTAGAAATGGCAAACATCGCCGTCTTCGGAGCCAACGGAACCATCGGGAGCCGCATCGTGGCGGAAGCCCTGAGCCGCGGACACCAGGTCACCGCGGTCGTCCGGAACCCGGCCAAGATCAGCACGGACCACGAGAACCTGACGGTCAGCGAGGGCAACGTGCTCGACGCCGCCTCGGTGGTGACCGCAGCCAAGGGCCAGGACGTGCTGGTCAGCGCCGTCGGTGGCGACGACGGCCCGGGCACCATCGCCACGATCAAGCCCTCGGCCGAGGCTCTGGTGGCCGGCCTCCGCTCGCTGGGCGCGGACGCACCCCGGCTGATCGCCGTCGGCGGCGCCGGCTCGCTGCGCACCCCGGACGGCAAGCAGGTGTGGGACGCCGAGGGCCTGCCCGAGTTCCTGCTGCAGATCATGCACGCACACGGCGACGCACTCGACTACTACCGCACGGTCTCCGACGTCGAGTGGACCAACGCCACCCCACCCGCCACCATCGAGCCGGGCGATCGCACCGGGACCTACCGCACGGCCACCGACGACCTGCTGACCGACCACGCCGGGGAAAGCCGCATCTCCACCGAAGACTTCGCCGTCGCGGTCGTCGACGAGATCGAACGGCCACAGCACACCGGCCGCCGATTCACCGTCGCCTACTGAACCCGCGCACCGACCAGCCGCAAGACAGTGCCGAGCGGCGCGAAGCGGCGTCTGCCTTTGCTACGGCCGCGCATGCTCTGGCGTTGATCGAGCATGCGGAAGCGCTGGAGGAGCACAGCAGGCGGCGGTGACAGTCAAAGCCCCTGTTCTCACCAGAATTTCCGGGCGAGAACAGGGGCTTTTCTACGCTCGCATTACCCTCGCTGGATGCCCTGCAGCTGCTCAAGGTAGGCGTCGGCTTCCGGCTCGCCCTCGTAGCGATCCTTCAGCACCTGAGCCAGATCCTGCGAGTGCATGGCCAACGAGGGCAGCGACTTTCGGTCCCCCTCGAGTGCCCGCCGGCCATAGCCGATGGCCTCGTCGAGGTTGCCCTCCCGTGCCGCCACGACTCCGAGCGTGACCTGTGCCTCCGCGATTCGCATCGGCCACCGCTCGTGGCCCTGGAAATCGGTGCTAGCTCGGATCACTTCCTCGGACAGTTCACGGGCCAGGCGGTTCTCCCCGACCTGGCGGTAGCAGTCCATCGCGTAGAAGTCGTACTTCGACGGGTCGACCATGAAGTGGTTCTCGACGTTGTCGGGGTACGGCATCTGATCGAGGAGAACGCGGCCGTGCTCAAGGGTTTTCAGCATTTCGTCGTTGCGACCCATGCGCGCAAGCGCCTTGGCCTTCTGGGCGACGAGCTGGACTGACACGCTGTGGTTACCCGCCGCGGCTTCGCCGCCATCCGCCGCTGCGATAACGCCCCGATAGTCGCCGGAGGTCAGAGCGAACCAAGCGCGCATCTCATGCGCCCAACCGAGGATTCCTGAGCTACCGACCTCTTGGCCGAGGCTTAGCGCGGACCGGCGCGTCGCCTCTGCTGCCTGGCGTTGGCCGAGGTCGTATTCGAGGCAGCCAACCAGCAGCGCGAGCCAGCCAGCCAGCTCGAGCGTCTCGCGGCGCTGGCTGAAGCTCAGCCGCTGTTCCTGCATCTCGACCAATCGCCGCAGCCACTGCTGCCCTTCGCGAATCAGGTCCTGCGGGGGCATCCGCGCGTACTCAGAGCACAGCTTGTCGACCGTGATCCGGACCGCCTGAAGCGTCGCTTCGTTGACGTCCGATGCCGACAGCCGGCTCATGATGTCGAGCGTGTTCATGCCGGTGGCGGTGACTAGCTCAAGGCCGTCCGTGGCCCGCTGCTGCGGCGGGAATAGCGAAGCGGTGACCGTGCCCAGGGTCGCGGCTATCACCGATGCGTAGAAGCTTCCGGGCTTGTTTTCGCCGCGCTCCCACGCCTTCCAGCGGCGCAGAAGGTGATCGGTATCGGGAAGTTCCTTGTCGGAGTGCGTCCGCATCTGCTCAGCGGCTTCAAGCTGGGTCCAGCCGCGCGCCTCGCGCATTGAGCGGATGCGTCGCGCCCAGGTCGGCAGGTCCTCGCTCATCCGGCCTCCTCGGTGGTGTGCCCGCCTCACCAGTGTGGCATCGGGAGAAGCGCCGGTGGGGGTGTCAAGGAAGGTGATGCGCGCTTATCACCTCGTCCCTCTCGTCACACCTGTCCCAACACTGTCAGCAGCCCCATGCCTGCGGCGATCGTGGAAACACGGCAACAGCAGGCGAACGAGGAGGGGTTGAAATGGCAAAGCAGCAGATGCCGGTGATGCCGAAGGCCGGCGGCGGTTTGCTCGGAAAGCTGGTCGGGACCCTGGTGGTCCTGGCGCTGCTCGTGTTGGTGGTGAAGCACCCCGCCGCGGCCGCCACGATGGTTCAGGGGCTGTTCGGGCTCTTGGGCGGCGCGGTTGAGGGCCTGGTTGCGTTCTTCACGCTGCTGGGGCAGCAGTGAGTTGCGCGTCAGCCCTGAGGCAGCCGCTTCTCGATGCTGGTCAAGCGCTCGTTGATGACTTCGAGTCGGTCGAGGACTTCGGCCAGCATCGAGGCGGCATCCGGGGCGGCTTCTTCGTCCTGCGGCTCGTCGAGGGCTTCCCGCCGAACCCATGCGCCTTCGCCCTTGCGGCTGACGATCAGGCCTTCGTCGCGGAGCACTGCGAGCGCGCTCTTCACCGTGCCGAGTGCCACGTCATACCTGCTCACGAGGTCGGACTGCCTGGGCAGGCGCTGGCCAGCCGCGAGCTCTCCGGAACGGATCTCCGACCGGAGGTCGTCGGCGATCTGCTGGTAGGGCGGTCGGGGGTCATCTGGGTCGACTTTTCCCATGTCACAGAGGGTACAAGGCTGCGCAAGCTAGGGAAGATAGACAACATAGCCTTGACTAGGTTGACTAAGTCTTCTAACGTTTCTCGTGTCTCGGTTGTTGCAGAGTTCCGAATCCTTCAGCCGGACATGACAAAGCCCCGGCCAGTGCGGGCACACCGACCGGGGCAAGACATCTCAGTTTTGGAGACCGAAGATGCAGTTTGAGGGTAGCCGGATGTACCGCGTGAAGGCAGTGGCCGAAGCGCTCGACGTATCCGTGAACACCATCTATCGCGCGATCGACTCTGGCGCACTCAAGGCGCTGAAGATTGGCAACGGCAAGGGCGCAGTGCGGATTCCCGGCTCGGCCCTGAACGCCTACCTCGGCAATTGCGCCCTGGGCGCCGACGAGGGGGCGATCGCATGACCCGCCAGGAGCGAATTGAGCGGCACGACGCCCTGTACAAGCTGCTGACGGCGCTGCCGGGGGCTGACTTCGGTGCGGTGCCGGAGTGCGCGGAGACCGACCCGGAGGTGTTTTTCCCGGAACCGGGCCGTGTGGACCTGGCTCGGCGGGCGATCGCGATCTGCGAGCGCTGCCCGGTGCGGGAGGCCTGCCTGGAGAAGGCGTTGCAGAACGGCGAGCTCGGGATCTGGGGCGGCACGACCGAGACACAGCGCCGGAAGATCCGCGCCCAGCGTCGTCGGGCGGCCCAGCAGGGCCGGGAAGCGGCGTGATGGTCGAGGGGCCGGCCTACATGCGGTTCGCCGACGCGCTGTGCTCGGAGCATCAGGAGCGGATCACTCGGACCGGGTTCTGGGTGCCGGAGCTGCCGTTGGGCAACGGGCTGGATGTCAGCGCGTGCCAGGCCTGCATCGCTCGGGTCAACAAGCAGGTCGCCGTGTCTGGGCCTGGCTTGGAGATCCGGGGCGGGATGGGCCAGTGGCTGCCGTCCGACCAGGCGCGGGAGTACGCGGCGGTCCACGAGGCCGGGCACGCGGTGGTCGGCGTGACGCTGGGCATGAAGCCCCTGCAGGCGTCCCTCAGTGGCGAGGGCGGCCAGGTCGACTGGGACACCGAAAGCCTGGGGCGCCTGGACAGCGCGGTCGACCGGCACAACTACGCGGCCTTGATGGTGGCCGGGGCCGTGGCCAGCAAGCAGTGGCTGGCCCACCAGGGCCTGGACACACCGGCCAACCGGCTCGACGCGGCCCAGAGCGGCTTCAGTGACCTGCTCACGCTGCAGACAGCCCTGGGCGAGTTCGCCGACGTGCCCAAGCTGATCGCCGTCGCCTCACCAGCCGTTGACCAGCTCCTTGCTGACAGCTGGCCGCAGGTCATGGCAATCGCCAAGCAGCTGCAGGACAGGACCCACCTCAGCGGTGAGGAGCTCAACGCCCTCATGGACGCGCCGCCCCGTGAGCGGAACGAGGCGCAGTCGGCGGGCCAGCAGGCCCCCACCAAGGCCGCGGCGACCTCGAAGTCGACGCGCAGCACGAAAACAGCACCCACCACATCAATCGGAGGAACCGGAATGTCGCTGATCGATCAGGCGCGCACGACCCTCGCGGGCACTCAGGAGCGCGGCAACTACATCTTGGGCGCGCTGCGGCAGGCCCAGCTTGACCTCGAGACCAACGCCACCGAGGTCGCCGGAGTCAGCACCGAAGCCCAGACCCCGATGGAGATCGCGGGCATCTACCGCCAGGCGCTGGAGCAGATCGACCAGGTGATGGGCCTGGTTTCACAGGCCGCTACCAGCACTGAGGCCTACGCGGTCTCGCTGCAGGGCTGACCAGGAAGGAAGTCACGTGATGCGGACGCACACCTACAGCGACGGCAAGGGACATCTCGTCATCGAGAACGTCAACGACGCCGGCCGGGTCATCTCCCGAACCGTGCTGCCCGAGGGCACTCCAGTCCACACCGGATCCGACGACGTCCAGGTCGACAACAGCGGCGACCAGGACTGAGGGGGAGGGGAGCTCATGTCGCTGGTGAAGATGGCCGCCGCGGTCGGGCTGGCCGCCGCGATGGCCTCCGGGCAAGGCGGATGCCAGGCCCCTCAGCCCGAGGCGCAGCACAACAGCCAGGTGCAGCCCGAACAGGCCGCCCCACAGCAGCCGCTGCCGGAGCTGGTCGCACCGGCCGAGGACGACATGTTCGGCGGGTTCCCCGTGGAGCCGGGCACGAACGAGGCCGTGCTCTGCGAGAACGGCCGGGTCGTCGACTACTGGCCCCACCAGGAGTGGAAGAGGGCCAAGGCACCTGCCGAATGCGTCGAGGAAGACCAGGCGGCCGACTGGGTCGCCGAGCAGGCCAACGAGCTGGACAACACCGACAGCGAGTGGAGGAACCCATGAGCGACAAGGACGTCTGGCACACCTTCGCCCGCAAGTCCTGGTGGGACGGGTCCGCGGTCTTCCTGTGCGGCTTCCGTGCCCCGGCCGGCAACTGGGTCAGCGAGAACTGGTTCCTGCCCAAGACCGGCAAGGACTGCCCGAAGTGCGAAGCCATCAAGAACAACCGCAGGTAGGGCCGCCCCGGCCCAGCAGTCACTCCGCCAAGAACTTCTGCTGGGCCGGGTTCCCCACCCGAACCAATCCGGAAAGGGAACTTCTGATGCTAGAGAACCTGTTCAACCTCGGTGCGCGTGGCGTGCTGCTGCTGGCCACGGTGGCCGGTGTGCTGGCCGTCGCCGCCCTGGTTGTGACCTGGCGGGCGGTGTTGCCCGCCCTGCTGATCGGCCTGCTGGCCATCTCAAGCGGCGTGGTCCGCACGGTGGCGCTGGCCGGATTCCTGCTGATCGTCGTGCTGCGCGGACTGATGCTCGCCCTGGATCGGGCCGGAGCGGCAGTGCCCGCGCCGCGTCTCCGGAAGGGGGTGCCGGCATGAGCACCGAAGTCGCTCGCATCGAGGACTACCGGCCGCACCGCTCGGGCATCTACCTGCCCGCCACCGCCACTGAAACTGAGCAGGCCGCGGTGACCGAGCCGATCCCGGCCATCACCGCGCCCGCCACCGAGCAGCTGGAGGCGGACGTGCCCGCCACGAACGCCGACCCCGAGGAGCTGGGCCGCACCCGGCGGGTGCTGGAGCTGGAGCGCGAGGTTGCCGAGCGGGAGCACCTGGCGGCGCTGCAGGCCCAGCACGCCGAAACCCACGTCGAATCGCCGAAGACCCTCAAGCTGCGGCAGGCCTCCCGCGATGCCGAGGACAAGCGCCGCGAGCTGGCCAACCCCGCCCGCATCGCTCTGCGGGATGCCCGGGCGCAGCTGTGGGCCAACATCGTCGGGTTCCTGGCGGCGCTGATCGCTCTGGGCTGGTCGACCGCCAACGTCCAGCACACCGCCGCACTCGGCGTGCAGCACGGCACCGCGGGCTGGTGGCTGGCGTGGGGTGTTGAGCCGCTGATTTCCGCGACCCTGCTGACCGTCATGGGCTCCACGGCCTACCTGGCCACCCGCCAGGTCACCGTGAACGACCCGTGGGTGACGGCAGCGAAGTGGATCCCGCTGGTCTACACCGTGGTTCTGAACTGCTGGACTAGCCTGCCGGCCGGGCTGATCGCCCACCCGGCGATGGAGCTGCTGCGTGGCCTGATCGTGCACTCGGTCGGCCCGGCGATGGTCGTGCTGCTCGTGCACACCCTGCCGGTGCTGTGGGCGGCCTACATCGGCCTGCACACCCGCGAAACCAACCCGGCCAGCCGGGGCGTTCAGAACGGCTCTGAACAGCCGGAATCGACTCCGTCCACGGTCGATCTCGACCGCGCCCGCCAGCTGCTGGCCGTGGTGCGTCCCGCCTACCGCGCAGGGCACGTCTCCGGCGGCGTGACCTCGATCCGCAACTACCTCAAAGACCAGGGCCACCGCGTCGGCGCCCCGACCGGGCAGTGGATCCGCGACGCCCTCAAGCGCGAACAGGAGGTGAGCGCGTGATGAGCACCCCCAACGAACAGCACCTCGACCGCGACGCCGAGATCATCACCTTCCCCGGCTCCCAGGAGCAGGACTCGGAGCCGGTGCAGGCCACCGCCGAACGCCTCACCGAGGCTGTGACCAGCACTGATGAGGTTGTTGACGCCGAGCTGGTGGAGCCTTCCACCGAGGTCGCGCCGCGTAAGCCGGTGGTGCCTCCGGCGCTGGCCAGCAAGGCGAGTGCTGCGGCTCCGGTGGTGAAAGACGCTGGTCTGACGGTGCTTCGGCACTCCTACTTCCTGGTTGCCGGGGCGTGGGACACCTTCTCGACGACCTACGGGCGTTGGACCGGCCGCGACATCGACGCCCAGATCGCCGCGGCGCAGGCCGCTGGTGAGCACGCGGTGGCCGCTGACCTGCTGCGCCAGCGCGCGGAGAGCAAGAAGCTGTTCCTGGAGCGCCTGAAGGTCTGGGGCCAGTTCCTCAAGCACCTGCCCATCGGCCTGGCCGGCCTCGTGGGCGCGGTATTCGGGATCGTGTTCGTGGCCTCGATCATCGCCGCCTTGCAGCCGGGCGGGCTCGGTTTCACCGACGTGTGGTCCGGGTTCTTCTCGGCTCTGAACAGCGGTTTCGAGTTCGTGGCCTGGGCGGCGACCTGGTCGCCGTGGGCCGGGCTGGCCGTGCTGCTCGGGGTGCTGGGCTCGGGCTACAACAAGCGCCGCCACCGCCAGGCCGTGCCCGCGTTCCTGGCCGCCCCCGGCAGCGGTGTCGGTGAGGTCGAGGTGACCCCCAGCGTGGTCGTCTCGGCGCTGCGCAGGGCTGGGATTCCGGCGCTGCGGCGGGCGATCGAGAACATGGACGAGCACCAGCGTGCCGCGATGCTCTCGCCGATCCGCCTGGCCGGGTGTGGTGTCGAGGTCGATGTGACCCTGCCGACCAGCGGGGACACCACGGTGACCACCGAGCAGATCCGCGCCAAGCGCCGCGCGCTGGCCGAAGGTCTGGGCCGTCACGAGCACGAGGTGTTCATCACCAAGGCCGAGGCCGCCCGCACGGTGCGGTTCTGGATCGCCGACTCCGGCGCCCTGGATGAGCCGATCGGTGAATCTCCGCTGGTCGGAGACGGTTTCGACAAGGCCGACGTGTTCTCGGGCAAGGCGCCGTGGGGTGTGACCCTGCGCGGGGCGCCGTTCCTGCTCAAGCTCTGGCAGTGCCACCTGCTGATCACCGGCCTGTCCAACCAGGGCAAGACCGCCGCGCTGCGCTCGCTGCTGCTGTGGCTGCTGCTGGACCCCTCGGTGGAGGTGCACCTGGCCGACCTCAAGGGCGTGGGCGACTACAACATGCTCAAGCCCCTGGTCAGCAGCTACATCGCCGGTCCCACCGACGAGCACGTCGCCGAGGCCACGGTGATGCTGGAGTGGGCCGTCGGGGAGATGAACCGGCGCATCGAGGAGATCGAGGCCAACGCCGACGCCTACCCCAACGGCATCACCGCCGCGCTCTCGCGTGATGTGACCAGCGGTTTCCACCCGATCGTGCTGGTCGTCGACGAGGCCCAGGTCGCCTACGAGTGCCCCGCCAAGGACGACGACGGCCTGCCGCTGGGCGGGTCGAAGGCCACCAGCCGGTTCTTCAACGCGGTCCGCAAGATCCAGAACCAGGGCCGGGCGGTGAACGTGACGTTCTGGCAGGGCACCCAGGACCCCACCAACGAAAACCTCCCGATCCGCGCCCGCAATGGTGCCCACGTCCGCGCCTCGCTGGTCGTGGCCACCGAGTCCCAGTCCCGCATGGCCCTGGGTGACGCCGCCGTCGACGCAGGTGGCGCGGCCCCGCACGAGCTGCGCCAAGGCAAGGACAAGGGCGTGCTGGTGGTCAAGGACGCCGACAACACCATCGAAACCGTCCGCACCCACTTCATCGACGGCACCAGCGCCGAGCAGGTCGCCGAACGCGCCCGCATCGTGCGCGCCGGCACCCGCTTCCACCGCACCGAACCCGCCGAGCAGCAGCGCGATCTGCTCGACGACGTCGCGACCGTCCTGGAGGACGCCGACAAGGTCAAGGCCACAGACGTCGTCGCCCGGCTACGCAAGCTCGCCCCCGACCACCGGGCCTACCAGGCCCTGGACGGCACCAAGCTCAAAGACCAGCTCGCCACGCTCGGCGTGGAGGTCAAGAAGGCCGACGGCATCCCCACCGTGTACACGCACCGTGTTCACACCGCCCTCGCCGCCCGCGAGGGAGGGAGCGAGACCAGCTAGCCCAAACACCGCCCCACACGCGGTGTCCCAGGCGCCGCAACACCCCGGCTCCCTGACTCCCTTCCAGCTCAAACCACCAGCTCAACCCCAGGGAACGCGCCAAGGGGCCGCCACAGGGAATTCTCCCTTGCCCCACCCGAATTCCCTCCCGCCTCCCTCGCCGTTCCCTTCCCCCAACACGCCCCAAAACAGCTACGCACAGTGACTTTTGGAGGATTCGTGCTCACGCTCACCGACTTGTTCTGCGGCGCCGGTGGCTCCGCGCTCGGCGCGACCGCGGTGCCCGGGATCGGGTTGACGATCGCGGCGAATCACTGGCAGCTGGCGGTGGATTCCCACGCGGCGAACTTCCCGGAGGCCGCGCACGACTGCGCCGACATCTCCCAGGTCGATGTCCGCCGCTACCCCTCGACGGATCTGCTGTGGGCCAGCCCGGAGTGCACCAACCACTCGATCGCCCAGGGCCGCAAGCGCGCCGCCCAGCCGGACCTGTTCGGCGAGACCCTGCCGACGGAGGCGGCCGAGCGGTCCCGGGCGACGATGTGGGACGTCCCGCGCTTCGCCGAGTACCACGGCTACCGCGCGATCGTGGTCGAGAACGTGGTCGACGCCGGGAAGTGGTCGATGTGGCCGGCATGGCTGCACGCCATGCAGTGCTTGGGCTATCGGCATCAGCTGGTGTTCCTCAACTCCATGCACGCCCCGACCATCAACGCCCCGCGCGCCCCGCAGTCCCGCGACCGCCTCTACGTCGTCTTCACCCGCGAGGGAGACCCGGAACCGGAGGTGCAGCCGCGTCCGCTGGCCTGGTGCCCGGCCTGCGAGCGCGACGTGGCGGCGGTGCAGGTGTTCAAGAACGGCAAGGCGTGGGGCCGCTACCGCTCGCAGTACGTCTACCGGTGCCCGACCGCTCGCTGCCACATCGACGTCGAGCCCTACGCGCTGCCCGCGGCTTCGGCGATCGACTGGTCGCTGCCCGGTCAACGCATCGGCGACCGCGACCGGCCCCTGAAGGCCGCGACGCTGCGGCGGATCGAGGAAGGCCTGCGCCGCTACGCCAGCGTGCCGCAGCTGGTGCCCTCCGGCGGCACGTGGAACGTGTCCGGAACGCCGGTCACCGACCCGTTCCGCACGCGCACCACCCGGGAAACCGAGGGCCTGCTGGTGCCGGTCGAGGGCCGCGAAGGCAAGTCCGCGCGCCCGTCGTGGGAGCCGTTGCGGACCCAGACCGGCCGCAACGAGACCGCGCTGGTGGTGCCGTACTACAGCAACGGCACGGCCCGTCCGGCCGGTGAGCCGCTGTCCACGGTCACCACCCACGACCGCCACGGCCTGGCCTTCGTCGCCGAGCTCCGGGGCGGCGGGTCCAGCGCGCGGCACATCTCCCAGCCCCTGGCCACGGTCACGGCCAACGGCAACCACCACGGCCTGGTCCACACCGAGACCACCCGGCGACCGATCGGCGTGGAGGACTGCCAGTTCCGGATGCTGCAGCCCGCCGAGATCCAGCGCGCGATGGCCTTCCGCGACACCTACGCGGTCCTGGGAACCCGGCGCGAACGCGTCCGCCAGCTCGGCAACGCCGTCACCCCACCCGCCGCCGAACACCTCCTGGCCGCCGTCACCCGAGCCCTCGGCCACACCCCGGCCACCGCCACCGAGAAGACGGCGGCCTGAACCGATTCCCTGCGTCCCTTGTGGAGGTGAACCCTCGTGACCACAAATCGGGCTTCCAGCGCTGCCGAGCAGTTGCGTGATGGGGCGCTGCTGCTGGCTAAGCGTGGCTGGAAGGTATTTCCGCTGCGGCCGGGCACGAAGCGCAGCCCGGCCCTGCACGGCCGCAAGGACTGTCCCGGCAAGGGTGTCTGCTCCGGGGGACACCGGGGCTGGGAGCAGCGCGCCACCTCGGATGCCTCGCGAGTGTGGGCGTGCTGGTCCACGGCGGCGTTCAACATCGCGATCGCTACCGGCCCCTCCGGGCTGTTGGTCGTGGACTGCGACCAGCCCAAGACGGGCTGGGTCTGGCCGGGAAGCTGGAACAGGAGGGGGGTTTCGTGCGGGCTCGATGTCCTGGCTGTACTCGCCGAGCAGGCTGGGGCCACGGTGCCGGCGACCTACACGGTGGCGACGCCGAGCGGGGGTAGGCACTTCTACTTCCGCGCTCCGGCCGACCTGGCATTGCGCAACACCAGCGGCGTGTTGGGGCCGCTGATCGACACCCGCGCAGGGGGCGGCTACGTCGTCGCTCCGGGCTCGGTCACCTCGGAGGGGGTCTACGAGCTCGTCGACGACGCGGAACCGGTGGATTTGCCGGGCTGGTTGGTCCAGCGGCTTGCTCGCAGGCCCGCAGCGGCGGTCTCAGTGCCGCGTGAGATCCCCGCTATGCGTGCCTCCCGCTACGTGGCCGCAGCAGTGCGCAACGAGTGCGAGCGGCTGGCAGCGACCGGCACAGGCGCGCAAAACCAGGCCCTGTTCACCGCCGCTCTGGCGCTGGGGCGGCTGGTTGCCGGGGGAGCGGTTGACGAGGCCACGGTGCGGGAGGCGTTGCATCACGCCATGTCTCGGCTGCCGTTGACCCGGCCGAACGAGCCGTGGACCCCGGCCCAGATCGACGCCACGATCACCTCCGGGTTCCGCTACGCGGCCACCAACCCCCGCACGCTGCGGGTGCAGGGCGGTGATGCGGCATGACCGAAGCCCACGCCACTCAGTCCCGCCCGTCGATGTGGCCCGTCGGCGACGACGGCCGCCCGAAGGTCCGCATCAGCACCAACCCCGACGCGATCCGCGTGCTCACGTCGGCGGTGGGTTCGCGGCTGCTGCCCGACACCTACGTCCAGGACGGCGCCCCGGTACTGGTCGAGGCCGTCTCCGGTGCTGGCGACCCAACCGCAGGTGATGACGACGTCGCCCTGCCGCTGTCGGCGGTGCAGCTCAAGCCCGCGCTGCTGGCGAGCCTGATGGCCGAGCACCTCAACGTCGTCGCGCCGGATGTGGACAAGCACGGCAACCACGTCGAAGTCGAGAAGTCCCCGTCGCTGTCGGTGCTTGGGTCGGTGCTCTCGCGCCGTTCGTGGCCGGACCTGCCGGTGCTGCGCCGGATCATCTCCACTCCGGTGCTGCGCCCGGACGGCACGCTGCTGCAAGATCCCGGCTACGACCCGGCCACCGGGTTCCTTCTGGCCGGCCGCAGCCACCTGGAGCCCGTACCCGACAAGCCCAGCCAGGAGCAGGTCGAGGATGCCAAGACGTTCCTGCTGGAGACCTTCCTGCGGGACTTCCCGTGGGTGTCCAACGCCGACCGTGCCAACTATCTCGGCATGCTCGTCACGCCGATCATCCGCCCGTTCACCCGAGCCCTGTCGCCGTTCGGCGTCATCGACGCGACCATGCCCGGTAGCGGCAAGACCATCCTGTCCGGCTGCGTCGGGATGCTGGTCGGCCAGCGCGTGCTGACCTGGACCGATTCCGAAGAGGAACTGCGCAAGGCCATTACCACCGTGCTCGCCGACCAGGTCGGCGTCGTGGTCTTCGACAACCTCGAGGAAGGCGCGGTGATCAACTCCGCCGTCCTGGCACGGCTGGTGACCGAGCGGACCTGGACCGACCGCAAGCTCGGTACCAACGCCGCCTCCACCTTTCCCAACGACCGGTTGTGGCTGGCCACAGGAAACAACCTGCGAGTCGGCGGCGACATGGCCTCCCGAAGCGTCTGGGTGCGCCTGGACCCGGACTGCCCCCGGCCGGAGGCACGTGGCGGGTTCACCATCCCGAACCTCGACACCTGGATCCTCGACCCGGTTAACCAGGCGGTCGTGCTGCGGCACCTGCTCGTGCTGATCCTCGACTGGACCGCGGCCGGCGCGCCCACCTCGACGTCGGTGCCGCAGATGCGGCAGTTCACCCGCTGGGCCCAGTACCTCGGCGGCTTCCTCGAACACCACGGCATCGGCGGCTTCCTCGGCAACGCCGAGACTTCCCGCGACCTCGATGACGACGCCGCCGAGTGGCGCGGATTCCTGCTGCGCTGGCACCAACTCCACGGCAGCAAGGAAGTCTCCGCCAATGAGCTCCGCGCCACCGCCGAAGTCGACTCCGGCCTCGACCCGTGGCAGGGCAACTTCCCCACCACCGCCGCCGGGAAGCTGCTGTCCGCCAAGTCCCTCGGCCGCAAGCTCACTGGCCAGATCGGACGGTGGCGTGGCGACATCGTTCTACGCAGCGTCACCAACAGCCACACCGGCAGCCGCGTCTACTGGGTCGAGCGCCAGGAACAAACCTCATGACCCTCCGAATCAAACCCGCAAACCCGCAAACCCAGCAGGCACCCAGGATCACCAGGGAAAAGAAGCCCGGACAGGGACGGGGTCCAAACCCGCAACGTCCACCGCCAAACCCGCAAACCCGCAAAACCCAGCACTCCAAACCCGCAAACCCGCACCAAACCCGCAACCAAAACCCCAGCTCAAACCCCACTTTGCGGGTTTGCGGGTTTGCGGGTCCGAAAACCGCTCCAGCCCAGACCACGAGAACCCCACCACTGTTCCAGCATCAGTGGACGGCACCGGGAGTGACAGTGAGTAGCTACGAGAACCAGGGGATCCAGCTCTACACGAAGCAGGAAGCGGCTCAGCTTCTGAAGGTCAAGGTGAGTTGGCTGGAGCGCCGCTGCGCGCGCAGACAGATCCCGTTCGTGATGCTCAGCGGCCAGTACCGCTTCACGCCCGAGCACCTGGCCGAAATCGTCCGTCTGAACGAACAGCCCGCAGGCGTGTCCTCGATCAGCACCGAGCGCCAGAAACGGCGACCGAGCAAGGCAACGCGGCAGCCCCCAGAGGGGTTCGTGCCGCTACGCCCGCGACAGCGCAGGGCCTCCTGAGAACGCAAACGAGAGGAATCACTGTGGCTTACGCAGAGAAGCGCGGGAAGTTCTGGCGCGCTCGGTGGACCGGGCCGGATGGGCGACTGGAGTCCCGATCGGGCTTCGAGAAGAAGCGTGATGCGCTCGACTACGGGGAAGACAAGGAAGCAGAGGTCCGGAACAACACCTACCGCGATCCTCGTGCATCGAGCATGACCCTGACGGAATGGGTCAACGTGTGGTTTCCCAGCCTCGACCTTGAGCTGTCCACACTGCACAGCTACCGCTACCACATCGAGATGCACATCCTGCCGGAGTTCGGGGACTGGGATCTCCGAACGCTCGAGCACGCGCCGGAAGAGATCGCGAAGTGGGAACGCACTCTCCCGGTGTCTCGCCGGACCGCGCAGGAAGCTCGTTCGACACTGACCAACCTGCTCAACGACGCGATCCCGCGCTACCTATCGATCAACCCGGCAGCCCGGAAGCGGGGTAAGGGAAAGAAGGGACAGCGCCGCATCGCGGAAGCCGAGCAGCGGGAACGCGCGTGGGCAACGCCGTTGCAGGCCCTGCTGTTGGCTGAGCGGTGTGCCCTGCTGTCGGGCCGCGACCTCGACTTCATCCTGATCGTGACCGCAGCGTTCACGGGCATGCGCTGGAGCGAGCTGATGGCGCTGGCTCCCTCGACGATCAGTCCAGGCAAGATCGAGGTGAACTGGAAGCTCTACGAGCTCGACGGACGGTTCTACCTGGGGCGCCCCAAGGATGGCTCGATCCGCACGCTCGACAGCCCGCCCTTCCTCGATGACTTGCTGGGCAGGATCAAGCCTCAACGTTGCCACTGCTCCGGAACAGGGGAGTGGTGTTCGGGCGCGGAGTACCTGTTCCTGTCCTCGGACGGCACGCACTTCCGCCGCTCGAATTACGCCACGAGGTACTTCCGGCCGGCAGCCGACGGCTGGTACCCGAGAAGGTCGCAGAAGCAGCCGGCTCGGCCAGTGCTGGCGGATGTCAGCGAAGGCTTCCCGGGCCTGCCCGTGCAGCCTTGGCCAGCCGCCGAACCAGGGCGACCGTTCACACCGCCGGTTGGCCGAGGCCGCCCACGGTTGGTCAGCGTTGATGACGGCCGCGGTCGGTGTGCGTCGTGCCAGAAGACTCAGCTGCTCCGGCTCGACGGCACGCTGATCGCCCATGACGGTCCTGACGGTGGCCAGTGCGACGGCACCGGAGTCCGACCCGCAGATGATGTGCCGGTGGCGTCGTGGGCTCCACTCGTAGCGGGGCTCACACCGCACGGGCTCCGGCACGGGCACCAGCCGATGATGGACAACGCAGGCGTGCACTACGTCCTGCAGTCCGAGCGCATGGGTCACGAGGTGCCCGGCATGCGCGGCACCTACGCACACCCGACACCCGAGATGCGAGCCGAGCTCCTGGCAGCCCTCCCTCGGCTGTGGGAGGAGTCACTGGGAGCCCGCGCGAAGCTGTCTCCGCACTCGCCGGTGCCGCTTCTCGAGGAGCTGCTGACGCCCTACCGGGAGCCGTGATCGGGAGGCGCGCTCCCATTTCGCTCCCAAAATCGGACACCACAAGGCCAAAAAACTCCGGCCGACTGCCCGTTTGGCAGTCGGCCGGAGTCTTGACCTGCAACTTTCTCTAGGGTGAGTGACGGGAATCGAACCCGCGACACCTGGGACCACAACCCAGTGCTCTACCGACTGAGCTACACCCACCTCGGCCGCTCGGACCGGCCCTGGCGGGCCCCGTCCGGAGCAACGGAAACCATCCTAGCGTGTGCCCGCAGCGGGTTTTCCACCACCTCCGGTTTTCGCGTCCGAGCAGCTCAGCAGCGGTGTCAGGACTGCTCGCGGGCCTTGGTGGTGCCGCTGACCCCTTCGGGGTCGTTGAGGAGCTCGGCCGCGACGGCTTGGGCCTGCTCGCTGCTCGGCCCGGGGTGCGGGACGAACGCGGTGCGCCGGTAGTAGGCGAGTTCGCGGATGGACTCGCGGATGTCGGCCAGGGCGCGGTGGGCGAGGCCCTTCTCGGGCTGCGCGTAGTAGATGCGCGGGTACCAGCGCCTGCAGAGCTCCTTGACGGAGGAGACGTCGACCATCCGGTAGTGCAGGTGCGCGTCGAGCTGCGGCATGTCGCGCGCGATGAACCCGCGGTCGGTGGCGATGGAGTTGCCGGCCAGCGGCGCGGAGCGCACGTCGGGCACGTACTGCCGGATGTAGTCCAGGACCTGCTGCTCGGCCTCGGCGAGGGTCACCGGGGAGGCGCGGACCTCTTCGGTGAGCCCGGAGCGGTCGTGCATGTCGCGCACGACCTCGGGCATGCCGGCGAGGGCGTCGTCGTCGGCGTGGATGACGATGTCCACGCCTTCGCCGAGGATGTTGAGGTCTGCGTCGGTGACCAGGGCGGCGATTTCGATCAACGCGTCCTTGCCGAGCTCGAGCCCGGTCATTTCGCAGTCGATCCACACTAGACGGTCATTCACTCGACGCAGCCTAACTCCCGTGACCGAGTGATCGCGGGAACAGTGTCTTGATCGGAACCTGGGTCATCCGTCGAGGTACGCCCGGAGTTCGCGGGGGACGACCTTGCCGGTGGCGTTGCGGGGGAGTTCGTCGAGGAAGATCACGTCGCGGGGGACGGCGAACTTGGAGACCCGGCTGCGGACCTGGTCGCGCACCTGGTCGGCGTTCATGGAGCCCTTCTCGCGGGGCACGACGAAGGCGGCGAGGCGCTGTCCGAAGTCGGGGTCGTCGACGCCGATGACGGCGGTTTCGGCGACTTCGGCGAGTCCGGCGATGGCGTCCTCGGTTTCCTTGGGGTAGATGTTCTCGCCGCCGGAGATGATCATGTCGTCTTCGCGGCCCGCGATGAACAGGCGCCCGGAGTGGTCGAACCGGCCGAAGTCGCCGGTGGACATGAGCCCGTCCCGGCTCTCGCGGCTGTTGCCGTTGGTGTAGCCGTCGAACAGCATGTCGTTGCCCGCGAAGATGCGGCCGGTCTCGCCGCGGCGCACGGGTTCGCCGTCGTCGTCGAGGATGCGCACCTGGGTGCCCCGCGGCGGGCGTCCGGCCGACGACGGCGCGGCCCGCAGGTCCGCGGGAGTGGCGATGCTCACCCAGGAGACCTCGGTGGAGCCGTAGAGGTTGTAGAGCACCGGGCCGAAGGCGCGCTGGAACCGGCTGGCGAGGTCGCCGGGCAGGGCGGAGCCGCTGGCGGCGACGATGCGCAGCGAGGAGGTGTCGAACCGCTCGCGCTCCTCGGCGGGCAGGTCGAGGATGCGCTGGAGCATGACGGGGACGCTGAACATGCTGCCGACGCGGTGCCGTTGCACGGTCCGCAGCGCGTCGACGGGGTCGAACTTGCGGCGCAGCACCAGGGTGGCGCCGAGGACCGCGGAGAGCTGGAATCCGGCGATGGCCCAGGTGTGGAACAGGGGTGCGCTGAGCAGCACGCGTTCTCCGGCGCGCAGCGGGATGCGCGAGAGCACCGCGCCGGCGGGGTTGAGGCTCGGCGGGTCGGGCCGGCGGGCGCCCTTGGGTGTGCCGGTGGTGCCGGAGGTGAGCACGATCAGCCGGGAGTGCCGCTTGGGGCGGGGGATCCGCTTGGCGGGCCCGGTGGCGATGAGGTGGTCGAGGGTGTCGTGCTCGGTGGGGCCGTCGGCCCAGCCGAGCACGACGTCGAGCCCGCTGGGCAGGTCGTGGAGGTGTCCGGCGAACTCCTCGTCGAGGACGAGCAGGCTGACGTCCTGCTCGGCGAGCACGTCGGCGAGCTGGCGGGCGCTGAGGCCGACGTTGAGCAGCACGACGTCGACGCCGAGCTTGGCGGCGGCCACGATGACCTCGACGGGTCCGTGGTGGTTGCGGGTGAGAACGCCGATGCGGGTCTTGCCCGGCACCCGGTCGCGCAGCGCGGCGGCGAGGCGGGTGGTGCGGGTGGCGAGTTCGGCGTAGCTGAGCGCGCCGCGCTCGTCGATCACGGCGGGCCGGTCGGGGTGGCGAACGGCTCCCACGGCGAATCCGAGCGGCAGCGTGATGCCCCAGCGGCGGTAGGCCAGCCCGATGCGCACCAGCTTGTCGGGCCTCATCGGCCGGACCACGCCCTGCTTGACCAGGACGAACAGGGTGTGCAGGGCCGGCGCGGCGTGGTTGGCGAAAAACCTGGGCACGTGCCGCAGAACGCTCACTTGTCACCCCTCGTTCGTGAAACCTACTCGTGAGTAGATTGTGCCGCGAGGCGTCCTCGCGGCCAAGCCCTCCGTGTCGAGTATCCCGATTCCACGATCGAAGCGGTGCCGAAGTAGACGGCGCGGCGGGGAAGCGGGAACCTCTCCCGCCGCGCCGACCCCCAGGGCCTGTTTCCCTACTCGGCGCCGGCCGCGGTCACGACCGCGTCGCGCAGGGCCGCGCGCAGGCGGCCGACCTCCAGCGGTGAGAGCACCGCGGTCTCCCCGGGGGGAGCGACGATCACGACCCGGCCGTGGTTGACGAACACCGACATGTCTCGTCGCCGTCCGGCGACGTCGCGGCAGCTGACGTGCCACTGCTGGTTGGGCCCCACAGTCCCAGCCTCCCTGTGCCGATCCCGCTTGGTGCGGTGAAGCCGCGCAGCGCGCTTCTGGAGTAGGGACGCGCCGGTCCGGGATGCATGACGGCACTTCGCGAAATCACTCGGAAAGTGCTCGTGGTCACACCGCGGGTTCCCCGGCCGCGGTCCCCGGACGCGACTCAGGGGCGACCCCCACCACGGGAATCGCCCCTGAGCGAGCGCTGTTAGCCGGGGACACCCGTCCGGCCCAAGGAAGAGGTCAGACCGGGCGAACCTTCAGCCCGGCGGCCTCGGCGGAGAGCACGACCGCGCCTTCGAAGTCGGCGATCGGCAGCTCGTCACGCACCAGGCGGTGCGGTGCGTCGGAGGCCTCGACCCGGATCCGGCCGGTGGTGACCGACTGCTCGGCCAGCTCCCCGCCGCCGTAGTGCACCGCCAGCTGGTCGCCCGTGACCGTGGCAGTCAGCCAGCCGCCGTCGATGACCTGCTCGGTGCCGTCGAAGGACACGGTCAGGCGGCCATCGGCCGGGTTGTCGCCGCGCACCGCCACGTGCGAGAGCGCGACGTCCCGCTTGCCGGACTCCTCGCCGGCCAGCGCGATGACGTCCCTGGTGACCTCGTCGCCCGGCTCGGTGCCGGGCTTGGGGGTCAGCACCGGGGCGCGCAGCTGCGCGGCCAGCCGGTAGGGCTGCCACGAACCGGCGCCGATCAGGTTGACCACCGCGCTGACCGCCACGTCGGTCAGCAGCCGATCACTGCCCGGGGCGGGCGTGACCTCGATCGCCGGCACGTCGCGCCGGGACAGCAGTTCGCGCAGCGCCTTGGCGCGCTGACGGCTGTTGCGGTCGAATCCGCGGGTGATCGCCACCGTCCCCGATCCGGCGGCCGCGGCGGCGGCCTCGGTCAGGTCCGCTAGCGGCGCCCAGATCTGCGCCGGGTCCTGTTCGGGACGCTGCCGGCGCGAGCGGGCGAAGCCTGGGGCATCGGTCGTGGTTTCCATCGCCCTCCACTTTAGTCCGTGATGGAGGTTGACCTCGCCTTCCGGTGGGTGCTTTCACGGTGTGAAATCGATCGCGATCGCACTGCTCCATCGGGGTGGCTTTTGCCCCTGGTGGGCTTATCCGCTGCGTCATTCGTCGCATCCTTACGGCTCGTCGAAGCGGGGGCCGCGAGATGACCGATCTGCACCTGCCGGGCGAGCGACGGGGCCCGGATCGCTGGCGGGTCGTGCGGTGGCTGGCGCCGGACGGGAGCCGGGTCCGGGCGGGCGAGCCGCTGGCCGAGCTGCGCCCGGCCGAGGCCGAGGGCGCCGAAATCCGGGTGTGCGCGCTGGCCACCGGCACGCTCTGGCACCAGGTGCGGGCGGGTGAGGTGCTCACCGTCGGCCAGGTGCTGGGGTTGATCGACTGAACCGCGAGGGTCCGGGGCTTGCCCTGGGTTGTTAGGTTGGTGTCAGTGACGCGGGGTGCCCCTGCCCAGGGGCTGAGAACAGACCCGTTGAACCTGACCTAGCTCGTACTAGCGGAGGGACGTCATGGCCCCCAACGTGCTGACCATCGCCGGGACCGACCCGAGTGGTGGTGCCGGCATCCAGGCTGATCTCAAGGCCTTCTCCGCCAACGGCGCCTACGGCATGTCGGTGATCACCGCGCTGGTCGCGCAGACCACCACCGGGGTGAGCCGGGTGCAGGAGGTGCCGCCGGACTTCATCACCGACCAGCTGGTGACGCTGCTCGACGACGTCCGGGTGGACGCGGTCAAGATCGGCATGCTGGCCAACGCCGAGGTCATCCGCGCGGTCACGGCGGTGCTGGAGCGCTACTCGCCGCGGTTCGTGGTGCTGGACCCGGTCATGGTCGCCAAGAGCGGTGATCGGCTGCTGGCCCCGGAGGCCGTCGGGGCGCTGCGCGACGAGCTGCTGCCGCGGGTGGACCTGATCACGCCGAACCTGCCGGAGGCCGCCGACCTGCTGGGCGAGGCCGAGATCGGCAGCCCCGAGCAGATGCCCGCGCAGGCCGAGCGGCTGGCCGCGCTGGGCGCCAAGCAGGTGCTGCTCAAGGGCGGTCACCTCAACGGCGAGTCGAGCGTGGACCTGCTCTACGGCGACGGCCTGGCCGAGTTCCTCACCAGCGAGCGGGTCGTCACGACCAACGACCACGGCACCGGCTGCACGCTCTCCGCCGCGATCGCCGCGCTGCGCCCGCAGCGCGCGGACTGGCTGGAAGCGGTCCGCGAGGCCAAGCAGTACCTCACCGAGGCCCTCCGCGCCTCGGAGCGCTTGGACGTGGGTCGCGGTCACGGCCCGGTGCACCACTTCCACCGCTGGTGGTGAGCGGCCGCGGGCAGTTCTCGCTCGAACTGTCCGGGCAGCACGGGCTTCTTCGATCAAGGGCAGTGCTCGCCAGAGCTGCCCTGCTCCACCGCACCCGAGATTCCGACTTCCGTGAGGGGTTCTCATGAGCACGTTGCCCGCACCGCCCGCCGGAGGGTTCTGCGCCGAGGCGTGGGACCGCACCGTCGGACTGCAGCAGGCGATCGTGGACCACCCGTTCAACAAGGCGCTCGCCGACGGCAGCCTCGAACGCGACGTGTTCGCCTTCTACATCGTCCAGGACGCCCGCTACCTGGTCGGCTTCGCGCAGGCGCTGTCGGCCGCGGCGACCAGGGCCGATGACGCTGCGGACGCGGCGTTCCTGGCCGGTGCCGCGCAGGGCGCGCTGGTCGAGGAGCGGCGGCTGCACGCCGGCTACGTCGCCGAGTTCGGCCTGACCGACGAGGAGATCGCCGGCATCGACACCTCGCCGTCGTGCCTGGGCTACACGTCCTACCTGCGCGCCTGCGCGTTGACCGAGTCCTACCCGGTGCTGCTGGCGGCGATCCTGCCGTGCTTCTGGGTCTACCAGTACGTCGGCAGCAAGATCCTGGACGCCACCGGCGACATCGAGGGCCACCCGTACAAGGCGTGGATCACCACCTACGCCGACGACGAGTTCGCCGAGGCGGTGCTGTCCGCTCGCGAGCTCACCGACAAGGTCGCGGCGCACGCCGACGAGGAGACGCGCGAGCAGATGTTCGCCGCGTTCGCCCGGGCGACCGAGTTCGAGTGGTTGTTCTGGAACAGCGCGTGGATCAAGGAAACCTGGCCGACCGCGAAATTCATTGGCTGACAAGGGTTTCGCGTCTCACGAACGCCGATGGCGGCTCGCTCGGAGTGGCGGGCCGTCATCCGTTTCGCGTTACTCCGAAGCGTGATCCAATATGTGATGCGCGACACAATCTTGGTCTGTTAACGAAGCCGCCCGCACAGCGACATGCTGGGCGAAACCCCTGTTCGAGCTGGGGTTTCAGGGGCGGGTTTTCCCTCAGGCGTGGATGGAGTTCCGGGGCAGTGAGTTCTCTTCTGATCGTGTTCATCGGCATGACGGTCCCGATCCTGGCCGCCGCGCCGTTCTACATAGCTGACCGGCGCCAGGACACCCGCGAGACGCCCGACGGCGCGGAGCTGCAGCCGGGCATCACCGAGGCGCCGCAGATCTGGCCGCAGGCCGCCGAAGAACCGGCCCAGTCCGCCTGCGAGATCCCGGAGGCCCGCACGCCGGAGGAGGCCAACGCGCTCGCCGACACCGTGCGCATCCAGCAGGAGCAAGTCTCTCAGCCGTAGATCGACTTGGCCAGCGCCGCCTTGCGCTGCTGCAGCTCGCGCAGCGCGGCGGTGCTGAACCCGCCGCCGCTCGGGCTCGCCGGAACCCGCAGGCCCTCGCTCAACTGCCAGCCCGAACCGCGCTCGATCAACGACCGGTGCTTGTTGGTGTAGTAGCCGGAGTTGATCGACACCGCGACCCCGCTCGCCCCGGCGGCGGCGGCCAGCAGGTGCAGGTGGAACCGCGTCGACAGCCACCGCTGGCCGGGCTTGGCCGGCAGGCCGTCGCGCATGATCTCGTCGAAGGCGTGGAACCGGGCACCGGGAAGGTCGTGCTCGACCAGCGCGAAGACCTCCCGGTCGGCGCGCGGGATGCCCTCGACGAACGCGACCTGCTCCGGCTCGACCTTCCACTCGCGCAGCGTGTCCAGCAGGAATCCGGCCAGCGCGGGCACGGTCTCGTCCAGCAGGTCCGACTGCATGCAGACCATGACCTCGCGGACGTCGTCGTCGCCGTTGCGGAACAGCGCGGGCTCGAGTCCGAAGAAAATGTCGTCACCGGTGACCGACGGGTCGATCAGCAGCGACGCGGAGGGCTCGTCGCGGACGTCGACGACCTCGAACTGGTCGGCCAGGCTGCGCAGCAGCGGCTCGGTTCCCCCGGCGATGGGCGCCAGGCCCTGCCCGGTCATCACCGCGCGGCCGCCGGACCGGTGCGCGGCTGCCGCGGTGGCCGCGAGCAGTCCCACGTGGCGGGGCCAGATGCCGTTGATGTAGCCGCCGCCGATCACGTGGAACAGGTCCATCTGCGAGGCCAGCTCGATGCCGGCGACCCAGCGCGGCGCGAGGCCGGGGTTGTGGATCGCGTGCTGCACGAACGCCGCGACCGCCCACGGCTCGTCCTCGGGGGCTTCCCAGCACAGCCGCCAGAAGGTGTCGGTGAAGTGCACGTTGGGGTGCAGGCCGGAGAGCATCACCGAGCTGGGGCCGGGGTTGGGCGAGTCCAGCCAGACCTCGCTGTCCGGGGCCACCTTCGCCAGGTGCTTGAGCCATGCCGCGGCGATCAGCTCGTCGCCGTAGTTGGGATGTCCGGTGGTGCCGACGAGGTAGATCCGGCGCGAGGTGTTCACCTGGGTGGCTCCAGCCTTGGGTTGCTAGGTTCCGCTCCCGAACCTAGCAACCTGCCGAACGCCCGTACCAAAACCGCACCGCACGGGCCTGCGTTCTCGGCTCAGCCGGTCTTGCTGATCTCCGAGCGGATGCGCTCCAGGCGGCGCTTGGAGCGGTTGAACTTGGCCTGGTAGCGGGCCTCGAAGATGTCGGTGGGCAGCTCCGGCATCTCCATCGGCTCCGGCTCGCGCGGACGCGGCGCGGTGACCTCGACCTTCACCGGCTGAGTGGCCTCGCCGTCGCCGCGGCTGCTCTCCTTCTCCTCCTCCGGCTTCGAGGCGATCTCGGAGCCGGAGGACTCGGTCTTCTCGGACCCGGCGGCCGGAGCCGTGGCGGCGCCCAGCGCGTGCCTGCCGCGCGAGGACGCCTGCTGCGATTCGGTCGCCTTGCGGTTGGCGCGGTTGAGCAGCGGCCAGAACACCAGCGTCGCCACCGCGAGGCCGCACACGAACATCAGGACCAGCAATTCCACCTGCTGCCTCCGGGTCAGTTCTGCCGCGCACCGGGAGCAGACGCCCCGTTGGTGGTGTGCTGCGGTTCGATGGGGATCGTGTAGGTCTGCACGTCATCGCGCTGCTCGGGCAGCGTGACCTCGTGCAACCGCTGCTCGTCGGCTGCCTCCACCGGGCCACCGTCGGTCTCGGCCGCGGTCGCGGTGTCGGACTTGGCGCGCAGGTTGGCGGTGGCCCGGTCGAGCTCGCCCTTGACGCTGTCCATCGCCGCGAGCACCGAGGCGCGCAGTTCTTCCAGCCGCTGCCCCTCGACGCGGATCTCCTCCAGCGCCTCCAGCCGCAGCTGCTCGCTCTCGGCGTCCCACTGGCCGCACTGCCTGCGGGTTTCGGCGATGAGCGCGTCGGATTCCTCCTGCGCGCTGGTGATGACCCGCTTGTACTCGCTGCGGATCTCCTGCCGGAGCCGGTACTCGCGGCTGCGCTGCTCGCTGAGCTTCTGCTCGTGCTCGCGCTGCAGCTTGGTGCGCCGCGCCTCGACGTCGTTGACGAGTTCGGTGCACTCGTCGCGGAGTTCGGACGCGGCCTGCTCGGCCTCGCTGATCAGCGCGCGAGCCTCGGTCTCGGCGGTGCCGCGGATGATCTCGGCTTGCCGCTTCGCCTGATCGCGCAGGGTCTGGACCTCGTCTTCGGCGATGGCGAGCATGTTCTGCACCCGCTGCGATGCGGCGGGCAGCCCGGTGTCGGAGGATTCGATGCTCTTGAGGCGCTGTTCGGCCTGGTCCAAGCTGCGGCGGTTGTCGTCGCAGAGCTTGCGCAGGTCGTTGTTGAGCCGGACGGCTTCGTTGCGGTCGATGGTGACCATCCGCAACTGGTCCTCCAGCACTTCGATGTGCTCGACGACCTGGTTTCGGCTGAAGCCGCGGACCTGGATGTCGAAACCCGGCCGGAGCGGCACGACTGCGTCGGCGTCATCCATTGGGTGATCTCCTCTCCGGAGGGTAGGCCCATTCGGTGATTCGGAGAGTAGGGCGGATGTTCGGGCAACGCCCAGCGAGACACAACGGTCATCACCGGATCAGGTGTTGATCAATCGGGTTGTTTCGAGTTGCCGCGTCCGAGGATGCTGACACGCATCTGTCCACTGTGCACGCGCAGGGCGGTGGGGGTTTCGGCTGGTTGGCGCCGATGCGTCCCGATCTCCGGGCGATGGCCTGTCGGTGGACCAAATGATTAGGTTAGGCTCCGCTTACAAAGGTGTTGGTCTTGGAGGGGAGCGCGGCGTGTCTCACGGAGCCGACCTGGTCGGGCGACAGCACCAACGGGCCTCGGTGTTGTTGCGGCGTTGGCTGGCCGAGACCCACACGCCGGTCGCCGAAGGTCCGCTGCGGTTGACGATCGCATCGTTGTCGCTGCACGTGGACGTCGTCTACGACTCGCCGACGGGGGCGCACGGGTTCGGCTCGATCGGCGTGCTCGATGAGGAGGGCCGGACGCTGGTGTCGGCGGACCCGGCGCTGCTGGCCGCCGCCTGCTCGGCCGACGCGCGGGCGCGCTCCCGGGCGGAGGCGCCGATCAACGCACCGGAGTCGGGGACCCTCGTCGACTGGCTGCTGACCGCGTTGCCGCGCCGCGAGGTCGACCCGCTGCCGCTGCCGGACGACCTGGTCGCCGTCGGGCGCTCGCTGTCCAACGCCGCCGAGGCCCAGCGCTGGCTGACCCGGCACATCGAGGAGCGGCTGCTGCCGGAGGTGCTGAAGTTCGACGGCGAGGACCGAGCCGGGCTCACCGCGCGGCTGCTGAGCCGGGGCGTGCTGGTGGTCGTCGGCTTGCTGGGCCGGCGCGGCGTGGTGCACGAGGAGTACCTGCTGGCCGAGCTGGCCAAGCGGCTCGGCGGGATCGCCGAGGAGCACCCGCAGACCGCCGACCTGATCGAGCACTGGCTGACCAGCCCGACGCTGACCGATCTCGCCGCGCTCAACGGGTCGCAGCTGCGCTACCGGGACGAGACCGGCGCCGTGAAGGTGCGGCCGGTTCGCTTCGAGCACCGCAACCCGCTGCGCGCCGAGCCGCCCGCCGAGGTGCCGGGGGTGCCGCTGCCGGAGCTGGGCGAGGGCTGGTCGCTGCGGCCGGTGGCGATCATCGGCGAGGACGGCGGTCCCGACGTGGAGCTGGTGCACCGCTGGATGAACCGCGAGCACGTCGCGGTCAACTGGAACCAGGACTGGCCGCTCAAGCGGTGGCACGACGAGCTCGCCGCGCAGCTGGACGGGGAGCACTCGGTGCCGTGCATCGTCACGCGCGACGGCCGCGACATCGGCTACCTGGAGCTCTACCGCGTGCAGCGGGACAAGCTGGCGCGCTGCTACTCGCACGCGCCGCACGACCTGGGTGCGCACATCGCCATCGGCGAGCCGGACGCGATCGGCAAGGGCGTGGGGTCGGCGCTGCTCCGCGCGGTCGCGCGGGGGTTGCTGGCGGCCGACCCGGCGTGCCGCAACGTCGTCGCCGAACCGAATGTCCACAATGGAGCGTCAGTGGGCGCGTTCGGCAAGGCGGGCTTCGCGCAGGCGGCCGAGGTCGGTTTGCCGAACAAGAACTCGGCGCTGATGGTGTTCGCACGTCCGGGTGAGTAGCCCCACGTCAGACGGTCCGGCGTGCGGTTGTGCTCCCGATCGAATCTGAACTAAGGTAAGCCTTACTTATCTTGTTGATCGTGGGGAGAGCAATGCCGTCGCGAGCTGACCAGTTGCCGTTGTCCGCGGCGCAAGCGGGGATCTGGTTCGCCCAACAACTCGACCAGGACAACCCGATCTTCAACACCGCCGAGCGCGTGGAGATCGAGGCGGCGGTCGACCCGGAGCTGTTCGCGGAAGCCCTGCGCACGGTGGTGGCGGAGGCCGAGACGCTGCGGATGCGGGTGGTCGACGACGGCGACGGCCCGCAGCAGGTCATCGACGAGCTCGACGCCGTCGAGCTGCCGGTGCTGGACTTCTCCGGCGAGGCCGACCCGCAGGCCCGCGCCGAGGAGTGGATCCGGGCCGACCTGGACGCGCCGGTGGACCTGACCCGCTCGCAGGGCGAGGGCGGCAGGCTGTGGACCGCGGCGCTGTGCAAGCTGGGGGAGCGGCGCTGGTGGTGGTACCAGCGCATCCACCACGTGGCCATCGACGGCTACGGGTTCTCGGTCATCATCCGCCGGGTCGCCGAGGTCTACAGCGCGCTCGCCGCCGGTGAGGACCCGGGCGAGTCGCCGTTCGCGGGCGTGGACGCGCTGATCCAGGACGAGCGGAACTACCTCGCCTCGCCCAAGGCCGAGAAGGACGCGGCCCACTGGCGGGAGCGCTTCGCCGACGAACCCGACGTGGTCACGCTGACCGAGCGCTCGCGGCCCACCGCGCGCACCTTCCACCGCCAGCTCGGGGCCACCGCCTCGCTCGACGCACTGGGTTCGGCGGCCGAGCAGGCGCGCACCATCTGGCCTGACGCGCTCATCGCCGCCTTCGGCGCCTACCTGCACCGGATGACCGGGGCGAACGACGTGGTGCTGGGCCTGCCGGTGATGGGCCGGATGGGTTCGGTCGCGCTGCGCGTGCCCGGCATGGTCGTCAACGTGCTGCCGCTGCGGCTGCACGTCGAGGCCGGCACCACCCGAGACGAGCTGATCGCGCAGGTCGCCAAGGCCGTGCGGGACCTGCGCAAGCACCAGCGCTACCGCAGCGAGCAGCTGCGCCGGGACCTGATGCTGCTGGGCTCGGACCGGGCGCTGTTCGGGCCGATGATCAACATCAAGTCCTTCGACTACGACCTCGACTTCGCGGGTGCGCCCGGGCGGGTGCGCAACGTCGCCGCCGGGCCCGTCGACGACCTCAGCGTGCTGGTCCGCACCGAGGGCGACGAACTGCGGTTCGAGTTCGACGCCAACCCCGACCGCTACAACGCCGAGGACCTGACCGCGCACCGCGAGCGCTTCCTGCGGTTCCTGGACGCCTTCGCCGAATCCGGTGCCGACGCCCCGGTCGGGAGGATCGACCTGCTCACCCAGGACGAGCGCACCCGGATCCTCGACGAGTGGAACGCCCCGGTGCCCGGTTTCGCCGAGGCCGAGCCGGCCACGCTGCCGCAGCTGTTCGAGGAGCAGGCGCAGCGCACGCCGGACTCGATCGCGCTGACCTCGGAGAGCGGGTCGCTGACCTACTCCGAGCTGGACGCGCGGGCCAACCAGCTCGCGCACCACCTCATCGACCACGGCATCGGCCCGGAGCAGCTGGTGGCGCTGGCACTGCCGCGCTCCGCCGAGCTCGTCGTGTCGCTGCTGGCCGTGCTCAAGGCCGGGGCCGCCTACCTGCCGCTGGACCCCGGGCATCCGGCCGAGCGCATCGCCTACATCGTCGGCGACGCGCAGCCGTCCATGCTGATCAGCGATCGCGAGCACGCCGTCCGGCTGCCCGAGGGCATCACGCGGGTGCTGCTGGACGACGGGACCGCGATCGCCGAGATCGTCCGGCACTCCCAGCGCAACCCCAAGCCCGGTGAACGCGGGCCGCTGACCAGCGAGCACGCCGCCTACGTCATCTACACCTCGGGTTCCACCGGGCAGCCCAAGGGCGTGGCCGTCCCGCACCAGAACGTGGTGCGGCTGTTCTCGGCCACCGAGCCGTGGTTCGGCTTCACCGGCGAGGACGTGTGGACGCTGTTCCACTCCTACGCCTTCGACTTCTCGGTGTGGGAGCTGTGGGGAGCGCTGCTGCACGGCGGCAGGCTCGTCGTGGTGCCGCACGAGGTGAGCCGCTCGCCGAAGGAGTTCCTGGACCTGCTCGAACGCGAGCGGGTCACCGTGCTCAACCAGACGCCGTCGGCGTTCTACCAGCTCAGTCAGGCCGAACGGGAGAACCCGGGCGCGGATCTGGCGCTGCGCTGCGTGGTGTTCGGCGGCGAGGCGCTGGAACTGTCCAGGTTGGACGACTGGTACCAGCGGCACCCCGAGTCGCCGAAGCTGATCAACATGTACGGGATCACCGAGACCACCGTGCACGTGTCCTACGTGGAGCTCGACGCCGACCTGGTGGCGCGCCGCGACGGCAGCGTCATCGGGCGCGGCATCCCGGATCTGCGGGTCTACCTGCTGGATTCGCAGCTGCAGCCGGTTCCGCCCGGCGTGACCGGTGAGCTGTACGTGGCCGGCGAAGGCCTGGCGCGCGGGTACCTGGGACGGCGCGGGCTCACCGCGCAGCGCTTCGTCGCCGACCCCTTCGGCGCGCCCGGCACCCGCATGTACCGCTCCGGCGACCTGGGGCGCTGGCGCGAGGACGGCTCGATCGAGTTCATGGGCCGCGCCGACCAGCAGGTCAAGGTGCGCGGTTTCCGCATCGAGCTCGGCGAGATCGAGGCGAACCTGGCCGCGCACCCGCACGTGCGGCAGGCCGCGGTCGCGGTCCGCGAGGACGTCCCCGGTGACAAGCGGCTGGTCGGCTACACCGTCGGCGACGCCGATCCCGCCCGGTTGCGGGCCCACCTGTCCGAGCGGCTTCCCTCCTACATGGTTCCGGCCGCGTTCGTCGCGGTCGACGAGATCCCGTTGACCGCCAACGGCAAGCTCGACACCAAGGCGCTTCCCGCGCCCGAAGTCGCCGGTGGCGGCAGGCAGCCGCGCAACGACGCCGAGCGCGCGCTGTGCCGGTTGTTCGGCGAGGTGCTCGGCGTCGAGCAGGTCGGCATCGACGACGGGTTCTTCGAGCTGGGCGGGCATTCGCTGCTCGCGACCCGGCTGCTGACCCGGGTGCGCGCCGAACTCGGCGGCGAGCTGGGCATCCGGACCCTCTTCGACCACCCGACCGTCGCGGAACTGGCCGAGCGCCTGGAGGTTTCCGGCGGCCGCCGTCCCGAGCTGCGCCCGGTGGAGCGGCCGGAGGAGGTCCCGCTGTCGTTCGCCCAGCAGCGGCTCTGGTTCCTCAACCGGCTTGAAGGCGCGAGCGCCACCTACAACATGCCGCTGGTGCTGCGGATGTCCGGAGAACCCGACGTGGCCGCGCTGCGCGCCGCGATCGGCGACGTCGTCGGCAGGCACGAGAGCCTGCGCACGACGTTCCCCGACACCCTCGGCGAACCCCGTCAGCAGATCGGGGACCAGGCGCCGGAACTGGTGGTCCGACACGTGTCCGATGTGGACACCGCGCTGGCCGGGGCCGCGCGGGAGGGTTTCGACCTGGCGACCGAACCGCCGATCCGCACCGAGCTGTTCCGCGACGGCGAGCGGACCGCGCTGCTGGTGCTGCTGCACCACGTCGCCGGGGACGAGTGGTCGGTGCGCCCGCTGGTGCGCGACCTGTCCACCGCCTACGCCGCCCGGCTGAACGGGCGGGCCCCCGAGTGGGAGCCGCTGCCGGTGCAGTACGTGGACTACGCGCTCTGGCAGCGCGAACTGCTCGGCGACGAGGACGACCCGGACGGGCTGGCCGCGCAGCAGCTGGAGTTCTGGAAGCAGCAGCTGGCCGGCCTTCCCGACCAGCTGGAGCTGCCCACCGACCACCCGCGTCCGGCGGTGTCGAGCCACCGCGGTGAATCCGTGCGCTTCGGCCTGGACGCCGAGCTGCACCGGCGGATCCGCGACCTGGCCGCCGAGCACCAGACCAGCGCGTTCATGGTGCTGCAGACCGCGCTCGCCGCGCTGCTGACCAGGATGGGCGCGGGCACCGACATCCCGATCGGCTCACCGGTCGCCGGGCGCGGTGACCACCGGCTCGACGACCTCGTCGGGTTCTTCGTCAACAGCCTGGTGCTGCGCACCGACACCTCCGGCGAGCCGACGTTCGCCGAGCTCCTGGACCGGGTGCGCCAGACCGACCTCGCGGCCTTCGACAACGCCGAGCTGCCGTTCGAGCGGCTCGCCGAGCTGCTCAACCCGGCGCGGTCGCTGGCCCGGCACCCGCTGTTCCAGGTCATGCTGGCCTACTGGGGCGCCGCCGAATCGGTGCGTGCCGACCTGCCCGGGATCGAGACCACTGTGGACACGATCCCGGCGGGGGCGGCGAAGTTCGACCTCGCCTTCAGCCTCCACGAGAACGCCGACGGCGAGGTGCGCGGACTGGTGCAGTACAGCACCGACCTGTTCGCCGAGCGGACGGTGGAATCGCTGGTCGACCGGTTCGTCATGCTGCTCGAATCCGCCGTGGCCGCACCGGACACGCCCATCGGGCGGCTGGACGTCCTCGGCGACCAGACCCGCAAGCAGGTCCTGGCCTGGGGCGACGCGACCGGCGACGTCGGACCGGCGGGCACCTTCCCGCAGATCCTGGCCGAACGCGCCGAGGCCAACCCGGACAAGCCGGCACTGGTCTTCGAGGGCACCGAACTCACCTACCGGCAGCTGCGCGAACGCGTCACCGAGCAGGCGAAGCTGCTGGTCGAACGCGGCGCCGGACCCGGTGACATCGTCGGCGTGATGCTGCCGCGCTCAGCCGATCTGATCATCGGCCTGCTCGCGGCGATGCACGCCGGTGCCGCCTACCTCGCACTCGACCCCGAGTACCCGCCGGAGCGGTTGCGGCACATGGTCGAGGACGCCCGGCCGCGCCTGGTGCTCACCGACGACCTCGACGCGGACCTGCCGACGACGCTGGTGCACCACGCCGACCGGCCCGACGGCGACCTCGAGCTGCCCGAGCCGGATCTCGACGACGCCGCCTACGTCATCTACACCTCCGGGTCCACCGGCACGCCCAAGGGCGTCGTCGTCGCGCACCGCGGCATCGGCAAGCTGCTGGCCACCCAGACCCGCCGCGTCGGCGTCACCCCGGACAGCCGGGTGCTGCAGTTCGCCTCGCCGAGCTTCGACGTGGCGTTCTGGGAGATCTGCATGGGTCTGCTCAGCGGCGGAACGCTCGTCGTCGTGCCCTCCGACCTGCGCGTTCCCGGTGAGGCGCTGGCCGAGCACGTGCGGCGCCACGAGATCACGCACCTGGCGATCGGGCCGTCGATGATGGGCATGTTCCCGCCCGAGGTCTCGCTGCCGGAGAACGCCACGCTGCTGTGCGGCGCCGAGAAGGTGCCCTCCGACCTGGTGCAGCGCTGGGGCCGGGACCGCACGATGCTCAACTGCTACGGGCCGACCGAGGCCACCGTCAACACCACGCTGTGGGACTGCGATCCGGACGCGGTGTCGAGCTCGGTGCCGATCGGCGTGCCCGACCCGGGCGCCCGCGTGTACGTGCTCGACGAGCGGCTGCAGCCGTGCCCGCCCGGTGTCGTCGGCGAGCTCTACGTCTCCGGGCTCGGGCTCGCCCGCGGCTACCTCAACCGGGCCGGGCTGACCGCGGAGCGCTTCGTCGCCGACCCCTTCGGCGAGCCGGGCGCCCGCATGTACCGCACCGGTGACCTGGTGCGCTGGCGCGCGGACGGGACGCTGGACTTCGCCGGCCGCGCCGACGACCAGGTCAAGATCCGCGGTTTCCGCATCGAGCTCGGCGAGGTCGAAGCGGTGCTGACCCAGCACGAGGACGTCTCGCAGGTCGCGGCCGTGGTCCGCGAGGACACCCCGGGCGACAAGCGGCTCGTCGCCTACGTCGTGGGCGATTCCGACGCCGCCGCGCTGCGTCGTCATGTCGGCGAGGAGCTGCCCGATTACATGGTCCCGGCGGCCGTGGTGTTCGTCGACGCGCTGCCATTGCTGCCCAACGGCAAGCTCGACCGGCACGCGCTGCCCGCGCCCGACCTCGCCGAGACCGTCGGCAACGACATGCCGCGCAACCCCACCGAGGAGATCCTGTGCGGACTGTTCGCCGAAGTCCTGGGGCTGCCCCGGGTCGGCGTGCACGACGGGTTCTTCGACCTGGGCGGGCACTCGCTGCTCGCGGCCAAGCTCATCGGCCGGATCCGCGACGCGCTGGGCATCAAGGTCAACGTCGGCAGCCTGTTCGCCGCGCCCAGCGTCGCCGGGCTCGCCGAGCGCATCCATACCGGCGGTGGCCGGGACGCGCTGGAGATCCTGCTGCCGCTGCGCACCACCGGCAGCAAGCCACCGCTGTTCTGCGTGCACCCGGCGGCGGGGCTGGCCTGGCCGTTCTCCGGGCTGCTCAAGCTCATCGACGACGAGCGGCCGATCTACGGCGTTCAGTCCCGCGGTCTGGCCGAACCGGCGCCGGTGGCCGGCAGCCTCGCCGAGATGGCCGCCGAGTACCTGGAGCACATCCGGGCGGTGCAGCCGCACGGGCCGTACTACTTCCTCGGCTGGTCCTTCGGCGGCGTGGTCGCCCACGAGATGGGCACCCAGCTGCAGGCCCAGGGGGAGGAGGTGCGCTTCCTGTGCATGCTCGACTCCTACCCCAAGGACGTCTGGGACGTGCTGCCCACCGAGGAGGAGGCGCTGCAGGCCCTGCTCTACATGGCCGGCTACGACCTGTCCCAACTCCGCCAAGGCCCGCTGACCAGGGACTACGTGCTGGAGGTCCTGTCGGCCGAGGGAAGCGCCCTGGCGAACCTGGAGGAGCACAGCGTCACCGCCATCATCGACAACTTCGCCAACTGCGCGGTCCTGGAGAACACCGCAGACCACGACGAGTTCCGCGGTGACGTGCTGTTCTTCAACGCCACCGTG
Organism: Saccharopolyspora mangrovi; assembly: GCF_035320975.1. NCBI lineage: Bacteria > Bacillati > Actinomycetota > Actinomycetes > Pseudonocardiales > Pseudonocardiaceae > Saccharopolyspora > Saccharopolyspora mangrovi. The sequence continues at coordinate 289,546 of NZ_JAWLNX010000006.1, read as the reverse complement.
AACCCGGCGAAGGAGTCGCTGACCAGCGCGATGTGGCAGCCGTACGTGGCGGGGAACGTGATCGACCACGACATCGCCTGCGAGCACAAGGACATGACCCAGCCCGAGCCGCTGGCCGAGATCGCAGCAGTCGTGCAGCAAGCGCTCGACGAAACCGACGAGTGATCCGGAATTCCTCCCGGCGGGGCTCGCCGGGAGGTGTTCGGAGATGTCGGCTCGAGGGTGAACGCGAGGAGGAGCAAGAGGATGACGAACCCGTTCGAGGATCCGGACGCGCAGTACTACGCCTTGATCAACGATCAGGACCAGTACTCGCTGTGGCCGGCCGCGATCGAGGTGCCCGCCGGGTGGACCGTCGCGCACGGCCCCGCCGATCGGCAGTCCTGCGTCGACCACATCGAGGTCCACTGGACCGACATGCGGCCGGCCCGCTGATGGCCACCGCGTTGCGGCGGGTGAACCCGCAGGTCGCCGTGTGCGTCTGCTACGTCGCGGCGATGTTCATGAACGGCATGGACGCCACCATCGTCAACGTGGCGCTGCCCGCGCTGGTCGAGGACTTCTCGGTGTCGGCGAGCTCGGCGTCGTCGGTCAACGTCGGCTACCTGGTCAGCCTCGCGGTGTGCATCCCGGTGTCGGGCTGGCTCGGCGACCGCTACGGCACGAAACGGGTCTTCCTGGCCGCCTTCGGGGTTTTCGTGCTCGCCTCCGCGCTGTGCGGGATCTCGGGCGACCTGACGCAGCTGACGCTGGCCCGGATCCTGCAGGGCGCCGGTGGCGGAATGATGAGCCCGGTCGCGCTGACCCTGCTGTTCCGCGCCTACCCGCCCGCCGAGCGGATCCGGCTGTCGCGGGTCCTGCTGCTACCCACGGCGGTGGCGCCCGCGCTGGGACCGGTGCTGGGCGGGTTCTTCGTCGAGCACCTGACCTGGCGCTGGGGATTCTTCGTCAACCTGCCGGTGGGCATCGCCGCGCTCGTCTTCGGCGCGCTGCTGCTGCAGGAACACGTGGAAGCGCCGGACAAGCGCTTCGACCTGCGCGGATTCGCCTTGGCCGCACCGGGTCTCGGGCTGGTGGTGTTCAGCTTGGAGGGGATCGCCAGCGGGGCGTCGGCGACGCTGAGCTGGGCGGCCGGTGCTGCCGGGCTCGTGCTGCTGGGGCTGCTGGTGCGGTCCCAGCTGCGCACCGAGCACCCGATGCTGGACCTGCGGTTGTTCGCCGACGACCACTTCCGCCGGGCGAGCTTGATCCTGTTCACCTGCCTGGTCGGATTCCTCGGCACGCTCTACGGGTTCACGCTGATGTACCAGGTGGAACTCGGCGCCTCGGCGTGGGAGACGGGACTGGTGACGCTGCCGAAGGCGGTGGGTCTGATGATCGCCTCGCAGCTGGTCGCCTGGGCGCACCGCAGGTTCGGGCCGAGACCGCTGATCGCGGTGGCGATGCTCGGCGCGGCGGTGTCGTTCGCGCTGATGAACGTCATCGGGCCGCACGACGCGTGGATGGCCGCGCTCGTCCAGCTGGCCTCCGGCTTCTTCGTCGGGGCAGCCACGGCCGAACTGCAGGTCGTCGCCTTCACCACCATCGACAAGGCCGCCACCGGTGGCGCGTCGACGCTGTTCAACGTGCAGCGGCAGGTGGCTTCGGCGCTCGGCGTGGCCATCACGGCCAGCGTTCTGGCCGCCGCCGGACCGGGGCTGGGTTCATACCATCTGGCGATGTTGACCTGCGCCGGTTTCGCGATCATCGGTGTTCTCCTGGCACTGCGGGTCACGGAAGTCGTGACGCCGCAACGAGAACCGGTCTCGGCCGGGCGCTGAGAGATCTGAGCCACCGAGGGGAAGACAATCTTCCGATCTATGGTTAGGCTAGCCTTAACTGAGTGATCGTTGGTGGAGCGGAAAGGAACGCACGGTCGATGGGAACTGCGGATCGACTCCGGCGCAACCGGCCCCCGGCACGCGACCTCGAGGTGTTGCGCACCGCTGAGCTGAGCCCGTCGATGCGGCGGGTCACCCTCGGCGGCGAGGAGCTGGAAGGCTTCCTCGACCAGCACACCGGCCCCAACATCAAGGTCTTCGTGCCGCGCCAGGGCCAGGAGCGCCCGGTCCTCCCGCAGCTGGACCCCGAGACCGGCCGGTACCGCTGGCCGGAGCCCGAAGTCCGGCCGACCATGCGCACCTACACCGTTCGCCGCTACGACGAGTCGCGCGGCGAACTCGACATCGACTTCGTCATGCACGGCGAGCACGGGGTGGCCTCCAACTGGGCCCGCAACGCCCGGCCCGGGGACCGCCTCGGCGTGATGGGACCCGGTGGCAGGACCTGCCGGGCCGCCGACTGGTACCTGCTGGTCGGCGACGAGACCGCGCTGCCCGCGATCTCCAGCATCGTCGAGGAGCTGCCGCCCACCGCGCGCGGCCACGTGCTCGTCGAGGTCGACACCGCCGCCGACCGGCAGCACGTGCAGTGCCCGCCGGACCTGCGGTGGACCTGGATGCACCGCGAAGGCGTCTCAGCGGGGCTCTCGCGGCAACTGATCAACGCCGTGCAGGAGCTGGACGTGCCCGCCGACGTCGACGTCTCCGCCTGGGTGGCGGGGGAGTCCGGCGTCGTGCGCGGCATCCGGCGGCACCTGCGCGACGAGCGGGGCATGGACGCCCAGTCCGTGCTGGCCATCGGCTACTGGAAGTACGGCATGGCCGAAACGGAATACCACGACAAGCACAATCACGATCGGGACTGACCGACGCGGCGAATTCCCGGCCTGACCCCACGGTTTCGCCGGTGATCTCACTCGCCCGCGAGTCGGGCTCCGGCGAACCGAGGGGACGACGTGTCTGCGGCGCTGAACCAAGAGAAAGTCCACGACGTGCTGGGGATCGGGTTCGGGCCCTCCAACCTGGCGCTGGCGATCGCGCTGGAGGAGCACAACCGGAACGACGGGAACGACCCGGTGGACGCGGTCTTCTTCGAACGCCAGGCGTCCTTCGGATGGCACCGGGGCATGCTGATCGAAGGCACCACCATGCAGGTGTCCTACCTCAAGGACCTGGTCACCATGCGCAACCCGGCCAGCGACTTCTCCTTCCTGTCCTACCTGCACGACAAGGGCAGGCTGGCCGACTTCATCAACCACAAGACGATGTTCCCCACCCGGGTCGAGTACCACGACTACCTGGAGTGGGCGGCGGGCCGGCTCGAGGACGTGGTCCGCTACGACTCCGAGGTCGTGGAGGTGCACCCCGTCGAGGAGCACTACGAGGTCGTCGTCCGGCACGGCGGGCAGCTGGCCGTGCACAAGGCGCGCAACATCGTCATGGCCGTCGGGCTGGAGGCCTCGGTGCCGGAGGGCGCCGAGCTCGGTGAGCGCGTCTGGCACAACCTCGACCTGATGCACCGGGTCCAGGAGCTGACCGAGGAGCCGAAGCGCTGCCTGGTCGTCGGCGCGGGCCAGTCGGCCGCCGAGGTCACCGACTACCTGCACCGCACCTTCTCCGACGCCGAGGTGTGCGCGGTGTTCGGCCGCTACGGCTACAGCCCGGCCGACGACAGCCCCTTCGCCAACCGGATCTTCGACCCGCAGGCCGTCGACGACTTCTACGCCTCCTCGCCCGAGGTCCGCGCGAAGCTCATGGACTACCACCGCAACACCAACTACTCGGTGGTCGACCTGGAGCTGATCGAGGAGCTCTACGCCCGCGCCTACCAGGAGAAGGTGCGAGGGGCGGAGCGGCTGCGGATCCTCAACGCCAGCCGCCTGGTCGACGTCGACACCCGGCCGGACGGGGCGAAGGTCACCGTCGAGTTCCAGCCCACCGGCGAGCGCAGCGTCCTCGACGCCGACCTGCTCGTCTACGCCACCGGCTGCCGCCCGCGCGACCCGTACACGCTGCTGGGCGAGATGGCCCGGCACTGCGAGTGGGACGAGCAGGGCTCGCTGCAGGTCGAGCGCGACTACCGGGTGCGCACCACCGGCGAGCTGCCCGGCGCTATCTACCTGCAGGGCGGCACCGAGCACACGCACGGCATCACCTCGTCGCTGCTGTCCAACGGCGCGGTCCGCGCGGGCGAGATCCGCGACTCCCTCCTCACCCGCCGCAAAACCCCCACCCGCGACTACGCCCTCTCCCGCAACTGACCTCCCGGACTTGCGCAATTCGAATTTCGCGCGAAATTCGAGTCCGAACTTCGGGGCTCGAATTTCGCGCGAAATTGGAATGGCCCTGGTCACGCGCGGGGATCGGGAACAAGGTCGCGGGTGTCGTGGTTGTACGGCGTGATGAACGCGCGCGTGAGTGGAGATCAGGTCCGGGGTTCGGCCAAGGGGGAGGCGTCGGTACCTCTGTCGGTGCTGGACCTGGCGACCGTGGGGATGGAGGACTCGCCTTCGGACGCGCTGGCGGCGACGACTGCGCTGGCCAGGCGGGTGGAGGAGCTCGGGTTCCACCGGATGTGGGTCGCCGAGCACCACGGCATGCCGGGCATCGCCAGCTCCTCGCCGGCGGTGGTGATCGCGCACCTGGCCGCGCACACGCGCACGCTGCGGCTGGGTTCCGGCGGCGTGATGCTGCCCAACCACGCTCCGCTGGTGGTGGCCGAGCAGTTCGGCACGCTGCAGGCGCTGCACCCGGGCCGGATCGACCTCGGCGTCGGTCGCGCGCCGGGCACCGACCAGGCCACCGCGCGGGCGCTGCGCCGCACCGACGGCGCGCTGTCAGCCGAGGACTTCCCGCAGCAGCTCGGCGAGCTGATCGCCTTCCTCGACGACGACTTCCCGCTGGACCACCCCTACGCCGAGGTCCAGTCCGTCCCGCACGGCCCGCTGCCTCCCGTGTGGCTGCTGGGCTCCAGCGGGTTCAGCGCGCAGCTGGCCGGGTCGCTGGGACTGCCGTTCGCCTTCGCCCACCACTTCAGCGCGCAGAACACGCTGCCCGCCCTGGAGCTCTACCGCGAGTCCTTCCAGCCCTCCGAGGTGCTCGACGAGCCCTACTCGATGATCGGCGTGCAGGCCGTGGCCGCCGACACCGAGGAGGAGGCGCTGGACATCGTCCGGCCGATCGCGCTGAGCATGCTCAAGCTGCGCCAGGGCGTGCCCGGCAAGCTGCCCACCCGGCAGCAGGCGCGCGAGTATCCCTACACCGAGCTGGACCAGGCGTTCGTCGACCACTGGCTGGCCGACGCCGTCTACGGCACGCCGGACGCCGTCCGCGCGGGCCTGGAGGAGCTGCGCGAGCGCACCGGCGCCGACGAGCTCATGCTCACCGCGAACCTCCCGGACGCGGCCACCAAGCTGCGCTCCTTCGAGCTGATCGCGAAGTCCTACCGGATGATCTGATCCGTCCGGTCCCCCCTTCGAGGGGGAGAACCGCAGGATTCGCCCTGGCGAACAGCGAGGTCCTCGCCCCCGGAGTGTGGCTCGCCACTCTAGGTCGAGGTCGCGAGCGAGCGCGGGTTGCACGTGTCGTACGGTCTATTGACACCGGTGTTGCTAGGTGCCCGGTGTTGGGCACGACGCGGGATTGAGGGATTGGCGTGAAGCCTGGTGTGCTGATCTTCTACCGGATCATGGCGTACGTCACGGCCGTGCTCCTGATCCTGCTGTGCGCCGCGATGGTGCTCAAGTACGGCCACTTCCTCGGCCTGTGGCCGGAGGGCTCGGCGACGCAGCAGACCGGCACGACGTGGGTGACCACGATCGGCATCGCGCACGGCTGGCTCTACATGGTGTACCTGCTGGTCGCGGTGGTGGCCACGACGCAGCTGCGCGTCCCGGTGGGGCGGATGCTGCTGGTGCTGCTGGCCGGGACCATCCCGTTCGGCGCGTTCTTCGCCGAGCGCAAGGTCGTGCACTGGCACGAGCTGCGGATGGCGGGCAAGCCGATCGTGCAGCCGCAGACCGCGGAGGAAAAAACCGCCTCATGACAGCCATTCCCGAGTCCGTGGACCAGTCGCAGCCCGCACCGGAGAAGCCGGTTCGTCGCCGCACGGTGGTCGGCGCCTACTTCGCGCTGACCAAGCCGCGCGTGATCGAGCTGCTGCTGGTCACGACCATTCCCGCGATGTTCCTCGCCCAGCGCGGCATCCCTTCGCCGTGGCTGGTGGTCGTGACGCTGCTCGGCGGCGCGATGTCCGCCGGGAGCGCCAACGCGCTCAACTGCGTCGCGGACTCCGACATCGACGCCGTCATGGACCGCACCAAGAAGCGCCCGCTGGTGCGCTACGAGGTGCCGCGCCGCAGCGCGCTGATCTTCGGCATCGCGCTGGGCGTCGTGTCGTTCCTGGTGCTGTGGCTCGGGGCGAACCTGCTGGCCGCGTCGCTGTCGACGGCCGCGATCCTGTTCTACGTCTTCGTCTACACGCTGGTGCTCAAGCGCCGCACCTCGCAGAACATCGTCTGGGGCGGTGCTGCGGGCTGCATGCCCGTCGTGGTCGGCTGGGCAGCGGTGACCGGCAAGGTCGAGTGGCCGGCGATCGTGATGTTCGGCGTGGTGTTCCTGTGGACGCCGCCGCACTTCTGGTCGCTGGCGATGAAGTACAAGGACGACTACGCCCGCGCGGGCGTGCCGATGCTGCCGGTGGTGGCCACCACCAAGCAGGTCTCGGCACGCATCCTCGCCTACAGCTGGGCCACCGTCGGCTGCACGCTGCTGCTGTTCCCGGTCACCAGCTGGGTCTACATCGCGCTCGCCGGGGTGTCGGGCGTGATCTTCCTGGTGGTCGCGCAACGCCTGCACAACGACGCCCGCAAGGGCCTGGCGCTGAACCCGATGAAGCTGTTCCACCTGTCGAACTCGTACCTGACGCTGGTGTTCGTGGCGATCGCCGTGGACGCCGCGCTCACCCCGGTGATCGGCTGACTCAGCGCATCACCGGCAGCACCGCGGTGTCGGTGCGCCCGGTCGCCGCGTCGATGAAGGCGACCGGGTCGGCGGTCTCGGCGAGCAGGTCGACCGTCACCTTCAGCGCCTCACCGGCCATCGGGCCGGGCATCTCGCGCTCCAGCGCTGCGGCGATGTCGAAGTAGTGCACGACGCCCTCCATCACGAAGATCCGCAGCGCCTCGCGCGCTGGGACCACCGCGAACCCGCCGTAGTGCACCGTGCGCTCCAGGTCCGCTTCGCGCAGCTCCGCGATGGCCTGCGGGGCGAGGGTGGAGAACTGCGCGACCAACTCGCGGGCGGGCGCGGACTGCGAGCGGGCGGTCGCCGACTCCTTGAGCAGCTCAGCGCTCTGATCGGCGATCCCGCCGGGACGCTGCATGAACGCCAGCAGGCCTGCGGCGTCGTCGTGGCTGACCGGTGCGTCGGGCGAGGTGGCCTCGATGCCGGCCTTGGTCGCCGACGGGAACGGGCTGACGTGGGTGTAGACGTCCTTGACGGTCCAGCTCGGCAGCCTGGTCGGGCGTGCCCACTGCTCGTCGCTCAGCTCCTCGCCGAGCCGTGCCCACGCCTGCCACGTCTGGTCCAGGGCGTCGATGATCATGCTTCTCCCATCGGCTGGAAGGACTCTTCTTTTCGGCCTGCGGTACCCATTCACTCACGAGATGTCGGGTGGCGCGGATAATCTTTCCGGGTGTCCCGGTGTTGATCGTCAGCTGAACGGGAGCGTGCGATGAGCGGAGGGATTCCGGCCGAGCCGGAGCCACCGAGTACCGGCGAGCCGCTCGCCGCCTCGGCGGCCAGGCGTTGGGTGCCGCGCGTCCTGACACCGGACTCGGTGGAGGTCGTCGACTCCATCGAGCTGGCCGACGAGTTCGCCCGCGCCCGCGGTGAGGAGCACGCGGGCCCCGCCGACCGGCTGGCCGCGGGCGTGATCGTGCTGGGCGAGTCGCTGGCCACCGAGGACTGCGCGCTGATCGCGGCCTGGCTGCGCTGCGCGCCCGCCGACGTGCGCGGCCCGGTGTTATCGGCGGTGCTCGCCGCCGACCCGCCGCGCGAGGTGCTGTCCGAACTGGCCGCCGAGCACGCAGGCCGCGCCCGGATAGCGCTGCTGCGCCGCGAGATCGCCGACATCGCGGCAGGGGAGCAGCTGCCCGATCCGGCTCCGCTGAGCTCGCTCCCCTGGGGCGAGGACGAGGCGGAGGAGGCCCGGTCGCTGCTCGCCGAGGCCGCCGCCGAGGTCGATCCGGAACGCGTGGACCTGCTGTTGCGCACCGCCACCCGGTTCGACGTGGACCTGCCGGCGAACCGGTTCGCCGCCGAGCGGTTCGTGAGCTGGTGGGCATCGCACCCGCAAGCCTCGCTGGACCCCGCGCTGTGGCCGTGCGCCGACGAGCTCGTCGTGCTGCTGCGGGACGCGCTGGTGGAGCGGCTGCAGCACTCCGACCTGGTGCTCACCGCCGTCAACGAGCACTGGTGGCCGCTGCTCCGGCACATCGCCACCGATCCGTTCGAGCCGCTGGACGCCGCCGTCATCTCAGCGGCGGTGCGGGCCAAGGGCGGCACCCGCCGCGAGACCGTCGACCGGTTCGCCGAGCGGTTGCGCGACCCCGATCTCCCCGACACCCCGGAAGCCGTGCTGGCCGCGCTGTTCGGCGCCGCGCCTCCCACTGTGGACGAGTTGCACCGGCTGATCGGCGCGCTGCCCGCCACCGCCGTCTCCGAGTCGATCGCGCAGCGCGCGTTCGCGGTGCTGAGCAGGTCCAAGGTCACCGGTCGTCACCTCGACCTGCTGCGGATGCTGGGCCACCACCTCGGCGGTGAGCAGCGGGAGCTCTGGGCCGCCGACGCCCGGGTCCGGTCCTGGACGGCCGCGTTCTGCCGGGCTGCCGAGACCGAATCGCTGGAGGGCGTGTCCGAGCAGGTGCTGCGGGCGCGGCTGCCCGAGGTCGTGGGCGCGCTGCTGCCCGCCGAACCGCGTGCGGCGGTGCGCGCCATCGGCTCGGCCGGGCAGACCTTGCAGCGGCTTCTGGTGCGCGAGCTGCCCGCGGTGTGGAACGACGAGCGGGCCGAGGAGGCCCGCCGGGACCGCGCCGTGGTCCTGGCCTTCGTGCTGGCCTGGTCCGACACCGCCACCACCGAGGTGCGCTCCGCCTTCGACCGGGAGCTGGAACGCTGGGTGCGCGCCGGGCGTCGCGCCGACCACCGGCGGATCAGCAAGCTGCTGCGCGCCTCGGCCGCTGATCACGCGGCTGCGTGGCACGAGTGGCTGCAGGAGATCGTCACCACCCCGGCCGAACCGGACCGCGCCCGCAAGTGGTGGCAGCGGCGCCGCTGAGTGCCTGAACACGTTCAGCAGCTCACCGGAAGGTGTTACGGCAGGGCCGAAAGCGTGACTCTCGGGATCAATAACCGACATTCAGCGCATCAATAGTGTATGACTGGTCACGGTGCGATAACGATCGATGTTTCGCGCGGGATACTCCCGTGGGTAGTCAATGCGCAGGGCCACCGCGACCTCACGGCCGGTGTCCCCGTCGAAAGGAATCCACGGGAGGTTCGCACATGGGGGCGGCGCTCAAAGCGCACGCGGCATGGCTGGTCAACGCGCTGAGCATCGGGCGGAACCCGTTGCGCAGACCGATAGATCGGGTTGCTGCCGGGCTCACGTTACTGCTGCTGATGGCCGCGATGATCGCGATTCCGGTGTCCGGCCTGTTCGCCGAGTCCATGCACCGGGACCTCTCCGAGCGGGCCGAGCACGCGGCCGCGTCGAGCCGTCCGGTGAACGCGGTGGTCGCCACGACGCCCTCGCTGAGCATCCCGGTCTCCGAGGTCTACAGCCAGGACTCGGTCAGCTCCACGGCGGTCGTCGAGTGGCGCAACGGCCTTCACGAGCAGCGATCCCGCGTGCAGGTGCCCTCGTCGGCGCAGGTCGGCGACACGGTGCCGGTGTGGATCGACCAGCAGGGCAACCGCGTCCCGCCGCCGCCCGACTCCCGCTCGGTCGCCGCATCGGCGGTGTTCGCCGCGCTGTTGCTGCTGGTGGTGCTGGAGATCGGCAGCTTCACGCTGATCAGCGCGGTCCAGGCGGGTGCCCGCCGGATCGGCATGCAGGCCTGGGCCCGCGAGTGGGACTACGTGCAGGGCGGTGGCACCTGGTCACAGCGCTGATGACTTGACCCCTCGTGGCGGCACCGTTATCGAGGTGCGACACCGGTGTAGGCGTCTTTCACCCGGTCGGGTTAAATGTTGCCTCCGAACTTGTCAGTGGGACGTGCCGCTGTGTTTGGGTACCCGCGTGGATCTCCACAGCGGAGCAACGCCGTTGACGAGCCCGTCGGTGCCGAGGCGGGCACGTCATCGCAGGGACGAGGAAGCTCGCCCGCTGACGATCATGAGGGGATGCGGCAATGGGGGAGAAGCAGACGACCGAGGCGGCCGAGAGCGTGCCGATCTACGAGGAGCTGGCCAACGAGCTGTGCGACCCGGCCGACACCACGTGGCAGTTCTCGCCGGTCCCGTCGTTCGTCTCGGAGCTGACCGAGGCGGCGGAGGGCGACGAGGAGTCGGCCGCGGTGGCCAGCTGACCGGATCGCGCCGGACTCACCGCTGGGTGTAGTCGGTGTCGGGTGCTGCGATGTCCATGCTCCTGGTCTCGCGGGAGAGCGCGAAGGCCGCCAGCGAGACGAGCGCGGTGAAGATCATCCACACCGCCACCAGCCAACCGGTTCCTCCGCCCTGGATGACCAGCGCGGAGGCCACCAATGGGGAGAACCCGCCCAGCGCGGACCCGTTCTCGCGCGACGAGGCGAACCCGGTGTAGCGCACGCGAGCGCCGAACAGCTCGGCGTAGAACGCCGGCTGCACCGCGATCATCGGCGCCAGCCCCAGGCCCGCGGCGATCACCAGCGCCAGCCAGATCAGCAGCGGCTGCTCGGTGTCGAGCAGGGCGAAGAACGGGAACGCGAACAGCCCGGTGAAGATCACGCTGAACAGGTTCAGCGGTTTGCGGCCGACGCGGTCCGACAGTGCGCCGTAGACCGGCTGCAGCACGATCACCACGAACGTCGAGGTGATCACGCGGTCAGCCCGACCCAGCGCGGTAGGCCGAGGGTTTCCTGGACGTAGGCGACGCTGAAGGTCGCGTAGATGTAGACCACGGCGGTGTCGCAGATGTGCGCGCCGATGCCGATCAGGAAGTTGCGCGGGTAGCGGCGCATCGCTTCGAGCATCGGCAGCTTGATGGTGCGGCGGTTGGCCGTCATCCGCTCGAACACCGGCGATTCGGCCACTCGCAGCCGCACGTACAGCGACACCGCGATCATCACGAAGCTCAGCAGGAACGGCACTCGCCAGGCCCACGCCTGCACGGCCTCGCTGCCCAGGCTCTCCACCAGCAGGAACGTCACGGTGCCGAGCAGGAGCCCGATCTGGACACCGGTCTGGGCGTAGGAGCTCAGGTAACCGCGCCGGGCCGGTGGGGCGTGCTCGCACAGCAGCGTCGAAGCGCCGCCGAACTCCGCACCCGCGCCCAGGCCCTGGCAGACCCGCAGCAGCGTCAGCAGGACCGGCGCCCACACGCCGATCGCCTCGTACGTCGGGAGCAGGCCGATCAAGCCGGTCGAGACGCCCATGACCAGTGTCGTCAGCACGAGGGTGGCCCGGCGGCCGACGCGGTCGCCGAGGTGGCCGAACAGGAAACCGCCCAGCGGCCGGATGGCGAAGCCGACGCCGAAGGTCGCGAAGCCCGCGATCGTGCCCACCGCCGGGTCGCTGGTGGGGAAGAACAGCTTGTTGAACACCAGCGTGACGGCGAAGCCGTAGATGAAGAAGTCGTACCACTCCAGGGCCGTGCCGACCACGGACGAGGTGACCACGCGGCGCAGGTCCCCGGGTTTGGTGGGCGGGTATTCGTCCAGTGCCGATGGCGGCGCTGCTCATCGTCTCTCCTCGACGCACCGGGGCGTGAAAAATCAATGCGGGCAAGGACTTTCGCGCCGCACACGACTGGCGAGGGGTGCCCGCAACCGCCATGTCCGGGCAAGTGGTGGCAATCGTGCCACAGGGGAACCGGACGTGGAAGCTCCCGCTTGCGGCGTCGCCGCTTCGTGATCACCCCGTGCCCGCCAGCCGCCGAACGGCCCTCCCGGTTCCCCCGATCGCGAGGGCGACGGGGTGGCCGGTGGCGAGGGGTACCAAGCGGGTGCTTGCTTGGGTAAGCTGCGCCCGGGTTCGCGACGTCGGTGTCAGACCCGGGAGGACGAGATGGCTCGTGCGCAGGGCGTGGAGTCGATTCCGGCCGCGGTTCGCGGTGCGGCGGAACGGTTCGGCGAGGTCGAAGCGCTGGTGGACGGCCCGGTCAGGATGACCTTCGGGCAGCTCGCCGAGCGGGTCCGGGAACTCGCGCGGGTGTTCGTCGCGGTCGGCGTCCGGCCCGGTGACCGGGTGGCCCTGAACTCGCCGAACACCCACCACTGGGTGCTGGCCGCCCTCGGCGCCTCCTACGCGGGCGCCACCCTGGTGCCGGTCAACACCCGCTTCACCGGTGTGGAATCCGCCGAACTGCTGCACCGCAGCAAGGCCCGCGCCCTCGTGGTCGCGGACGAGTTCCTCGGCGTGGACCGGCTCGCGGACATCCGCGAGGCCGCGGGCGATGGGCCGGGCGAGGTCGTCGCCGGGCTCCCGGAACTGCGCGCGGTCCTGCGCGTCCCGGTCGGCACCGCGGCACCTGCCGGGCCCGGCGTGCACGACTGGGACGAGATCGGCGACCTCGCCGCGAAGGTGCCCGCCTCCGAGGTCGAGCGCCGCGCCGATGCCGTCACCGCCGACGACCTCGCCGACGTGCTGTTCACCTCCGGCACCACCGGCCGCGCCAAGGGCGTGATGTCGCTGCACCGCCAGACGCTCGGCGTCGCCGCGGCGTGGGCCGAGTGCGGCAAGGTCCGCAAGGGCGACCGGTACCTGCTGGTCAACCCGTTCTCGCACAGCTTCGGCTACAAGGCCGGGATCCTGGTGTGCCTGCTGACCGGCACCGCGATGCTTCCGCAGGCCGTCTTCGACGCGGCCTCGATGCTCGACGTCATCGACACCGAGCGGATCTCGATCCTGGCCGCCGCGCCCACGATCTTCCAGACCCTGCTGCACGCCCTGGAACGCGGTGGCCGGGAGCTGCCGGGCCTGCGGCTGGCGGTCACCGGCGCGGCCACCGTCCCGGTCGCGCTGGTCGAGCGCATGCGCTCCAACCTGGGCTTCGACACCGTCCTCACCGCCTACGGCCTCACCGAGGCGGTCGTGGCCACCATGTGCCGGCCCGGGGACGACGCCGAAACCGTCGCCCACACCTGCGGCCGGGCGGCCGCGGGCTTCGAGGTGGCCGTGGTCGACGCCGACGGCGAGGAGATGCCTGCTGGTCAAGCGGGTGAAGTGGTGCTGCGCGGTCCGAACGTGATGCGCGGCTACCTCGACGACCTGAACGCCACCGCGCACGCCATCGACTCCGAGGGGCGCCTGCACACCGGTGACATCGGCGTCCTGGACGACGACGGCTACCTGCGCATCACCGACCGCCTCAAGGACATGTACGTCTGCGGTGGTTTCAACGTCTACCCGGCCGAGGTGGAGCAGGCGCTGGCCTACCTGGACGGGGTGCGGGACGTCGCCGTGATCGGGGTCCCGCACGAGCGCCTCGGCGAGGTCGGCAAGGCCTACGTGGTCGGCGACGACTCGCTCACCGAGGAGGAGGTGCTGGCGTTCTGCAAGCAGCGGCTGGCCAACTTCAAGCTGCCGCGCACGGTGGAGTTCGTCGGCGAACTTCCCCGCAATGCCTCGGGGAAGATCCTCAAGCGCGTCCTCGCGGATCGGTGAGCCGGTCCAGCAGCGCGGACTTGATCGACGGCCGCGAGCCGAACACCAGCAGGAACGCGGCCTCGCGGACCAGTCGCTGCGCGTGGTTGCCCGGTACCACCGACCGGCTGCCGTGGTGCACCGCAGCGGCCGAGGCTGCCCGCGTCGCCAGCTCGGAGGCCTGCGCCCGCACTTCGGAGAGCTCCTGGTCGGGGGCGGTGACCAGCCTCGACCGCGCCGCGTCCAGCTCGCCGGGCAGCCCGCCCGCGTCGTCGCCGAGCAGTGAGATCGCCCGACCGGCGACGCCGAGCGCGAGGCTGCCGTTGAACCGCACCGAACCGGAATCGCCCTTGAGGTAGTCGGACCGCGGCACGGTCGAGGCGATCCGGTCGCGCGGCACGAAGTGCCGGTTGAACCGCAGCGTCACGGTGCCGCTGGCCCGCACGGCCATCAGGTCCAGCGGATCGGCGTGCAGCGTGTCGTTCTCCACGACGTCGAGCATCGCGAAGACCAGCGCGTCGTCGGAGGTGCGACCGGCGACCAGCAGCGAGTCGACCATGCCCCAGCCGGTGAACCAGGGCGCGACCCCTTCCAGCAGGTAGCCGCCGACGACCGGTTCGGCCCGCAGCGGCGGCGGTCCGGTCTGCAGCGCCGAACCCAGCGCGATCCCGCCCCGGCGTTTGCCCTGGACCAGGTCGGAGAGGTAGTTCTCGCGCAGGTTGCGGTTCTTGGTGTTGTCGGCGGCGCTGAGCACGCCGTGGTGCTGGATCCACACGAACGTGGTGGTCAGGCAGCCGCTCGCGAGGGCCTCGATGAGCCGCAGCACCGACGGGAAATCGCCCACGTCGAGCGTGGCCATGTCCTGCGGCGCCGCGAGCCCGTAGAAGCCGTTCTCGGCGAGCAGGTCCAGGTGGCTCTCCGGAACCCGCTCAGCGGCGTCGACCTCCAGCGCGGCGGGGAAGAGCACGTCCTCGGCGATGCGCCGAGCCTCCTGCAACGCGGGCGACTCCTGGCTCATCCCCCCAGTTTCCCCCAGAGTCCGGAACCAGCACGCCAGGGGCGTGATCAACTGGCGCTGACCTGCGGTTCGAGCGGAGGAGCGGTGGTGATCACTCGCCTGGGAGGCGTGGTTCGGCCATGCGGACTCCCGCCGTTCTCAGGCGTTCGTCGAAGGCGTCCGCGAGGTCGTGCAGGGCCCGTTCGCAATCGCCGGTGTGGGCGGGGCCGTGCATGAGGCCGAGCGTGGTGGGACGCAGGTTCGCGAGGCCGCGGATGGTCGGGGCCGTGGACGGGGTGAGGCAGGTGGCGCCGAAGTTGTCCTCGGTGCTCAGCGCGGGCCCGACGATGTCGGCGTCGGTGAGCGAGGAAGTCCGGCCGAACGTGGCGAAGAGGTCGCCGCACAGCAGAGTGCCGGTCGCCTCCTCGAACAGCAGACCGGCGTCCCACCCGTGGGGGACGTGCGGCGTCTCGATGCGCCGGACGCGCTTGCCGCCGAGGTCCACGACCTCGCCGTCGGCGAGTTGTCGCGGCGGCCGGTCGGCCATGTCGTTGATCGACAAGCGGCAGCCGAGAACACCGTGCGCGATCTGCGACGACGGTGCGGCCTGCAGCCACTCGTTCATCGACCCGCACTCGTCGGCTTCGAGGTGCCCGAAGGTGATCCACCGCAGCCGGGGCAACGGCACGATGCTCTGCACCGCCGCCGAGACGTCCGGGAACAAGCCGCGCATCCCGGTGTGGAACAGCAGCGGTTCCTCCGCGGTCAGCAGGAACTGGTTGAAGACGAGGCCGGGCGGCTCGACGTAGGTCGAAATCCGGAACACCCCGTCGGCGATCTCGGTGGTCTCCGTCGGCATCGGTCGTCCCCCAAACGTCCGGCACTGGATTCGATCGCGTCCCAGTGTGCGCCCCACCCCTGACAACGGCGAGGGGTCGAGCGTCCCGATTCGCGGCGTCGGGAGCGGTGACGCCGTGCCTGGTCTGCGGAATGGTGAGCACGACGAGGCAGGAACGGCTATTCGAGGAGCGGCCGCTGCATTTGACGGATTCGATTTCGGAAGCGGCCTCGCATCGCTGCGCGAAGACCGACGGGATCGCCGAAAAGCAGTTCGGGCACCTGCTCGAGATGGGCGAGCGCTTTGCCGTTCGCCGTGGGGTTGCGCGCTTCGTCGTCCGGAATCTTCTCGATGCTCGAATCCCCACCGGAAACGCGCCCGCACGCCGCTCATCAGGAGCAGGCGCACCATTTCTCCCTTTTCGTCCATTGTGGATTTTGTCGGGAGGGGGCGTCAGAATTCGTGCCGCAGCGGCATGGTTGCGTTGCGGATCTCACATTTCTCCGTTGCAGGTAAACAACTGATCACGATGCCGATGGGCAACCCGGCGCTTCGTCGCGCGTCGTTAGTGTTGTGCCATGCGGATCTTGACGACGCGTGCCGTCGACGAGGGCCGCCTTCCTTGTTTTCGTCTGGGGGATCGATGACAAAGCCTGACGACCAGGCCGCTCAGTCGCTCGCCGACTCGACGGCTTCCGTGGCGGCGATGGGCGACGCCGTGGAGTCGCTGGACCTGAAGCTGGACCCGGACGCCGGCGAAGCGATCCGCTCCGCCCTCGACGAGCGCTTGACCGCGGTCGACTCCTGGCTCTCCCAGGCGCGGAACCTCGCGCGCCAGGCGCCGTTGGGCGAGAACCCGGTGGGCACGGCGATGGCCCAGAAGTTCGCGAACCGAGCCGACGGCGGCGAGAACTCCCTGGTGTCGGTGCTGACCCGCTACCGGGAAGTCCTGGTCGACGCGCGGGACGCGGTCGAGGGCGCGATGCGCACCTACCGGGAGACCGACCAGCGCGTCGCGGACTCCTTCCAGAAGCTCATCTGACCGGCGTCGCAGTCGAGGAGAGACATGCCTCAGGAATCGCCCGACCTCGCGTTGGTGGAAACGCAGAACTGGGCGTCGCGCAGCCACCGCGAGCTCTACGACGCGGTGCACATCGCCAACGATCCCGGGCGGGTGGGACAGCTCGCCGAGGAGTGGACCAAGCTCGGCCGCGAGATGGCCGAGGCCGCGGACCGGATGTCCGAACAGCTCCGCGCCACCGAAGCCGGCTGGCAGGGGGAAGCCGCTGACGCGGCGCGGAAGGCGATCCAGAAGCTGGCCGACTGGAGCCGTGATTCCGGGGAATCCGCTGGTGCGCTGGCCGACCGCGTAGCCGAGCAAGGCCGGATCATGGAGACCGCGAAGGCCGAGATGCCCGAGCCGGTCAAGGGCGCGGAGAACCTCCACGCTCGCGCCGCCACGACCTTCGCCAGCGGCGACCTGGAGTCGTTCGCCAAGGCGATGGACGACCTGCACGCCAACCAGGAACGTTCCTCCAGCGCGCACGAGCAGGCCGTGCGGGTGATGACGCGGATGGAGGAGTCGTCCCGCGACGTCGACGGCGACACCCCGCGCTTCACGCCGCCACCGGACCCCGTCGAGGAGCTCAAACCCCGCGAGACGGTCCGAACGGCGCCAGCTGGCGAGACCGCCGGGAACCCGCCTGGCGGCGGGACGACCCAGGCGCAGTCCGCCGCAGCGGGTGCCGAAGCCACCCAGAAGATGACCCGGCCCGCTTCCGCACCGGTCGGTCAGCAGCCGTCGGCCCCGCCGCTGGCCGCGCAGACCGGTCCCGCCGGGGCCGGACCCGACGTCGCGCCGCTGGCGGCGCAAACTGGACCGGCCGGGGCCAACGCGCCGACGAAGAAGATGCAGGTCCCGAAGCTCACCGGGCCGAGCTCGGCGGATTCGCCCACGGTACGGGCGAATCCGGTGAAGCCCGCCAGCAGCGGACCGGCGCAGAAACCGCCGTCGCTGGAGGACCACAAGCCGAACAGCACCACGGCGCAAGGCGCGAACCCGCTCCACGGCGGCGACGGTCAGCAGGAGAAGACCCGGAAGATGCGGCCGGTCCAGGGGCCGGACGGAGGCTCCTACGGGCCCGGGGCGGGTCGTCCGGGTGGGCCGAACAACCGCGGCGGAAACCGGAATTGGGGAGGGAAGATCCCTCCGATCCCGAACACCTCCGGTCCTGGCGGGGACGTTCCGCCGATCGGGCGGACGAACGCGGCCGGCGGAGGATCTTCCAGCGGAGCGGGTGCCGTGCCGCCGATGCCGCCCAGCGGTGGTGCGGCCGGAGGCAGCATCGCGCCCGGAGGCTCGACCGGCACCGGTGCTCCCAGCGGTGACCACGGGGGATCCGGCCAGGCCCCGGGCAGCGGTGCGGCGGCTTCCGGCCAGTCCGCGATGGGTGGCGCCGGCGGAATGATGGGCGGCGGTGCGATGGGCAACCGCGGTGGCCAGGGAAGTCAGGACGACGAGCGCAAGGCCAAGTACGTCGAGGGCGGTCCCGTCGTCGAGGTTCCGGGCAAGGACCTCCCGCCGCCGGTCATCGGCGAGGGCAAGAAGGGGAAGAAGAACCAAGGATGACGAATCCGGACTTCGTGCTCGCCGCGGCCGAATTCGACCTGGTCTGGTCCTCGCTCGGGCTCGGCAGGATCCCGTACCCGCTGGAGGTCCCGAGCCTCGGCGCCACGATGGAGGAGCGCGCGGAACTCACCGCCGAGACCTTCCGCGCGCTGGCCCGCCGAGGACTCGCCGTGGATCGCGAACTCGACCCGCGACTGGCGGACCTGCTGAGGCTGCTGGTGGAGCACGACACCTCGGTGGACGTGATCGGCCATCGTGACCAGCCGATTCGCGCCCTCGCAGCCGTCGCTCGACGCAGCGGCGTGCTCGCGGAGATGGTCGGGGACGAGCTGCGGTTGACCGAGATCCGCCCCACCGCGCTGGCCCTGTCCGCTGTCGGCGTTCTCCCGCCGAGCGAACCCGGGCAGCAGCGGGCCATCTCGGTGCCCGCCGACGCGCTCGCCAAGGCCCTCGCCGAGGACGACGACGATCCCTTCGGCGGAGACGTCGACGAGGACGTCGCCCTGGTCAAGGCAGGGCTCTCGCCACTGGAAACGTCGACCGTGCTCGAGCTCGCCAACAACCGGCGAGCAGGCGGTCAGTTCGGTGTTTCACGCGGAACCCGCCGGGCCACAACCCTCGTGACCTGGTTCGACACCCACCAGGGCCGCTACCTCATGGTCAGCCGGGGTTCCTGGCTCAGCATCGCCCCGGCGGACAACAAGAAGATCGAACACCGCCTCGCCGACGTCGTGGCCTCGGTGGCCTGACGAACCCAAGGAGGAAGCCATGACGTCGTTCAAGGTCCAGGCCGAGGATCTGACCGCGCACGCCAGCCACCTGCAAGGCCTCACCGACCGCTTGGACACCGCGATCTCGGCGGCCGAGAGCGTGAGCATGTCCGACGAGGCCTACGGGCTGCTGTGCTCGTTCCTGCCGCCCATCGTCAACCCGATGGAAGAGGACGGGCTCAACGCGCTCAAGGCAGCCAAGGAAGGTGTCACCGTCACCGCCGAGAACGTGCGGTCGACGGCCAAGGACTACCAGGACACCGACGACGCGAACGCCGACTCCCTCAAGCCGTTCGACGAGGCGGTCAAGGTGAACCGCGCGGCCGTGGCGTTGCACGGCGTGCCTCCCGTCGACAGCGGCGGAGCTCAGCACCAGGGGGCTCCGGTGGCGGAGTCGCGGCATCTGGAAACGCCGGTCGCAGAACCGCAGCACCAGGGGCTTTCGCCGCAGCACCACGCGGCTTCTCCTGCGATGCAGGGCGATCTGCGCGCGGAACCGCTGCGGCCGACCGAGCGCGGCACGTCGGCTTAGCCGGCTGATTCACACCGAACACCGAGGACTTCGAGTATTCAACGGAGGTTTGTGCGATGACGGGCCAGAGCTCGGGAGGATTCGCCGTCGCCGGGGCCGACCCCGACGAGGCGCAACGTCGCATCCAGCAGTGGGCGCAGGGCTTCGCCGAAAAGGCGCAGCGCTACCAGGAAGTTCAGGCGCAGACCGAGCAGCTGAGGCTGTCGGCCAGCAGCCCTGACGGTCGCATCAAGGTCACCGTGCGCGCCGACGGCAGCGTCACGGACCTGGAGTTCACCGACAAGGTCCGCTCGATGGCGCCGAACGAGCTCGCCGCCCAGGTCCTGTCGACGATGCACCGCGCGCAGGCCGACATCGCCAGCAAGGTCGGCGAGACGATGCAGGCGACGCTGGGCGACGAGGACCAGCAGACGCGCTCGATGATGCTGGACAACCTGCGAGAGAGGTTCCCGGAGCAGCCGGAGGACGAGGTCGAGGAGGAGACCTCGTCGAAGTGGGACGGCCCGGCCGAGGAGGACGAAACCCCGGCCCCGCCCGCCGCCCCGGCAGCGCCGACGCCGCCTCCGGCTCAGCCGAAGCGGCCCCGCTTCGAGGACGACGACGACTTCGGCCCGGACTTCGACCCGCTGCGCGACTGATCTGTTTCCTGTCCTGACTTTTCTCAGCTGATTCTGGGGGTTGTGGTGACGAATCCGTTGGTGGCCCAGCGCGAGGATTCGACGAAGTCGTTCAGCGGTGTGCCGATCCTGGAATCGGTCGACGAGACGAAGAAGGCGATCGAGTCCGGTGATTGGGCCGCAGGGGTCATGGGCTCGGTCGGCACCGGCCTGGACGCGCTGGGCATGGCGCTGGACCCGTTCGGCGCGATCTTCTCAGCCGGCGTCGGTTGGTTGATCGAGCACGTCGGACCGGTGTCGGACGCCCTGGATTCGCTGACCGGTGACCCGGACCAGATCAAGGCTCATTCGGAGACGTGGAAGAACGTCTCGGCCGAGCTCGAAGCCATCAACACCGAGATGAAGGACCTGGTCAAGGCCGACACGGCCAGCTGGCTGGGTGAGGCGGGCGACGCCTACCGCAAGCGCAGCGAGGACACCGCGAACCTGATCGCCGCGGCCAAGTCCGCGGCCGACGGAGCAGCGGAGGGCATCGGCACCGCGGGCGAGGTCGTGGGCGCGGTGCGGTCGTTGGTGCGCGACATCATCGCCGAGCTGGTCGGGCACCTGATCAGCTGGGCGTTGCAGGTGGTCTGCACGCTGGGCATCGCGATGGCGTGGGTGGTGCCCCAGGTCGTCGCCGAGGTCGCCAAGGTCGCGGCCAAGATCGCCGACATCACCACCAAGCTCGTCAAGGCCATGAAGGCCTTGTCGCCGCTGCTGAAGAAGCTCGGCGACAGCTTCGGCGAGACCAAGAAGGCCCTCGACCAGATCAAGAAGGACAACGGCAAGAACGACGGCCCGGCGTCGACGAACGCGCAGAGCGCGGACGACAAGTCGAGGGGCGGCCAGGGCGGAGATAGCGGCAAGCCCGAGGGAACCAGGGACGATGGCGGCAAGGGCGACGGTGCTGCCTCGACCAACTCCGCCTCGACCCGAGGTTCTCGCGGGGGAACCCGATCGATCAGGGACGACAATCCCGATCCGCACAAGAACAGCAACCCGGCGAAGCACCAGTCCACCTCTGGAGATCCGGTTGATGTCGCCACTGGCCGGATGCTCTTGCGGCAACACGACGTTTCGCTGACGGGTGTGTTGCCGCTGGTCCTGTCGCGCACGCACGTGTCGGGGTACCGGCAAGGACGCCATTTCGGTGCGGCGTGGGCCTCCACAGTGGACCAGCGGCTCGAGGTGGCGTCCGATGGGATCCACTTCGCCGTGGACGACGGCACCTTCCTGTCCTACCCGATGCCGGGTGATGAGGGCCCGGTGTTTCCGGTGTCCGGACCGCGGTGGCCTCTCCACCGCGCCGGTGATGGTGGGTTTGTCATCGCGAACCACGAGCTGGACCAGGTGTGGCACTTCGCTGCGACGGGCACCGGTGACCTCCCGCTGCGCACAGTGATGGATGGCAACGGCAATCGGGTGGACATCGATCGCGATGCCGACGGCACACCAACAGCATTGCGGCATTCCGCGGGACACCAGGTCATCGTGCGGAGTCAGAACGGTCTGGTCCGAGCGCTGTGGCTCGACGACGAAGCGGATGGCGTCGAGCTCGTCCGCTACGTCTATGACTCCCGGGGGGACCTGACGGAGGTCTACAACTCGTCCGGACAGCCGTTGCGCTTCGAATACGACAGCGCCGGACGCATCGTGCGATGGGACGACCGAAACGGCATGTGGTACCGGTACGAGTTCGACGCCCAGGGGCGGTGTGTGAGCAGCACCGGCAAGGACGGTTACCTCGACTGCACCTTCGAGTACGACACCGAGCGCCGCCAAACCCGAACCACGGATTCGCTGGGACAGGTCACCGTGTTCCAGCTGGACGAGCGGTGGCGCGTTGTCGGTTACACCGACCCTCTGGGGAACACCACCAGAGCGGAGTGGGACGAGCAGGGAAACCTGATCGCCCGGACCGACCCGCTCGGTCGCACCACCAGGTTCCGCTACGACGACCTCGGCAACGTGGTCGCACTCATCCATCCCGACGGCAGCCAGGTCGTGACGACCTTCGACGAGGACCGTCGCCCGATCACGATCACCACCGAAGACGGCGCGGTGTGGCAGAGGCAGTACGACAGCCGTGGCAGGGTGGCCGCCGAGATCGACCCAGGTGGCGGGCGGACGATGTACTCATATGACGAAGCGGGCAATCTCGCGAGGATCACCGACGCGTTGGGCAACATCACCCGCATCGAATCCGATGTCAATGGTCAACCGTTGACGGTGACAGACCCCACTGGTGGCGTAACCCGTTACGCCTACGACCGATTCGGCCGGAGGACAAGCGTTGTCGACGCGGCCGGCGACGTCACCCGGTACGCGTGGACCGTTGAGGGTGCACTGCGATCTCGCCTCGATCCTGACGGGAGGACCTGGCACTGGCGTCGAGATGCCGAGGGCAACCTCCGCGAGGCCGCGACCGCGGAGCGATCTGTGCGCACGGAGGTCGGGCACTTCGACCTACCGGCGTCGATCGTCGATGCCAACGGCTCTCAGATCGGGTACGCCTACGACACGGAGTTGCGGCTGGTCCGAGTGGTCAACGAGCACCAGCAGACCTGGACCTACACCTACGACGCTGCAGGAAACCTGACCGCCGAGACCGATTTCGACGGTCGTGTTACTCGATACCGGTACGACGCCGCAGGGCAGCTCGTGGAGCGCATCAATGCCGCGGGCCAGTCCGTGCGCTACCGCTACGACGTGCGCGGACGTCTGGTTGAACACATTTCCGGCGATACCGCGACCCATTTCGCATACGACCTGATCGGCAGGATGCGAAGCGCACGCAATGACCACGCCGAGCTCCACTTCGACTACGAGCACACGCCAGCGGGCAAGCGGATGGTCGAGACGGTCAACGGCCGGTCCGTGGTTTCGGAGTACGACCAGCTCGGCCGAAGGGTTCTGCGCCGACTCCCGTCTGGAGCGGAGAGCAAGTGGGAGTACGACCAGGTTGGTCGGCCGGTTGCGCTGGAGACCGCAGGGCGCGTGATCGAATTCAGCTTCGATCGGCAAGGGCGGGAGATCGAGCGTCACATCGGGCCCGGTCTCGTTCTCAGGAACCAATGGGATCTTCGCAATCGGCTTTGCGCGCAGGAGGTGGTGAACCGCGCGACTGGGCAGCCGGTGCAACATCGTTCCTTTGGTTACAGCGAGACGGGCGGTCTCGTCGGCGTGACCGACAAGATTGCCGGGACGCGCCGCTTCGATCTCGACGCCGCTGGTCGTGTGGTCGCGGTTTCCGGGCCGAATTGGCAGGAACGCTACGCCTACGACACGGCGGGGAATCTTCGTCACGCGGAGATTCCCGGCGGTTCACCGCACGCCGGCCCCCGGGAATACGTTGGTGCGCTGGTGCGACGTGCTGGTGGGACGCGCTACGACCACGACGTTGAGGGGCGTGTGAGCGGGCGTCACCATGTCACATCCGCTGGTCAGATTGAGTCTTGGCGCTACTCGTGGGACGCCGATGATCGCCTGGTCGCGGTGACCACGCCGGACGGCAGCGAGTGGCGGTACCTCTACGATCCGCTGGGCAGGCGCATCGCGAAGCAGCGGCTCGCGGCGGATGGCGTTTCGGTGAAGGAACTCATCGAGTTCACCTGGGATGGCACCGAGCTGGTTGAGCAGGTTCACAACGGGACCAACGGGATGTCTTGGGATCGACTGCCGGGAGCAGACGCTCCGATCTGCCAGGTCGAACGCGCATTCGCCGATGCGCAGCGCGGGTGGGTGGACACGAACTTCTACGCCATCGTGACGGACCTGGTGGGGACGCCGCAGGAGCTCATCGATCCCAACGGCCACGTGGCGTGGCACGCCCTGAACACGGTCTGGGGTTCGGACGTGCGCCAGGCCGGGACGGCAACAACACCGTTGCGCTTCCCCGGTCAGTACTACGACGGTGAAACCGGCCTGCACTACAACTTCTACCGCTACTACGACCCCTCCGTCGCGAGGTATCTGTCTCGTGACCCGTTGGGAATGCTCGCCGGGCCGAACGCGCGATCGTACGTGCCGAATCCGACGACGATGTCCGACCCACTCGGCCTCTTCATGTGCGTGCAATCAGAGGCCGAAGAGCTGGCCGATATGGCGAAGCGGAACAACTTCCCGACAGGGATGGCCGCGGCGCTGCGTCCCAACGGAAGGAACGTCAACGAGGTGTTCTACGGCTTCAGCGGGCGGGGAAACCACGATATTCGTTTCCAAGGCGGGCGTGGTGGTCGAGGAAATTACGCGGAGAACGAGCGGCTGGACAATCGTCGTCCGAATCAAAACTCAGATCAACCAGGTACGACGATCTTGCCCGATAGAGCAGCTCGTCCCCACCCCAACCTCGCGCAAGCACTCGAGAACGTGCCGCAAAACCGGCGGGCACCCAACGCTCAGCACGGTGGGTGTGCGGAGATGGATGCGCTCAACCAGGCGCTGCACGACGGTCGAGGGCGACCGCTGACGGGCAACGCTCTGCAAGCTCGGCTCAACGACCTCCAGGGCTCTCAGGTGGGTGTCGCTGGGGTGGGCGATGGCGCTCGGCAAGGTCGTTATTTCCCACCGTGTACGAGCTGCGATCACGTGCTTCAGCAGTTCGGGGTCAAGCCCAGCGGGTACACGAATCCGGGGCTCCTCCCGCGCGAGAGCAATGTCAACCCGTTGTCCTCTCCTCCGCCTGCTTCGGGAGGAAACGCGGCCGGGGCGTCTGCGCCCCCTCCGTCCAGTGGGCCGTCTGGTCAGTCGTGGGCGAACATCGCGCGTGGGAGGTGAGCGGCCCCGCGCGTACTGACGAGGTGCCGGGCGGAGCTGTGTCTCAGACCTCGGCGGCCAGCTTCACGCCCAGTCCGAGCAGCACCGTCGCCGTGATGCGGTCCAGCCAGCGGCGGACTCGTTGCTTCTGCAGGAAGGCTCTGGCTCGCCCGGCCACCCAGACGAGGCTGGGCAGCCAGAGCAGGCCGACCGTGAGGTGGATGGTGACGAGGAGGGCGCCCCAGGCCGAGGCGGTCGGGCCCGTGGGGAGGAACTGGGGCAGCAGGCTCATGTAGAAGACGCCGACCTTCGGGTTGAGGAGGTTGGTCATCAGGCCTGCGCGGAACGCGGAACGCCCGGCCGGGACAGGAACGTCCTCGGTGGTCGGTTTCCTGTTGCGGGGCAACGTCTTCCACAGCGCGGACGCGCCGAGCCAGATCAGGTAGGCGGCGCCGAGGATGCGCACGACGTTGTAGGCCAGCTCGGACGCCGTGAGCAGCGCCGTCAGGCCGACGATGCTCGCCGTTCCCCAGACGAGGCAGCCGGTCGTGATCCCGAGGACCGCGGTCAGGCCTGCTCGGCGCCCGCCGAGCAGGGCGTGGCGCAGGGCGAGCATCGTGTCCAGGCCCGGTGTGATCACGGCGAGGACCGCCACGACGGTGAACCCCCACAGAGCTGTGCTCGTCATGCCGTCTCCCGCGATCTCCGAACAGGTGCGAACCATTGCATCACGCTGCGGCAGCGATCCCACCGCGCGCTCGGGTGCACCGGGGGGCAGGAGAGGCGGGTGTTCCAGTTGAAACCTCGCCCGCTCCGAGAGGTGGCTGTGCCAACTGAGAACTTCGCGGGTTGTGAGCGCCCCCAGCAGGACTCGAACCTGCGACCTAAGGATTAGAAGTCCTTTGCTCTATCCGGCTGAGCTATGGGGGCCGTTTGGTGGGCGGTATGCCCGACGTTGTGCAGCAAGGAGGGTAGCGGTCGGCCGCATCGCGTGTGCGAACGACGCGGCAACGTTGCCGAGCCGGTACACAACGGCAAGCTTTTCGACAACCGGCAAGCGGGCTACGCGGGCGGCAGTTTCTGCAGCGCGGCGGTGGTCAGGCCGAACAGCCGGTCGGCGGTGTCCGCTGCGGAGGCGTCCTTGAGCGACAGCATCGTCAGCAGGGATCTGTCCGATCTGATCGCCGTTGCCGCGGTGCACGTCTGGTAACCCGTGACGGGTTCGCAGTACAGCCAGCTGGAGTAGCCGTGCACGTCCACTTCGACGCCCCTCGGCTGCCGCTGGGCGATCGCCGGGTACGGCTCGTGGAAGCCGGCGGCGGCCGTGTTGTCCGGCTGGCCGCCGAGCAGGTGCGCGCACGCGCCCGGGACCGGGTTGCCGGGGTGCGGCGGTCCCGCCACGCCGCCGACCTGGCCGAGGTCGGCGGGGGAGAGCAGGGTGCACGGGCCGACCTCGCCGCGCGGGGCCGGGATGCGGGGAGGTGTCGCGATCGCCGAGCGGGTCTGCGGCGCCTCGGGGTGCTCCTGGAAGCCCGCTGCCGGGATGGGCCGGCCCACCACGTCGCTCGCGCAGCTGGTCAGCGCCGATCCACCGATCAGAACGCACAGCGCGAGCACCCGCGGTAAGCGGTAACGGACATTCGGCACGGGGTAACCGTAGCGGCGTGGCGTGCGCGAGACCACGCCCAGGTGCGCCATCCTGACCGGTGATCCGAACGCCACGGCCGTTACGCTCGGTATGTGGCATCCGAGTCCGTCGCCGAACCGAATTCCCGGCCCGAACAGAGCGCCAGGCGCAGTGCTTCCGGCACCGTGGGTGTCCTCGTCGTCACCGCGGGAGTGCTCGCGGCGCTGATCGCCGCCGCCCTGACCACGCTGTCGGCCGGAGCGAACTACGCCCTGCTCGGACTGCCCGACCCCGGACCCATCACCCAGTACGGGTTGCCGGTGGTGCGGGTGATCGCCGAGGCCGGTTCCGTGGTGGCCATCGGTTCGCTGCTGCTGGCCTCGTTCGGCATCCCGGCCAGCCGCTCCGGTGCGCTGCTCGCCGACGGCTACGCCGCCGTGCGCACCGCCGGCCGGGCCGCATCGGTGTGGTTCGTCGGAGCGGCTCTGATGGTGCCGTTCATCTGCGCCGACGCCACCGGCCGCTCGGTGGGCGAGGTGCTCAGCGCCGAGGTCATGTTCGGCCTGATCGACGCGCTCGAAGAGGCCAAGGCCTGGGCGCTGACCGCGCTGATCGCGTTCCTCGTCGCGCTGGCCTGCCGGATCGTGCTGTCGTGGGGCTGGACCGTGGTGACCTTCGGGCTCGGCCTGGCCGGGCTGCTGCCGGTCATCGCCACCGGCCACTCCGCGAGCGGCGGCGCCCACGACATCGCCACCAACAGCCTGCTGTTCCACCTGGTCGGAGTCGTGCTGTGGGTTGGCGGGCTGATCGCCCTGATCGCCCACGCCGCTCGCGGTGGGGCGCACCTGCCGCTGGTCGCGCGCCGTTTCTCGGCGATCGCCCTGGTCAGCTGGGTCGCGATGGCCCTGTCCGGGGTGATCAACGCGCTGGTGCGGGTCTCGCCGGACCAGCTGTTCGGCTCCACCTACGGGCTGCTGGTGCTGCTCAAGATCGTCGGCCTGCTGGCGCTCGGCGTCTTCGGATACCTGCAGCGCAGCAAGGTCGTCTCCCGGCTGGAGGCCGGGTCGTCCGGGCTGCTGCGGCTCGGCGCCGTCGAAGTCCTGATCATGTTCGCCACCCTCGGCGTCGCCGTGGCGCTCGGGCGCACCCCGCCGCCCGGCGGCTACGCGACCGTTCCGAGCCGCACCGAGCTGATCATCGGCTACACCCTCGACGCGCCGCCGGACGCCGCGCGGCTGCTGTACGACTTCCGCTTCGACCTCGTCTACGGCACGTTGGCGCTGGTCCTGGCCGGTCTCTACCTGTGGGGCGTGCTGCGGATGCGGGCCCGCGGCGACAAGTGGCCGGTCGGGCGGACCACCGCCTGGCTGTGCGGCTGCCTGACCATCCTCATCGCCACCTCCGCCGGGGTCGGCCGCTACGCGCCGGCCGTGTTCAGCGTGCACATGGGGCAGCACATGCTGCTGTCCATGCTCGCCCCGGTTTTCCTGGTGCTGGGCGGGCCGACGTCGCTGGCGCTGCGGGTGCTCAAGCCCGCGGGCAAGGGGCAGCCCGCAGGCCCGCGCGAATGGCTGATGGCCTTCATCAACTCGCCGCTGACGCGCGTGCTCACCCACCCGATCGTCGCGCTGGTGCTGTTCGTCGGTTCGTTCTACGCGCTGTACTTCACCGGCCTCTTCGACCTGGCGCTCAACCAGCACTGGGCGCACCTGGCGATGAACGCCCACTTCCTACTGGTCGGCTACGTCTTCTACTGGCCGGTGATCGGCATCGACCCCTCGCCGCGCCAGCTGCCGCCCATCGGCAAGGTCGGGATGGTGTTCGCCTCGATGCCGTTCCACGCCTTCTTCGGCATCGCGCTGATGATGTCGGCCAAGCCCATCGGCGGGGACTTCTACCGCAGCCTCGACCTGCCGTGGTTCACCGACCTGCTCGCCGACCAGCAGCTCGGCGGCGGTCTGGCCTGGGCCTCCGGTGAGGTCCCGCTGGTCGTGGTGATGCTGGCGCTGCTCATCCAGTGGTCCCGCGCGGACGACCGGCAGGCCCGCCGGATCGACCGCAAGGCGGACAAGGACGGTGACGCCGATCTCACCGCCTACAACGAGATGCTCAAACGCCTGGCCGAACAGGACTCGCCGCGCAGCTGAACACCGCACCCTCACCCGTTCGGGTTCCGGGGGCCCGCGTGCGGGGGTTGGGGTGGGACGCAACTACGATCCAAGGCATGGCCGAGTTCATTTACACCATGAAAAACGTGCGCAAGACGCATGGTGACAAGGTCATCCTCGACAACGCGACCATCCAGTTCTACCCGGGCGCCAAGATCGGTGTCGTCGGGCCGAACGGGGCTGGCAAGTCGACCGTGCTCCGCATCATGGCGGGACTCGACCAGCCGAACAACGGTGAAGCGTTCCTGTCGCCGGGTTACACCGTGGGCATCATGCAGCAGGAACCCCCGTTGAACGAGGAGAAGACGGTCCTCGGCAACGTCGAGGAGGGCGTCGGCGAGATCAAGGTGAAGCTCAACCGCTTCAACGAGATCGCCGAGCAGCTCGCGACCGACTACTCCGACGAGTTGATGGAGGAGATGGGCAAGCTCCAGGAGGACCTGGACCACGCCGACGCGTGGGAACTGGACTCCCAGCTGGAGCAGGCGATGGACGCCCTGCGCTGCCCGCCGCCGGACGCCGAGGTCAAGCACCTCTCCGGTGGTGAGCGACGCCGCGTCGCGCTGTGCAAGCTGCTGCTGAGCAAGCCCGACCTGTTGCTGCTCGACGAGCCCACGAACCACCTCGACGCCGAATCCGTGCTCTGGCTGGAGCAGTTCCTGGCCACCTACCCGGGCGCCGTCCTCGCCGTGACGCACGACAGGTACTTCCTGGACAACGTCGCGGGCTGGATCCTGGAGCTCGACCGCGGTCGCACCTACCCGTACGAGGGCAACTACTCCACCTACCTGGAGAAGAAGCAGGAGCGCCTCGCGGTCCAGGGCAAGCGCGACGCCAAGCTGCAGAAGCGCCTCAAGGACGAGCTGGAGTGGGTCCGCTCCAACGCCAAGGCCAAGCAGACCAAGTCGCGCGCCCGCCTGGCCCGCTACGAGGAGATGGCCACCGAGGCGGAGAAGACCCGCAAGCTCGACTTCGAGGAGATCCAGATCCCGCCGGGCCCGCGCCTGGGCAACACGGTGGTCGAGGTCGAGAACCTCAAGAAGGGCTTCGACGAGCTGCTGATCGACGACCTGTCGTTCAGCCTGCCGCGCAACGGCATCGTCGGCGTCATCGGCCCGAACGGCGTCGGCAAGACCACGCTGTTCAAGACCATCGTGGGGCTCGAGGAGCCCGACAGCGGCACGGTCAAGGTCGGCGACACCGTCAAGCTGTCCTATGTGGACCAGAACCGCGCGAACATCGACCCCAACAAGAACGTCTGGGAGGTCGTGTCGGACGGTCTGGACTTCATCCAGGTCGGCCAGGTCGAGATGCCCTCGCGCGCCTACGTCAGCGCGTTCGGCTTCAAGGGCCCGGACCAGCAGAAGCCGGCGGGCGTGCTCTCCGGTGGTGAGCGCAACCGGCTGAACCTGGCGCTGACGCTCAAGCGGGGCGGGAACCTGATCCTGCTGGACGAGCCGACGAACGACCTGGACGTCGAGACCCTGGGCTCGCTGGAGAACGCGCTCGAGCAGTTCCCCGGCTGCGCCGTGGTCATCTCCCACGACCGCTGGTTCCTGGACCGCGTCGCCACCCACATCCTCGCGTGGGAGGGAGATGACGAGAACCCCGCCAAGTGGTTCTGGTTCGAAGGTAACTTCGAGGGGTACGAGCAGAACAAGATCGAGCGGCTGGGCGCCGACGCCGCCCGTCCGCACCGGGTTACCCATCGCAAGTTGACCCGCGGCTGAACGGAGGCGCCTTGGCGAGCGTGGCCGCTGTGGCAGAGCCCAGCTCGGTGGAAGGGTTGCTCGATCCCGCGTGGCAGATGCGGTGGAGAGTCCCGGAACTGGCTCTGGTGCTCAGTGACAGAGCGGTCGCGCTCGCCAGGCGCACCGGCGACCGAGGTGCGCGGTTGCGCGCCGAGGCGCTGGCCCTGTTCGCTTCGAACAGGTTGGGACGCGGTGTCGCGACCACCGGCCGGGCGCTCGCCGCAGTGCGCGACGCCGAGGCCACCGGCGCCGGCGAGGTCCTGACCAGGCTGCGCATCGAGCTCGGCTGGTGCGCGGTCAGCGCGGGCAGCCACGAGGTGGCGGTCCGCGTCCTGCGCCGCGAGCTCGCGCGCGACCGGATCGAACCGGCCGTCCGCGCGCACGCGCTCCTCGCCCTGGCCGCCGCCCTGCCCGCGCAGCAGGACGTCTACGAGCGCAGCCAGGTCCTCGACGAGGCCGAACGCCTCTACGCCGACTGCGACGACTCGCAGGACAGCACCCGCGTGCTCAAGGCGCGCGTGTGGGGGGCCCGGGCCGGGCACTACCGCAGGCTCGGCGAGTTCGGCGAGGCCGTCGCCGCCACCGACACCGGGCTGGAGCTGCTGCGGCGGCTCAGTGATCCGGAGGCCGAAGGCGGCGAGATCCAGACCCGCCTGCTGCTGGAACGCGTGCACGCCCTGCTCGACCAGGGGCATCGCGTCGAAGCGGTCGAGACCAGCCAGGCCGTGCTGGCCGAGCCCGTGCGAGCGGCCTCCGCCGGCCCCACCGGGTGGCTCGGGTTGGCGCTGGCCACCCGCGTGCACCTGCCCGCCGGGGACCACGACGCCGCGCTGCGGGTGCTGGCCGAGACGGCAGCGATCTCCGAGCGGCACAAGCTCGACGGTCTGCTCGCCGAGGCGCTCAACGCGCTGTCGCGCGCGCACGAGCGCGTGGAGGAGATCGCCGAGGCGCTGCAGGCGCTGCGCGGCGCCTACTCGGCCGACCGGCGGTGGCGGTCGCTGGTGCACAACGCGCGGGTCAACCTGCTCACGGCGTACCCGGCGGAAGCCGAAGCGCCTCGCGGCCGCCGTGCGAAGCCCACCGTGGCGGCGGTGCCCGATCCCGCGCCAGCGGTCGAGGTTTCAGCGGGAACGCCGCCCACCCGCGCTCCCGAGCCAGTCCGCGGAGCTGCCCACAGCGCCGTGACCAGAACTGATGGCCAGGAGCTCACCGCTGCCGCGCACGCGTCGGGGGAGGAGGTTCCAGTTCGAACGTCGCCCAGCCGCATTTCGGTGCCCGAGCCGGCCCACAGCGTCGTGACCAGTGCTTATGGCCAGGATCCCGCCGCGCATGCGCAGGCGGAGGCTCCAGTTGAGGCTTCCCGCGCCCCGGAGGTGGAGTCCGACCCGCTTCCGGATCGTTCTGCGGAGGTCGCGAGCGCGTCGAGGTACGGTCGTCGGGACGCGGGCAGGCGGGGCAGTTACGCGGAGGCGCACGACGCGGCTCGGTTGCTGATGGAGGCGCTGACGAGCCGGGCCGCCAAGGAGACCGAGGAGCCCGCGCAGGTCGAGGAGACACCGGCTGCGGACCGGTCGGCGCCGGAGCCTCGGGTCGCGTTCGACGCGGCCTCGCCCAGCGAGATGTTCGGCGCCGGCTCAGCAGAGGAGCCGGCGCAGCCGGAGCCCGAGGACGAACCCGCCGATCAGCGCTCCGCAGGTACCTGGTGGCCCGCCGGTGAACCGGAGCGCGACTCCGCCGACGACGAGTCCGCTGGGTACGAGGACGACGACGGCGAGGACGACCTGGCGCAGCGGTGGAGCGGTGATCCGCTGGCCGCGGCGGCCGACAGCCTGCGGCGGATCACCGAGGCGCACGGTCGCCGCGAGCGCGCCCCCGAACCCGTCACCCCGCCGCACGGCTTCCCGCCGCCGGAGGCCGACGAACTCCCTCCGCCGCCCGCCGAGCCGGAGGAGCAGGGCGGACGGCGGTCCAAGGGCAAGTCGCTGGCCGAGATCCGCGCCGAGCTCAAGCTCCCCGCCGACCACAAGCCGTCCCGCCGCCGCGCCCGGCACGCCGATCCCGATCCGCTCGCCGCGTTCCAGCCCGAGCCCGCCGGTCCGGAGCCCGAGGGCCGCGAAGCTCCGGCGCGGTCGGCCGAGGACACCGACCCGAGCTTCCGCTTCGCCGTCCCCGAACCCGAGCCGCAGCCCGAACAGGAGCCCGTGCCGCCGGAACCGAGCCCGGACGCGAGCCTGGCCGACCTGCTCGCCGACGCGCTGATGGCCTACAACGCCGGCCGCACCGACGAGGCGAAGCAGCAGGTCAGCGAGGGCATCGCCGCCGTCGGCTATGGCGGTCGCCACAAACCCGGTTACGGTGAGCCGGGCTACGGCGACAGCTACAGCGACAGCGATTCGGAACACATCGATCACAACACCGTCGGCGAGACCGGACGCAACCGACACCAGTCCACAGAGGATGATCAACACGAGGGCTTCGGGGCCCGGCACCGCGCACCCGGATTCGGTAGTGCGGCAGCTGATCCGTTGTTCTGAGAAACCTCTCGGACATCATTCGTTGCGTCTGTTTTCACCACCACTCCCGAAGCCAGATCCCCACCCAGTGATCGGGAACTGGCAGTCTTAAAGTGGAACCTGTTGGCACAACGAGGTGCCGTAAAGCGTGGAGCTGCCTGAAATGACCTCGAATCCCGGACAGCTGCAGACCGGAACCGCCGGCGAGCAGTCCGAGAACCCCGAACTGGCCAAGCGTCGGTTGCTGGAACGAGCCGTCGAGTTCGCCCCCGAACTCGACGAGCTGCTGCGCACCTACTACCGCCACGTTCCGGCCGAAGAGCTCGTCGACGACGACCCGAACGACCTCGTCGGAGCCCTCAGATCGCATCACCGGCTGGCCGCGAACCGCGCCGCCGGACGCCCCCTGGTGCAGATCTTCAACCCGACGCGTGACGAGCACGGCTGGCAGAACCAGGCCACCGTCGTGCAGACGGTCACCGACGACATGCCGTACCTGGTGGACTCGCTGATCGCCGAGCTCGGCCGCGACAACGCCGACGTGCTGCGCGTCATCCACCCCATCGTCGTGGTGCGGCGCGATCTCGCCGGTGAGCTGCTGGAGGTCCTGCCCGAGGCCGACCCGTCCGATCCGCCCGCCGGTGCCGTCGCCGAGAGCTGGATGTTCGTCGAGGTCGGCCAGGTCGTCGACCCCGAACGCCTCGCCGCGCTCAAGAAGGACCTCGCCGACGTCCTCAACGACGTGCGCGAGGTCGTCGAGGACACCGAGCGGATGCACTCCTGCGCCCGCGCGCTGGCCGACGAGCTGGAGAAGAGCCCGCCACCGCTGCCGTCCGAGCAGGTCACCGACGGTGCTGGTCTGCTGCGCTGGCTGGCCGACGGGCACTTCACCTTCCTCGGCTACCGGCACTACGAGCTGGTCGAGGAGGACGGCGAAGCGCTGCAGGCCGTGCTGGCCTCCGGGCTCGGCGTGCTGCGCAGCGACAGCGTCGCCTCCCGCAGCCTGTCCACCGGCCCGGACTCCAGGGCGCACGCGCTGTCCAAGGAGCTGCTGGTGCTCACCCAGGCCAGCGCACCGTCCACAGTGCACCGTCCGGTCCACCCGTTCTACGTGGGTCTCAAGACCTTCGACGAGTCCGGCGACGTCACCGGCGAACACCGGTTCCTCGGCCTGTTCACCACGACCGCGCTGCACGAGGACGTCCTCGACATCCCGTTCGTGGAGCGGCGCGTGCGGCAGGTCATCCACCGCGCCGGGTTCCCGCTGGAGTCCTACTCCGGGCAGCGGATGCTGGAGGAGATCCAGAGCTACCCGCGCACCGAGCTGTTCTCCACGGACTTCGAAACCCTGCAGGAGACCATCACCGGCGTGCTGGCGCTGGCCGAGCGCCGCAAGCTCAAGCCGTTCCTGCGCCGCGACTCCTACGGCCGGTTCTTCTCCTGCCTGGTCTACCTGCCGCGCGACCGGTACACGACCAGCTCGCGGCTGGCCATGCAGGAGGTGCTGCTCGACGAACTCGGTGGCGCCGGGCTGGAGTACAGCACGCGCGTGGGCGAATCCACGCTCGCGCGAGTGCATTTCGTGGTCCACACCGATCCCGAGGACCAGGTCGAGCCGAACCTCGCGCGCATCCAGCGGCGACTCGACGACGCCATCCACACCTGGGACGACCAGATGGTCGCCGAGCTCGACGCCGAGCGCTCCGGCCGGGGCGCCGAATCCGGACCGGCCCGCGTCCTGTCGGAGGCCATCAGCCAGGCCGGGCAGGACTACGCCTCGGTGTTCCCGGAGGCCTACAAGGAGGACTTCAGCGCCGCCGAAGGCCTCCGCGACCTGCGCCGGCTGGAATCGCTGAGCGGCCCCGACGACCTGCGCATGTCCTTCTACGTGCCGCGCGACGCCAGCGCCGGCCAGCGCCGCTTCAAGCTCTACGTCGGCGGCCGGGTCACGCTGTCCCGGGTGCTGCCGGTGCTGCAGAGCATGGGCGTGGAGGTCGTCGACGAACGGCCCTACGAGCTCACCCTGGAGACCTCCGGCCAGAAGGTCTACATCTACGACTTCGGTCTGCGGCTGGACTCCGGTCTGCTCGACAGCACCGATCCGCAGCTGCTGGACTCGCTGCGGCAGCGCTTCGAGGACGCCTTCCGCGCGGTGTGGCTGGGCGACGCCGAGGTGGACCGGTTCAACGCGCTGGTGCTGCGGGCCGGGCTGAACTGGCGGCAGGCCGCCGTGCTGCGCGCCTACGCCAAGTACCTGCGCCAGGTCGGCATCGCCTACACGCAGGACTACATCGAGGACTCGATCCTCGCGCACCGCACCACCACGACCGAGCTGGTGCGGCTGTTCGAGACCCGCTTCGACCCCGAGCTCAGCGATGCCGACCGCAAGGCGCGCGAAGCCGAGCTCACCGAGTCGGTCACCAACCTGATCGACGAGGTCACCAGCCTCGACGCGGATCGGATCCTGCGCAACTACCTGAGCCTGATCCGGGCGACCCTGCGCTCCAACTACTTCGTCGACACCAGCCAGCGGGACCGGCCGTTCCTGGCGTTCAAGCTGGAGCCGCGCGAGATCCCCGGCCTGCCCGAACCCCGGCCGCAGTTCGAGATCTTCGTGTACTCGCCGTGGGTGGAGGGCGTGCACCTGCGGTTCGGTTCCGTCGCGCGAGGCGGTCTGCGCTGGTCGGACCGCCCGCAGGACTTCCGCACCGAGATCCTGGGCCTGGTCAAGGCACAGGCGGTCAAGAACGCGGTGATCGTGCCGGTCGGCGCCAAGGGCGGCTTCGTCGTCAAGCGCCCGCCGCAGGCCACCGGCGACCCGGCGGTGGACCGCAAGGCCTCGCTGGACGAGGGCGTGGCCTGCTACCGGATGTTCATCTCCGGCCTGCTCGACCTCACCGACAACCTGGCGGGCGGCGAGGTCGCCCCGCCGCCGAACGTGGTGCGCCACGACGGCGACGACACCTACCTGGTCGTCGCCGCCGACAAGGGCACCGCGACCTTCTCCGACATCGCCAACGACGTGGCGCAGTCCTACGGCTTCTGGCTCGGCGACGCCTTCGCCTCCGGCGGCTCGGTCGGCTACGACCACAAGGCGATGGGGATCACCGCCAAGGGCGCGTGGGAGAGCGTCAAGCGGCACTTCCGCGAGATCGACGTGGACACCCAGAACGAGGAGTTCACGGTCGTCGGCGTCGGCGACATGGCCGGTGACGTGTTCGGCAACGGCATGCTGCTGTCCGAGCACATCCGTCTGGTGGCCGCGTTCAACCACATGCACGTGTTCATCGACCCGAACCCGGACGCGGCGGTCTCCTTCGCCGAGCGGCGCAGGCTGTTCGAGCTGCCGCGCTCCACGTGGGACGACTACGACCGCAGCAAGATCAGCGAAGGCGGCGGCGTGTGGTCGCGGTCGCTGAAGTCGATCCCGCTGAACCCGCAGATCCGGGCGGCGCTGGGCATCGACGAGTCGGTGCGCAAGCTCGCACCCGCCGAGCTGATCAAGCGGATCCTGCTGGCCCCGGCCGACCTGCTGTGGAACGGCGGCATCGGCACCTACGTCAAGTCGGCCGTCGAGTCCCACGCCGAGGTCGGCGACAAGGCCAACGACGCCGTGCGCGTCAACGGCGCCGACCTGCGGGTCAAGGTCGTCGGCGAAGGCGGCAACCTCGGTCTGACCTCGCTCGGCCGGATCGAGTTCGCCCGCATCGACGGCAAGGTCAACACCGACGCGCTGGACAACTCCGCCGGTGTGGACTGCTCCGACCACGAGGTCAACATCAAGATCCTGCTGGACCACCTGGTCTCCGACGGCAGGCTCACCGGTGAGCAGCGCAACGAGCTGCTCGCCGAGATGACCGACGAGGTCGGCGACCTGGTGCTGGGCGACAACCACCGGCAGAACGCGGTGCTGGGCGTCTCCCGCGCCCACGCCGGCCCGATGCTGCCGGTGCACGCCCGGCAGGTCACGGCGCTGGAGCAGTCCGCGGGCCTGGACCGCGAGCTGGAGGCGCTGCCGAGCAAGAAGGGCTTCCGCGACCTGGAGAAGTCCGGCGAGGGACTGACCTCGCCGGAGCTGGCCACGCTGATGGCCCACGTCAAGCTCCAGCTGAAGCGCGACGTGCTCGACAGCGGACTGCCCGACGCGGAGGCCTTCGCCCAGCGGCTGCCCGAGTACTTCCCGAAGCCGCTGCAGGAGCGCTACGGCGACGCCATCGCCGCGCACCCGCTGCGCCGCGAGATCATCACGACGTTGCTGGTCAACGAGATGGTCGACGGCGCGGGCATCTCCTTCGCCTACCGGCTGTCCGAGGAGCTCAGCGCTTCGACCACCGACGCGGTGCGGGCGTTCGCCGTCGTCACCAACGTCTACGACCTGCGACGGCTGTGGGCCGACATCGACGCGCTGGGCGGGTCGGTGCCGAGTGCGATCGCCGACGAGATGGTGCTGGAGAGCAGGCGCCTGCTCGACCGTGCGGCCAGGTGGATCCTGACCAACCGGCCGCAGCCGCTGGCTATCGGTGCCGAGATCACCCGGTTCCGGCCGGTCGTGGCCGAGCTGACGCCGACCGTGCGGGGGCTGATCCGCGGCCGGGCCGCCGAAGGCGTCGCCGCGCAGATCCAGCGCTGGGTGGCCGCGGGCGTGCCCGAGGAGCTGGCCGAGCGGGTCGCGGTGCTGCTCGACGCCTACGCGCTGCTGGACATCCGGGAGGTCGCCGAGCTCGCCGAGCGCGACGCCGGGATCGGTGCCGAGCGCAGCCCGCGCGAGAGCGCCGAGCTGTACTACGCGCTGTGGGCCCACCTGGACGTGGAGCGGATGCTCATCGCGGTCAACGAGCTGGAACGCGGCGACCGGTGGCACGCGCTGGCTAGGCTGGCGCTGCGGGATGATTTCTACGCATCGCTGCGCGCGATCACCGTGGACGTCCTGCGCACCTCCGAGCCGGAGGACGGTTCGGAGGAGAAGATCGCCCGGTGGGAGTCGGTGAACGCCTCGCGACTGGCGCGGGCCAACTCGTCGCTGGAGCAGATCGTCAGCTCCGGGCGGCTCGACCTGGCCACGTTGTCGGTGGCGGCGCGCCAGCTCCGCAGCATGGTCCGGTGACCCAGCGGGGTGGGGGAAGATTCAACTGAACCTTCCCCCACCCCGGACACGGCAGAGAGGAAAGGCCCAGTGGGCGCGTACGTAGCCGAGGTAGCCCTGCGCTGGTCCGACATGGACGCGTTCGGCCACGTCAACCACGCCAGGACGATCACGTTGCTGGAGGAGGCACGGGCCGATCTGCTGTTCACCGAAGCGGAGAAGCAGGGCCTGCTGGGCATGGCCGAAGGCATGGTGGTCGCTCGCGTCGTCATCGACTACCACGCGCCGCTGATGTACGCGGCCAAGTCGTTGCAGGTCCGGATGTCGGTGCGGGAGCTCAAGGCGGCCTCGTTCATCATCGACTACACCGCGTTCGCGCGGGAAGCCGTGTGCACCGCCGAAACCCTGATGGTGCCCTACGACCTGCGCGCCGGACGGCCCCGCCGGCTCACCGCCGACGAGCGGGAGTTCCTGTCCGGGTGGCAGGCCGAGCAGCTGGAGCCGAGCCGTGGCTGAGCTCCGCATGCCCGACCGGGTCGAGCGCGAAGACCTGGGCGCCTTCGTCGCACGCGCGGTCCGGCTGGACTCCCAGGCCGTGGTCCGGATGCGCAACCGCCCCGGCACCGATCGGTTGGACGTCTGGGCGGCCACCCCGTTCGACGCCCTGTCCACCCGTTCGGTGGCGGGCTCCGTCGAGCCCGCCGACCTGACGACCTCCGGCAACGAGCTGCTGGCGACGCTGACCGTCGCCGGCGGTGACGTGATGGACCCCGGCGCGCCCAAGGACCTCATGTGGCGCTCGGAGCTGCCGCCGGCCACCGGCTGGAAGCGCGTCGACGACCTCCCGGCACGCCTGGTCGGGGAGGTCGCGGAGCGGGGAATCGACGTCGCCAAGGAGAACGTGGGCCCGAAGGGCACGCCCCCGGCGTCGCTGCTGGACCAGGAGGTCTTCACCGTCCAGGGCTCCGGCCTCGACGTGAAGGTCCCGCTGCGCTGCCTGTTCGTGCTCTCCGGCATGGGCTTCCTGGTCAACGCCCCGGCCGAGGAGGAGATCGTCCGAGTCAGCGCCACGGACTCCTGGCTGCGCCTGGACTCCCGCTTCGGCGCGGTCGTCCGCCGCCGCCACGCCCTCCTCCCGCTCCTCCTCTGACGCCCCACCCCGGATCAGCGCAGTCCTCCGGTCCCCGATTGCGCCGGTGTTCCGGGTGCGGATTACCGGTTTTCCGGGTGAGGACGGATTACCGCC
Organism: Saccharopolyspora mangrovi; assembly: GCF_035320975.1. NCBI lineage: Bacteria > Bacillati > Actinomycetota > Actinomycetes > Pseudonocardiales > Pseudonocardiaceae > Saccharopolyspora > Saccharopolyspora mangrovi. The sequence continues at coordinate 250,251 of NZ_JAWLNX010000006.1, read as the reverse complement.
GTAATCGGGGTCTGATTCCGGCGGTAATCCGGGTTCGGGTCTCGTCAGGTCGCGGGGGTGCGTGGTCGCTTGGGGCTCGTGGCCCAGCGGACCACGTCGCTGACCAGGGCTTCGAGCGGACCTCTGCGGAAGAAGTGGCGCCAGGTGTAGGTGAAGGCGAAGGTGAAGATCAGGAACACCTCCGGCATGAAGGTGTTCACCAGCGCCACGACACCCGTCGGCTGGTGGCCGTCGCGCGGGAACCACGGCATGTGCGGGTCGTCGAGCGGCAGCGCCGGACCCATGCTGGCCAGGTGCGCCAGGTTCTCCGGCACCCCGCTCAACGGCCAGCCACCGCTCACGATCTGCCAGGCCAGCGCCACCGCGTGCGCCGCGTACAGCGTCAGCGCCATCGACCCGGCCTTGGCCAGCGGCGTCAACCACCTGCCCGCCCGGTCGGCCGCTTCCAGGCAGATCGCCAGCACGACCAGCGCGATCCCGCCCGAGCCCAGCAGCTCGAAGGTCGTCCCGCTGTGCGCGTTCGCCGCCAGCAGCCACTCCGGGTGCCCGACCGGGATCGTGCCCTCCACCGGGCTCGGCGGTCCGACGGGCACCAGCAGGAACGACACCTGGTAGCCGACCAGCGACAGCACCAGGCCGGTCACGCCGACCCGCAGCCGCACCCGCGTCGAGGTCAGGTCCAACCGGCCGACGGCCAGGCCCGCCAGCACCAGCGGCAAGTACGAGGCCGCCGGGTAGAAGCCGAGCAGCAGCAGGTCGAACAGGCCCTCCTCGGCCAGCAGGTGCCCGGGATCGACGCTGTCGACCAGCGACACCAGACCCGCCATCGGCGTGTCCGCAGCGATCCAGCCGCGCAGCACGAACGACAGCTGCGGCCCCACCGCCGCGCTCACCGCGGCGGCGACGACCAGACCGCGCGCCCGCAACCCCAGGAACGGCACCGCCAGCAGGAAGTACAAGCCGTAGAACGGGATGATCACCGTCAGCAGGAAGCCGGTCGCCTCGGTGGCCTTCGCCAGCACCAACCCGAGCACCAGCAGCACCACCGCGCGCACCGCCACCCGCGACCGCGCCTCGCGCAACGCCACGCCGACCGGCGGCGTCGCCCGCCCCGTCATCAACGCCAGCGACACCCCGGCCAGGAACGTGAACAACGCGGTCGAACGGCCGCTGAAGAACTGCGCCGCCCACACCTCCGGCCAGCCGGAGGCGAACGGCACCCCGAAGTGGATGCAGAACATGCCGAACACGGCCACGAAGCGGGCCACGTCCACGCCCACCAGACGACCGGGCCTGCCGCTGGTAGCAGGCCGCGCCCGAGGTGAACTCCGTTCGGGCGCAACAGCAGTCATGACATCCAGCTGAGGTCGGGGACGATGACTGGAAATCTACCGACCGCTTCCGGCCGCCCCCGCACCTGCCCGCGTTCGCGAGGCCCCGCTCACACCAGCCAGGCCGCGCTGCCCGGCGGCAACTCGCCCGCCACCAGCGGTCGCGAGCTCAGCAGAACCTCGCCGGGCGGCAGCGGAACCGGTTCCGCGGACGTGTTCAGCGCGCAGATCAGGCTGCTGCCCACCCTGCGGAACGCGAAGCAGTCCTCCGGAGCGCCGAACCACTCCACCTCATCGCCCACGAACGCCGGATGCGTCGCCCGCATCTCCAGCGCGTGCCGGTACAGCGACAGCGTCGACTCCTCGTCCTCCAGCTGCGCCTCGACCGTGAAGTGCACCCAGTCGTGCGGGATCGACGACCAGTCGGCCCGCGCCGCCGAGAACCCGAAGGGCCGCATCAAGCCCTCCCACGGCATCCGGATCCGCTCCGTGCCCGGCAACCCCAGCTCCTCGCCGTGGCGCAGGCACACCGCGCCCGGCAGCGCCAGCTGCACCAGCGCCATCGCGCGCACCGGCGTCAACGCCGCGTGATCGCGGATGCGCGTGCTGTCCCGGCTGGCCATCGCCCACGCCGGCCGCGGACCGGGGGAGTCGAGCACCGTCGTGATCGCCTTGCGCACCGGCTCCGCCGAGAACCCCGCGACCGCCAGGTCCAGGCCGAACAGCAGCTGCCAGTTCCCGGTGCCGCTGCCGATCACGATCCGGTCCGGGTAGTCGGCCATCACCGCGGCGACCGCGTCCGCCGGATCGTTGCGCGGCGCCAAGTGGAAGCCGTCGATGCCCTGGTCCAGCCACGGCCGCAGCAGCGGACCCGGGTCGGTGCGCGCCGGGTCGACGTCCAGCGCCAGCAGCACCCGCAACCCGTTGCCGTGCGCCTCCGACAGCAGCCTCGCCAAGGCGGGCGAGGTCGGATCCGAACCGGAGATGCCCGCCAGCACGATCGCGTCGACGCCCAGCAGCTCCAGGTAGCCGAGCCTGCCGTGAATCCCGTCGAGGTCGCCGACCCCGTCACCATCGGCGTCGGCGAACGCGCCGACGTCGATCTGGTAGCACACCGCGTCGAACCACCACGGTCGCTCACCGGGGTAATCCTGCGTGCCCTGCCGCATCACCAGGTCCTTCGCTCCTAGATCGGGTCCGCCGCTCAGAACCACGAGTTGATCATGCTGTTGGCGGCCATCTCCAAGTACTGCCAGAGCTGGTCGCGGTGTTCGGGCTTCAACCTCGCCTCGTCAACGGCCACCTGCATGCAGCGCAACCAGGCGTCGCGCTCGGCCGGACCGATCTTGAACGGCGCGTGCCGCATCCGCAGCCGCGGATGTCCGCGCTGGTCGGAGTAGGTGTGCGGGCCGCCCCAGTACTGCATCAGGAACAGCCGCAGCCGCTCCTCGGCCGGCCCGAGGTCTTCCTCGGGGTAGAGCGGGCGCAGCAGCTCGTCCTTGGCCACCTCTTCGTAGAAGCGGGCCACGATCTGGTGGAAGGTGGCTTCGCCGCCGACCTGCTCGTAGAAACTCTCCACGGAAGTCACCCTTCCATCCTCTCAGGTTGTGGTTTTACGGCCTCAGTGGTCAGGCGGGTGCGGTCCGTTGCCGCTGCCGGGGAAGTCTCGTTCACTGACAAGACTCCGTGGTCATCCTGCTTGGCGGTGCGGGTAGCGGAACCTCAGACGCCTTCTGGTTCCGGGATCCGAGACTTGTGTATGACCAATACACGGCGCTGCGGCTGTCCTCCCCAGAAGGCGTCTGAGAACCCGCGGCGGTGCGAGTTGCTCAGGTGGGGCACGGAGAAAGCGACTTCGTCGCTTGCCTGACGGTGTTGGGTTTGTTCTTGTTCTTCAAATGTTGATCCCCCGGTCACTGTTGGTGGCCGGGGGATCGTGCTGGTCAGCTCGTCGTGGAGACCGTGTTGGGGGGTAGGGGGCGGCCGTTGGGGTACGGGGGTTCGATGGCCGAGTCGTCGTAGGCGCGCTTGACGTCGACGCGCAGCCTTCGCTGGACGGCCCACTGGCGGCCCGGGCGGACCTTGACCGTGAGGCGCAGCGTGACCGTGTCCGAGGTGATCTGGTCGACGCCCAGCATCTCCGGGGGCTCCAGGACGTCCTTCGAGAGCGGTTCCTTGGCGGCGGCCTCCTCGGCAACCTTGCCCGCGACCTCGATGGCCTTCTGCACGTCCGAGTTGTGCGAGATCGGGAAGTCCACGACCGCGACCGCGAAGCCCTGCGAGGAGTTGCCGACCCGCAGGATCTCACCGTTGCGGACGTACCAGACGGTGCCGTTGATGTCGCGCAGCGTGGTGACCCGCAGGCCCACCGCCTCGACCGAACCCGAGGCCTCGCCCAGGTCCACGACGTCACCCACGCCGTACTGGTCCTCGACCATCATGAACATGCCGGACAGGAAGTCCCGCACCAGGTTCTGAGCACCGAAGGCCACGGCCACGCCCAGCACACCGGCCGAGGCCAGCACCGGGGCGATCCGCACGCCCAGCACCTGCAGGACGTAGATGACCGCCAGGCCGAAGATCAGGAACGACGTCAGCGACTTCAGCACCGAGCCGATCGTCTTCGCGCGCTGCCTGCGGCGCTCGGACAGCAGCTCGTTCGTGAGGCTGTCACCGCGGCGCTCGCGCAGCGGCGCCAGCAGCTTCGGGGGCTTGCCGTTGCCCTGCGTCAGCCGGTTGATCGTGCGGTGCACCAACCACCGCACCGCGAAGGCGATGATCAGCACCAGCAGGATCTGCAGCGGCTTGGCGATGAGCAGGTCGGCGTAGGAGGCCAGCCAGGCGTTCTTGGTCCAGTCGAACACCGCCTGGCACCAGAGCTCGGATTCGCCGCACGTCGGCGGTTGGGATAAAAGCGGCAGGTTCATGGGTTCGGGGGTTCTCCACGTGCTGTCGATCTTCGGGGTGCGCCGTGAGGCGTCGAGAGCCGTCCGGCCGAACTTCGTGCGCGCCCCGCCGCGCACGACGATCGAAAACCGGTCGGCCGGAACCGAGTTCGGGGCTCAGTCCAGAGCGAGACCGGTTGCTTCCGCGAGGAAGACGAGTTGGTCGGTCGTCAGCCCCACGGTACGTGACACCGAGCGGGCGGCGTGCCCCACCTCGGTCTCACGGCGGATCAGAATAGGCCTTTTGTCCGGGTCTGAGCCAGTGGCGTGCTGCAGCGCCGCGCACATCTTGCGGGCGTGGTTGGGATCCACCCGCGAATCGGACTCGAAGACCGTGAACAGCACGGACGGGTAGGCCGTGCGTTCGGTCACGTTGTGGTACGGCGAGTAGGACAGCAGCCAGCCGAGCTCCTCGGGGTCGTCGGCCGTGCCGTACTCGTCGTTCCAGGTCCGGCCCAGCAGGAACCGCTCGTAGCGCACCATGTCCAGCAGCGGAGCCGAGCACACCACCGCCCGGTACAGCTCCGGACGCTGCGTCAGCGCGGCGCCCACCAGCAGACCGCCGTTGGAACCGCCGGAGATCGCGATCTGGTCCGGGGCCGTCCAGCCCTCGTCGATCAAGTGCTCGGCGGCGGCGTGGAAGTCGTCGAAGGTGTGCTGCTTCTGCTCCCGCATCCCGGCGACGTGCCACTCCTCGCCCTCTTCCCCGCCACCGCGCAGCGACGGCAGCGCCCACACGCCACCGGCCGCGACCCAGGTCAGCGCCGACGGCATGTAACCGGGCTCCCGGGACAGCGAGAAGCCGCCGTAGCCGGTCAGGAACACCGGGCGCGGCCGGTCCGGCTCGGCGACCGGCGCCAGCACGAACATCCGCACCACGGTCCCGTCGGCAGAGCGGTAGGTGACCTGGCGGGTGTGGATCTCGGGCAGCTCCGCGGTCCCGGGGGCGCTGGTCTCCAACGCCACCTCGCCGGTGCTCCGGTCGTAGACGTGCACGCAGGGCGGGGTGGCGAAGTCCGTCCAGCCGATCCACAGCCGGTCGCGGTGCTGCTCGGTGGCCGAATCGACCGTGGTCAGCGCGGTGACCTGGCCGGTGCCGGGCAGCGCGATCTCACCGGTGCGCTCGCCCGTGGCCGGGTCGTGCAAGGTCAGCTCGGAGACCGCGTGCCGGGTGCGCAGCAGCACCAGCCGCGGCTCGTCGCCGTCGAAGTAGCGGACCGCGTCGAGCACCGAATCCGGTTCCTCGGCGATCAGCTCGGTCCAGTTCTCCGGCTCCGGGTGGGCCGGGTCGGCCACGCACAGCCGCCAGCGCGGAGCGTTCTTGGTGGTCATCACGTACATCCGGCCGTCGCGCTCCACCCACGCGGCGACCCGGTAGCCGTCGGTGGTGTCCACGACCTGCCGCAGCTCGGGGGCCTCGGCGCCGTCGGAGAGGTCGGCGATCCACACCGAGTCGCGTCGGGCGGTGCCCATGCTGCCCTCGATGATCAGCCAGCGGCCGTCCCGCGAGACGTGGGTGCCGTAGTAGAAGGTGTGGTCCAGGCCCTCGCCGTGCACCAGCACGTCCTGGTCGGGGTCGGTGCCGACCCGGTGCCGCCACACGCGGCGGTGGAACTGCTCCTCGCCCTCGGGCACCAGCTCCGGTGCCAGCCGGCGGATGTAGAAGAACTCCTGCCCGCCGGGCAGCCAGGAGATCGTCGAGTAGCGGCAGCGGTTGATCGGGCCCTCGACCAGCTCGCCGGTGGCCACGTCCATGACGTGCAGCAACGACTCCTCGTCGCCGCCCACCGAGATCTGGTAGGCCAGCAGGTCGCCCTCCAGGCTCGGCACCCAGCTGTCCAGCGTCGTCAGCCCAGACGGGTCGAGCTCGGTGACGTCCAGCAGCACCCGCTCGGTCCCGTCGGCCTCGCGCACGTGCAGCACGCCGAACTCCTGGCCCGGCTCGCGGCGGGTGAAGAAGGCCCGCCCGGCCCGCCACAGCGGAGCGCCCACGGCGCCCGCGGCCAGCAGCGAGTGCAGTCGCTCGGCGACCGCCTCCCGGCCCGGCAGGGCGTCCAGCCAGGTGCGGGCGAGCTCGTTCTGAGCCGCCGACCACGCCTCGGTGCTCGGCGACGAGGCGTCCTCCAGCCATCGGTACGGGTCGGCCACCTCGCGGCCGTGCAGGGTCTCCACGATGTCCTCGCGGGCGGTGGCGGGATAGCTCAGGTGCGCTTGAACGTCGGTCACGATCGCGACGATACGTGCCGCCCCTCGGCGCGGGAGAGCGTCGGACGACCTCCCGGGGCCGATTCACCCGAGGTGATCAACGTCGTTCCGGGGTCGGTGATCGAGAATGGTGGGCGAAGCGCCGGAGAAGGGCGAGAGGCCGACGGTGATCGCTTCGTGACCGTGGTCACCTGCGAAAACGCGCGGCGGATCGTTCTCGTCGGCGTGGCGTGGCGAATCACACGTGCGTTCGGGCCGGGTTCTGTGCTGAACTTTGCCCGACACCGGTGGAGGTGGTCGCGTGCCCGACCGACAACCGACCCGACAACCGGCGCTGAAGGCCACCGGCCTGGCGTCGCGGGCCCCGCTGTGCTCGACGAGCCGAGGCTCCGGGCCGCCGCAGGCGGATCGTCCTCCCGGTCACACGTCGTGGCGCAAACGTCGGGTCCTGCTGCTCAACACGACCTTCGAACCACTCACCGCACTCCCGCTGCGCCGCGCCATCGTGATGGTCGTCTGCGGCAAGGCCGAGGTGGTCCACGGCGACTCGGCCGGAATGACCCTGCACTCCGCGAGCGCCGAGGTCGAGATCCCGTCCGTGATCAGGTTGAGCAACTTCGTGCGCGTGCCGTACCGCGGCCGGGTCCCGCTGACCCGTGCCGCGTTGATGCTCCGGGACAACCACCGGTGCGTCTACTGCGGCGCACGAGCCGAAACGATAGATCATGTTCTGCCGCGCAGTCGCGGGGGGCCGCACACGTGGGAGAACTGCGTCGCCTGCTGCACCAAGTGCAACCACCGCAAGGCCGACAAGACGCTGAGCGAGCTGGGCTGGCGGTTGCCGGTGGCCCCGCAGGCTCCGCGAGGCCGCCACTGGCGGTTGCTGGCGGGTCTGAACGAGACCGACCCGCTGTGGTTGCCGTACCTGGGTGAGTCGGCGGCATAGCTCCTGGCCGGGCGCGTTCGGGGCGATGGGGGTCAGCTGATCCGCACGCCGCGGGCGCGCCCGCTGATGCGCACCCCGTCGCTGCGCCCGCTGATCCGGACGCCATCGCGCTTCGCACTGATACGGACACCGTCCCGCTTGCCGCTGATGCGCACCCCGTCGTGCCGCCCGCTGATCCGGACACCATCCCGCTTGCTGCTGATCCGTACGCCGTCGTCGAGTCCGCTGATGCGCACGCCGTCGTGACGGCTGCTGATTCGCACTCCGTGATCAACGAGCGGTTGGCCGGTCATCAGAAGGGTGAGTGCGCTCGGCTGAGTGGCGGCTTCGATGATCGACATTGGTGCCTCCCGAATACATAGGGTGCTTTGAACGCATGTGATCAAATATGCAAGACCCATACAGGTGAAAAACTATGATCACGGGCGGCCAGGAACAAGCCGCCAACCTGCCGCGAATTGCCCCCGTCCGGGCCGACTCCATTCGGTCGCAATTGCTACTCCGAACGAGTTAATGATGGTGATTCGGGTCACTTGCCGGCGAGGGTTCTGGGGTAGGCGCGAGGATTCCCGCCGCACCGAAGCGGTGATCATGGAAATTACGCTCGGTGGCGAAACCCGGCCAAGCGGAATGAGAACGCATCGGTTCGGGCGAATTGCCGGGTGATCGCAGCCCTTTTCCCACACCAAGATCGAGGTACCCGCGAGGACGCACACACGAAACCTTGGTCATCGGCTACCGTACTGGGCGTGACTGTCGTGGAGAGTGTGCTGGTCCTGGCGGTGATCCCAGCGGCCATTTATGGCGTGATCGTGCTCATCGCGATGTGGCCCAAGCTGTCCCGCGCGCGCTACCGCGCGGGGGAGGACTGGGACTTCGCTCCGGTGTTCTGGTCCGCCAACCCGCAGGGCGTGAACACCGCGGTACCGGCGGACGGCGAAGGTGAGGTCGTGCCGGACGACGCACGACCCGTCACGGCTCGGGGAGGCGCTCGTGGCAACTGGTGAGATCGCGGACCGGTCCGCGGACGCCGGCGAACTCGGCACCGGCGAGGCTCGCATGGCGACCGGCCGCCTGTCCGTCGCGCGGCGCGTCGAACCCGAACGCCCGCGGCTGCCCTTCAGCGCGAGCGAACTGGCTCGGCTGGACGAGGCGATGGCGGTGGCCAGTCGCAGCACCGGCCTGGAGTTCGCCGTCTACCTCGGCGACCTCGGCGAGGACACCCGCAAGCAGGCCGAAGAGCTGCACGCCAACCTCGGCGCCCAAGCGCCTGACGGCGTGCTGATCGCGGTCTCCCCGGGACAGCGCAAGTTCGAGATCGTCACCGGCGAGGAAGCCCACCGCCGCATCCCGGACCGCAGCTGCCAGCTGGCCGCGATGAGCATGGTCGCCTCCTTCAAGGAGGACGAGTTCATCGACGGCCTGGTCAGCGCGGTGCGGATGCTCGCCGACGCGGCCGGGACCTCGTTCAAGAGCGCCGACCACCACCACTGACCACAGACGAGAAGCCGCCCCGGCCCGCTGGGACCGGGGCGGCTTTTTCGCGCGTCAGGAGCGGTCGAACTCGCGGGCCGCGAGGGCCCGGACGATGCCCGCGCGGCCCTCGGAGACCAGGCGGCGCAGCGCGGCCGGGCGCTCGCCGGCCAGCCACTCGTCGGCGGCCGTGACGGTCTCGTCGGTGACCGCCCAGGACGGGAACAGCCCGATCACCGTCGGCTGAGCCCGCTCGCTGGAGCGGCGCTGCCACACCTCGTCGATCGACTCGAAGTACCGCTGCACGTACGGCGCCAGCAGCTCGCGCTGGGCCGGGTGCTGGAAGCCGGCGATGATCGCATCGCTGACCGCGTTCGGCAGCTGGTCGTCGTGCACCGCGCGCTGCCAGGCCTTCTCCTTCGACCCCGCGGTGGGGATCAGGGCGCGGGCCCGCTCGGCGCGGCGGCGGCCGGTCGCGGTCTGGTCGGACTCCAGCTCGGCGTCGATCTCCGCTTCACCGGCCGCGCCGTGCGCGACCAGCGCCTGCAGCAGCGCCCAGCGCAGGTCGGTGTCGACGGTCAGGCCCGGCAGCGGCGCCGACCCGTCCAGCCATCCGCGTAGCTCGCTGACCTGCTCGTCGGAGAGCACCGAACCGGCCAGCGAGTTGACGAACGCCAGCTGGTGGTCGGAGCCCGGCTCGGCCGCGCGGGCCAGCTCGAACAGCCGCGAGCTGAACCGGCGCCAGCCCTCGGCCTGCCACGTCGGGTCCGCGTAGGAGTTCAGCGCGGTCTGCGTCTGCAGCAGAACCCGCTGCACCACGCCGATCTGGCTCTCCGCGCCGATCCCGGCCTCGGCGGAAGCGCCCAGCACCAGGGTCACGAAGTCGCGGGCCTTGAGCTCGGCCTCCCGGGTCATCTCCCACGCCGTCGACCAGCACAGCGCGCGCGGCAGCGACTCGTCGATGTCGCCGATCCGGTCCACCAGGGTGGCAAGCGACTCGGGGTCGAAGCGCAGCGAGCAGTAGGTCAGGTCGTCGTCGTTGACCAGCACCAGCTTGCCGCGGTGCACGCCCACCAGGTCCGGGACGTCGGTGACCTCGCCGGTCACGTCGAGCTCGACGCGGTGCTTGCGCACCAGCTTGCCGCCCTCGTCGTCGTAGACGCCGATCGCCAGGCGGTGCGTGCGCAGCTCACCGGCACCGGGCCGGGCGCCGTTCTGCACCACGGAGAACTGGGTGAACCGGCCGTCGTCGTCGGTGCTGAAGCGCGGGCGCAGCATGTTCAGACCGGTGGTCTCCAGCCACTGCGCGCTCCACCAGGACAGGTCGCGGCCGGAGGCCTCCTCCAGCGCCTTGAGCAGGTCGTCGAGGGTGGCGTTGCTCCACGCGTGGCGGTCGAAGTAGACCCGCAGGCCCGCCAGGAAGTTGTCCAGTCCGACGTAGGCCACCAGCTGCTTGAGCACCGAGGCGCCCTTGGCGTAGGTGATGCCGTCGAAGTTGACCTCCACGGCCTGCAGGTCGGGGATGTCGGCGGCGACCGGGTGGGTCGAGGGCAGCTGGTCCTGCCGGTAGGCCCAGGACTTCTCGACGCTGGCGAAGGTCGTCCACGCCGCGTCGTACTCGGTGGCGCCGACCTGCGCGAGGACGCTGGCCCAAGTCGCGAAGGACTCGTTGAGCCACAGGTCGTTCCACCAGCGCATGGTGACCAGGTCGCCGAACCACATGTGCGCCATCTCGTGCAGCACGGTCTCGCAGCGGCGCTCGTAGAGGTAGCCGGTGACCTTCGAACGGAACACGTAGTCCTCGAGGAAGGTCACGCAGCCGGCGTTCTCCATCGCGCCCGCGTTGAACTCCGGCACGAAGCACTGGTCGTACTTGCCGAACGGGTAGGGCACGCCGAAGGCCTTGTGGTAGAAGCCGAAGCCCTGCTTGGTCTCGGTGAACAGGCGCTCGGCGTCGAGGTGCTCGGCCAGCGAGGCGCGGCAGTAGATGCCCAGCGGGATCGGGTCCTGGCCGTCCTCGCCGGGGAACTCGTCGCGCCACTCCGCGTAGGGGCCGGCCACCAGCGCCACCAGGTAGGTGGACATCGGCTTGGTGGTGTCGAAGGTGTGGCGCTTGCCCTGGGCGGTCTCGGTGATCTCACCCGAGGCGTTGGAGATGACCTTCCAGTCGGCCGGGGCGTCCACCGTGATCTGGTAGGTCGCCTTCAGGTCCGGCTGGTCGAAGCAGGTGAACATCCGCTTCGCGTCGGCGGTCTCGAACTGGCTGTAGAGGTAGACGGCGCCGTCGACCGGGTCGATGAAGCGGTGCAGGCCTTCACCGGTGTTGGTGTAGGCGCAGTCGGCGCGGACCACGAGCTCGTTCTCGGCGGCCAGGCCGGGCAGGCGGATGCCGGTGGACTCGTCGTAGTCGGAGACGTCGAGCTCGACACCGTTGAGCACCGCGCTGCGCACCTCGTCGGCCACCAGGTCGATCCAGGTGTCGGCGCCGACCTGGTTGCTGCGGAAGCGAACCGTGGTGGTGGAACCGAAGGTCTCCACTTCCACACCGCCCGCGCCGGCGGAGAGGTCCAGTTCGATCACATAGGACTGGACCTCCAGCAACGCGGCGCGCTGCTCGGCCTGTTCGCGGGTGAGGTTCGGCGGTGCCACGGATCACCTCGTAGTTCGTAGGGACGGACCAACGCCGGTTGAATGCCCGGCGGAGGCATCAAATCACGTCCGGGTGGAGTCGCGCTGCCGGGCACGCACCACCGTGATCATCGGCGTGTCGGCCGGTCCGGGAAGACAATGGGCCGTACCGGGGTTACTACTCGTGGACGCGGTGCCAGCACGCAGGCACCTGGAGATTTCGACTGATGGAGGCACGGATGACCGCCGCTGCCCGCCCACGGGTGGACTTCTACTTCGACCCGCTGTGCCCGTTCGCCTGGGTTTCCTCGCGCTGGATCCTGGAGGTCGACAAGGTCCGCGACATCGACCTGAACTTCCGGGTGATGAGCCTGTCGGTGCTCAACGAGGGTCGTGACCTTCCGGAGCAGTACATCGAGCTGATGGAGCGGGGCTGGGGGCCGGTGCGCGTCTGCATCGCCGCGGCCAAGCACCACGGCGACGAGGTGCTCGCGCCGCTGTACACGGCCCTGGGCACGCGGATCCACGACCAGGGGATCAAGGACTTCGACGAGGCGATCGAGGGCGCGTTGGCCGAGGTCGGCCTGCCCGCGGAACTCGCCGAGGCCGCGACCAGCACCGACTACGACGAGGAGCTGCGCACCAGCCACCACGCGGGCATGGACCCGGTCGGTGACGAGGTGGGCACGCCGACGCTGCACGTCGACGGCGTGGCGTTCTTCGGCCCGGTGATCACCCGGGTACCGAAGGGCGAGGAGGCCGCGAAGATCTTCGACGGCGCGGTCGCGATGGCCAGCTACCCGTGCTTCTTCGAGCTCAAGCGCAGCCGCACCGAAGACCCCCAGTTCGACTACTGATCGAGGCCTGCGCACTGCTCCGGGAAAATTCCGACTCTTCCCAGAATTTTCCCGATCAAGTGCGCTGACCTGCGACAACGGTTGCGCGGCTAGAATTTCCCGGTGATCACAGTTCGCGATCTCCACCCCTGGCCGTCCACGGAGGCCGAAGCCGAAGCCGTCCAGCGGCGGCTTCGGCCCCTGGTGCGCGTGGAGGAGCCCGCCGAGATCCGCACGGCGGCGGGCTTGGACGTCGCGTACCGGGAGGACTCCGACGAGCTGGTCGCCGCGGTGACGGTCCTGGACGTGGCGACGCTGTCGGTCGTGGACAGCGCGGTGGTCCGCGATCGAGCCCGATTCCCTTACGTCCCAGGCCTGTTCGCCTTCCGCGAAGCTCCACCTCTGCTGACCGCGCTGCAGCGGCTCGCGGTCACCCCGGACGTCCTGGTCTGCGACGGTCAAGGTGTCGCCCATCCGCGCCGCTTCGGTCTCGCCTGCCACCTCGGGCTCCTGACCGACCTCCCGTCGATCGGCGTCGGCAAGACCCCCATGACCCGCTTCGACCCACCGGGCGAGCACCGAGGCGACTGGACCCCGCTCGAGGTGGACGGCGAGGAGGTCGGCAGAGCACTGCGAACCCGAACGGGCGTGAAACCGGTCTTCGTCTCAGTCGGCCACCGCTGCACCCTCCAGGCGGCCTGCGACCTCGTCCTCCGCCTCACCCCGAAGTACCGCCTCCCGGAAACCACCAGAACAGCAGACCACCTCGGCCGCCAGTCCACCTGACCCCACGCATCACCTGCAGCTCCAGGGTGCGCGATCTCAATGGAAATCCCGCTCCTGATTCTCATTGAAATGGGATGCTCAGATGCGGGAGGGAGGTTGATCGATCTGCGTTTCACCCGGCGTCTTCCCAGGTCACGTTCCCATTCGCGTCGAATCCGCGGTGGCGGACGATGCGTCCACCGTCACCGAACTCGATCTCGCGGATGGGATTGCCGTCGGAATCCCAAGTGCGATGGGCTCCGACAGGCAGGCCCTGGTGGAACTCACCTTCGGAGCGGATGCTTCCGTCGTTGTACCACTCCTTGTCCGGGCCGTCTTGGAGACCGTTGGCGTAGGTCGTCAGTGAGACCATCGTTCCGTCAGTCAGAAGATCGACGGCGTCGCCGGCGAACCGTTCGCCGTCGTAGAGCACGGGGCCGTACGGCTCGCTGTCGAGCTCGTCCTCGTTCACGCGGATCAACTGGACCCCTCGCTCTCGCGCTCCGGCGCGCCGATTCTTTTCGCCGTCCGTATTTCCTGCTGTTCGGTGAGCTTCGAATTGTCGTCCGAGTTGTACATCGCCTCGTGGCGCCGGTTCGGGTTCTCGGAATCGGGATCGAGGTTGTTCTTGACGGTGTGGACGCCGGCTGTGTACCTACCGGTGTTCATCTGTACACCATGTGAAAGGTCCGCCGCGCCGCGCACGTCCGTCGGGCGGCATGCGAATGGCCCTGGATCGCACGGATCCGGGGCCGTTCGTGTGATCTCAGCAGCGGGAGGTGAGTCGATGCAGGCCTCGGTCAACTCACCTGCTTCGTTCAAGTATTGCGGCTGGATGAGCGGTTAGAACTGGTACTCGGTGGTTCGCGCTCCGGCGACGAAGCCGGATGGCAGGTAGCCGGACGAAACCTCCACCGGGATCCCGGAGTCGTTCGCGATGCACGCGAACGCCAGTGGTGCGAGTGCGATCTGGCCGACCGGGTTCATCGCCTGGGCGTCCGAACTGGTCCAGAAGTCCCGATGTGAGCGCAGGGAATCGGCGAGTGCCCGGTTGAAGCCGTCGCTGTCGCGGCCACCAAGCCGCAGAAAAGTGACGAACTGCGGGTGGAAGATATTGCTCAGGTAAGTGGGCGGTGTTCTGAGAACGTGTTCGGGTGCGACGAGCCGAGAGGTTTCTTCCAGCTCGGCTTGCAGTTTCTCGTTGTCGTCGCGGAAGTACGCCTGCAGGGCTTTGATCCAGTGGTAGATGAATTCGTCGAAATCATCTGACTGCGCCCGCAGCGTGGCTTCGTCCACCTCGCACAGCTCGCGAATTCGCTTGAAATCACGGCTGGCGATGGCCAGCCACAGCGCGCTCTGCCAACGATCTGCATTGCTGTAGTGCGTAGGGCCAGTTGACGGCACTTCGTAGTTACTGCCGTCGATGAGGCAGTCCACTGAGCCCTCATCGGCTGTCGCTGCGGTGAAGATCGCGGAGATCGTCTGGTCGGCCGTGGTGAGCACCTTCCACGTGTCCAGGAGGTCGGCGTTCCGATCCACGGAGCACTGGTGCCCAAGGCGAATGAGCGAGATGTCTGCGAGCGTGTTCAGCTGACTGGGGGCCTTGGTGATTCCGGCAGCAATCGTGTTGAATCCGGTTGCGAGTGCGGGGAGTTTCTTGATCGCATCCTGCGTGTCCGCAGGGTGATTCTCAACGGTAATCATCGCTCACCCGCATCATTGTTTTGGTTCCGCAACGGATCCAGCTGAGGAGGATCCAAATCGAACTCAGTGGCCTCGTAGCCGATGCTATCACCCCTGATAGTGGCTTGGACCCCGATGTATTGAACGCGTGGAGGAACGCGTCCGTCTTCGAGGTCGAGCTGTCGCGCGAGTGAAATCCGCGTGGCGAGCTCTGGATCCGAGATGAAGAGCTTGGAGAGAACCGTGTCGAAATAGGCCGGATGTCCTTGCTGGACGCGACGCGAGCCGGTCATGTCCCATCGATCGTCGTACGACGCGTACGGGCCCTTCGCTTCGGTGACGAGGAACTCTCCGTCGGCTGGTTCTCGGATCTGGTCGAATTCGTCTGCGCCGCTGCGCCCGCCGGCCGACCCGACGTTCGTCTCCACGGGCTCGGTGTTCGCGTCCTCGCCCCATGTGCGCGAAATGAAGTCGCTGCTGAAGCGGTCAGCGACCGCTTCGCCGGTCTCCTCCCCGAGCTTCGTGCGGATCGTTGCGTGGTACTTCTTGTCCGCAACGACGTCGTCGTCCAGCGTCCGCTCGATTTCGCGTTTCGACGCGTCAGGGTGGATTTTGCCGGACTCCGCGGCCTCCGCCTTCGCTTGGTCGTATCGGGCTCGTGCTTGGTCGGCATCAGCCGAGATCGAGGGCCGGTTTTCGTGGTTCAGAGGGCGATCGTCGCCCTCGCGGCGGTGACGCTCCATGTTCGCTTCGATCTGCTGCTCGATGCGTTGCTGAACATCGCGCGGGTACGAAGCGGAATCCGAGCCCTTCGGGTAGTACGGCTCGGGGGCGGGCAGGTCGTCGGCCAGAACCGGTTTGCCATCAACGAGTTTGACGTCGAGTTTTGGCTCACCGTACTCGTCGGTGCGCTTGCGCGTCAGCGCGCCGCTTTCGTCGCGTTGTCCGGGAAGAGCATTTCCACTCGGATCCAGGTCCTCGCGCTGCGACCGCCAGACGAGTTCGACCCTGCCATCTCTCTCACGCCGGTAGTAATGCCGGTCGATGTAGTCAGGGTCGTTGACCTTGTCCCGGGGAGTTCTTCCCGAGCCTTCATACGGTCGATCTCGCCAGTCGCCTTCGCCGCTCTTGCCCCGCGCCTCCGCGTCGTCCGGGCGTTGGCCCGGGTCCTCGCCGTCTTGGGTCGGGTGGAAGCCGTCGTTGCTGGCTGAGGTCGTCGTGCCGTCGGGGTGGTGGGTGTCCCAGCCTCCGTTCGGGGGCCAGCCCGGGCGGCCGTCGGGGCCCATGTCGGAGGCGAAGACCCGGCCGTTGCCGTCGGTCCAGGCGAGGCCTCGGGGAGCGGTGACCGGGACTCCTAGCTCGTTGGAGAGGTCTCGGGCCAATCCGCTTGTCCCTGCGTCGCAGGAGAGGAGGCGGACGGGTTTGCTGCCGTCGAAGTTGGGGTCGCGGCGGAGCATGTCGGCGAATTCCTTCGCGGAGAAGGTGTGGTCGCCGACTCGGACCCGGCCGTCGGGTAAGGCGTGGACGTCGACGGTGTGGTGGACGCCGTCGTCCGGGACCCGGTTGGCCAGGTCCCGCATGTTCGGGTCGTCGTGGAACGACGAGCCGGCCGGGGTCTCCTGGCGGGTGGACTCGGCGTTGTCGATCTGCTCCTGGCGCTCCGGCGTGCCCGGTTCGGCGTCCTGCGGCCGGTCGTGGTGGTCCGCGCCGTCCTGCCTGGTGTCGTCCCGAGAGTGGGGCGTGTCGTCGTGGCGGGACCCGTTCGCCTCGGAGCTGTCGGGGCGTTGAGCGCCGTCCGGCCGCTGACCAGGCCCGTCGGGGCGTGGCGTCGTGGCTTCAGGCCGCTGAGCGGGACCGGCCGGACGCGGCGTCGAGGACTCGGGTCGAGTCGGCTGATCCGGGCGTGGGGGAGTGGTGCTCGGGCCCTGCGAGCGCTGCTGCGGGACTCCGCCATCCGGCCTGGCGGTCGGGCGGGACGGGGCGTCCGGCGTGGCCGGGCCTCGGGATGCGGCGCCGGGCCGGGTGCTGTCCGGGCGCGGACCCGCGTCGCCGCCTGCTGGGCGGGCCGCAGCGCCCGGCGAACCCGCGGTGCCGGTCCAGCCGCCGCTGCCGCCGGGGCGACCGCCACCTGCGGAAGGCGTCGAACCACCTCCGCCGGGCGCCCCAGGTGCACCGGCCATGCCGCCGCCCATCGCTCCACCCGAGGCGGGCTGGTCGGCGCGCGGTGCAGCCGGAGCCGGTGCTCCAGGGGTCGCCGAGGCCGCGGGGACCGCCGGGGCGTCGACGTTGGCCGCCGACGTGCTGGCCGGGGTGTTCGGCGAGCGATCCGAGTCGCTGGGCAGCGTACCGCTGAACGAGCCGTTGCCGGACCCGCCCGAATGCGAGCTCGACGTTCCTCCGCCGCCCGCGTGCGCCATGCCTGCGCCCGACGTGCCTCCGCCACCGGAGGACTCGCGCGAGCCGCTGTCGCCCGAGTCGGAGGAACGCGGGGAACCACCACCGTCGCCGCCGGAGGACTGGGTCGAAGCGCCCGAGCCCGACGAGTCGGCGCGGCTGGAATCGCCTGCGGTGGAGCCACTTCCCGTCGAGCTGCTGTCCGAACCGGATCCCGATGGGGCGCTCGAAGAACCGGCATCGGAGGTGGTGGACGGTGAATCGGAGGAAGCCCGGGTGTCCGAAGTGGAGGAACCGCCGTCAGCTGCGGACCCGCCCGGGGCCGAGGCGCTCGAAGCATCGGACGACGAGCTGTCCGGGCTGGAACCGCTGGAGGAGCTGCCCGAGGAACCGGAATCGCTCGACGAGTCCCCGGAGCTCACAGTCGAGACACCGGAATCTGAGGACGAGCCGCGGGAATCCGAGGATCCGCTCGAACCCGAATCCGACGAGGAACCGCCCGAGTCAGCCGACGACGAGCTTGAGGAGCGGCTGTCGGAAGAACCCGAGTCCGACGACGAACTGCTCCCGGAATCGCCCGAGGACGAGCCGCCGGAATCCGAGCCGGAAGTCCCCGAATCGGACGACGACGAGCTCGCACCGGACGAGGATGAACCGGAGTCGGACGACGAACTGGAGTCGGAGGACGAGGAACCGGAGCCGGAGGACGACCCGTTCGAGCCCGAGGAGCCCCCGTCGGTGTCGGGCACGTTCACGTCGCCGCCGAAGTGCTCCTTGGCGCCGCCGATGCCGCCCATGACGGAACCGGTGGCCCCGCCGGACATGGCGCCCTTGCCGACGTCCTCCCAGTCGAGCTTGCCTTCGGTGATCAGCTGCTCGGCCGCGCTGCCCACCGCGCCTTCGGCGGCGCCGAGGGCGCCCTCCTTCACGGCTTCCTTGCCGATGGACTTCGCCGCGCTCTCCGCAGCTTCGCCAGCCGCGTCACCTGCGGCGTCGCCCGCCGCGCGCCCGGCCGCGGTGCCCGCGTTGCCCACGGCGTCCCCGGCCGCGTCGCCGACGGCGTCACCAGCGCCCTTGCTGAACGCCTTGCCCGCGCCTTCGAAGACACCGCCCACGGCGCCGCCGATGGCTCCGCTGATCGCGGCGTCCTTGAACTTGCCACCGTCGAGGCCGTCGCGGTTGCCCATCGCGACCTGCGTGCCCTGCACCGCGAACTCGATCGCCACCGACGTGGCGACCTCGATGGCGACGTTCTTGAGGATGCTGAGCACCAGCTGCTTGAAGATCTGCAGCACCACGGCTCGGGTGATGCCCTGAGCTGCGGCGATGCCGGCCGTGGAGGCGCCGAAGGTGGCGGGTGCGGCGGCGATCATCGCGGCGATCTGGATGGCCAGCGCGATCAGCGACGCGATGATGGTCAGCTTGGTGTGCTCGACGTCCAGCGCGGCGTCGTCGCAGGACTTGGCGAGCTTCTCGCAGGCCTCCTTGAGCTTCGGCAACGCGGCTTCGCCGCCGTCGCCGATGTCCTTCCACAGCTTGGTGAACGCCTCGCCGGTCTTGCCCTCCATCGCGGACTTGACCTGCTGCGCCCCACCGTTGGCGGAGCTCCGGACGCCTTCGATGCCGTCGGCGGCCGTGCGCCACGCGTCGGCCATCCGACGCATGGCGTCCTCATCACCCTCCGGCCAGGACTGTCCGACGACGATCGGCAGCAGCCACTTGACCTCGTCGGGCATCTCGATGCTCACGTGAAGTCAACTCCCTACCGAGGCATGTCCGAGCCGGCCTGGCCGATGCCGCCCGCGCCCTGCTTGTCCCCGGATTCGGTGTCGTCGGCGGTGGCCTTGAGGTTGTCGTCGATGTCACCGAGCGCTTTGACGACCTTCTTCAGGCTGTCCAGCACGCTGTCGCGGCCCTTGGTGTAGTCGCCGCCGAACTTCTGACCGGCCTCGTCGTTCCCCCAGCACTCGCCCTCGCCGTCCAAACTGGACTTGAGGGTGTTCAGGACCTGGTCGAGGTCGTCCCCGGCGTTGCCGATCTTCTTGCCGCCCGAGCGGATCTCCTCGGGCTGCATCCGCATCTTCCCGCTCATCGGCGGCCCCCTCGGCGGTTGCTCTCCCAGTCGTCGTCCCAGTCGTCGGGTGCGGCCTGCACCTGCGGAGCTGACGCGGCCCGGCCCGGTGTGGACTCCTCGCTGCGGCGCTGCGCGCGCTCGGCGGCCGGATCGGGCGGTGTGATGAACGGGCCGCTGTTGAGCAGGCCCTGCAGCGAGGGCATGCCGGGGATCTCGGGCACGTTGGAGGTGTCGGCCATCGGCGCGAACTCCGACTGCAACTGCCGCTGCGCGGTCCCGGACGCCTCGCGGATCACGCTGGTGATCGCCCGCGCCAGCTTCTCCGGGTTGGTGCGCTCGAACGCCTTGTCCGATAGGCGGACTTCCTGCACGGTCCCGGTCGCGTCGACCCGCACGCTGACCATGCCGTCGTCGGAGGTGACCTCGAAGGTCTGCTGCGCGGCGGTTTCCCGCTTCTCCTGGATGTCCGCGGTGCGCTTGCGCAGGTCGTCGAGCATGTCGTCGATCTGGTTCCGCAACGCGGCGTTCCGCGCCACCTTCTCGTCGCTCGACGCGTCGAAGTCCCGTCCAGACATGTCCAGCCTTCCCCCGGCTCAACGGTTCGTGCAGTGCGGCTTTCACGGCTTCGATCAGTTTGACGTGTGCTCGTTCGAGTCGGTGCCATCACGTAGCACAATGCGGCTGAACGATGCATTTCACTGGACTGGACGGTCTAGCGCTGTCCGGGTGGTTTCAGCCGGGAAGGGCGATTTTTCGGGTGATATCAGTCCGCGGCAGATGTCGGCGAGCTCTGCCAGCTCCGCCGATTGGCCCCGAGCGAAGTCCGGGGTGACCGGGGAGCCGTGGCCGGGGACGACGGTGGTGGGGCCCAGGGCGAGCAGGGCGTCCACTGCGGACGGCCAGTGCAGGGGGTGGGCGTCTTCGAAGTCCGGGGGAGCGCCTTGTTCGACGAGGTCGCCGGCGAAGACGACTGCGGTGTCGGGGATCTCGACCACCAGGTCGTGGTCGGTGTGCCCGGGACCGAAGTGGTGCAGTCGCACCGGACGGTCGCCGAGGTCCAGGGAGGCGGTGTCGGTGACGAGGTGGTCCGGTGGCGCCGGGGACGAGGCCGCCAGGGCGTCGGCCGTGTCGGGATCGCCCTGCGCGCGGTAGTGCTCGACCCAGTGTTGTCGCTGGTCAACGGCAGCGCGGGCGAGGAAATCCGGGCATCGGGCGTGCGCGCGGACCGGTGCCGGGAGGAACGCGGAGGTGCCGAAGCAGTGGTCGAAGTGGCCGTGGGTGAGCGCGATCTGCAGGGGTAGCCGGGTGATCGAGCGGACCGCTTCCGCCAGCTCGGCGCCTTGCCGGTGGTCGCCGCGGGTGTCGATCACCAGCGCGGACTCCTCGCCGACGACCAGGCCCGTGGTGAGGTCGAGCTCGGTGTGGCGGCGGGCGAAAACCCGCTGCGCCACCTCGATCCACGCGTTGCTCACGGGTGAAGCGTAATGCGGGCGCGAGGTGGTCTCTGGGAGACTTCGCAGATGCGCCTCTACGCCGCCCTCACCGCGCTGGCCGCGACTGCCATCGGTGCCGGCGTGCTGTTCTTCGCCAACAGCGCCCTGTCCCCGGTGCTCATCGGCGGACCGGGCTCGACCTGCCCCGAGCCCGACTGCGCGCTGGGCGCCGGGCTGTGGCTGATCGCAGGTGCGATCGCGGTGGTGCTGGTCGCGTTCCTCGCCGGATTCCTCCGGCCCGCCGAGCGGCCGGTCCGCCGGGGCTTGTGGATCGCGCTGTGGTGCACGGTGATCTACCTGCTCGAATCGGTTGTGGTCTGGATCCTCATCTGAGGCTCCCCGGGCAGGGGTGTCGCGGCCCGTGTGCTTGACTTTTCTCCCGCGCACAACGACTTCGGGAGGACGGGTTTGCCGGAGGGCCACACGCTGCACCGGCTCGCCGGGGTGCACCAGGAGCTGTTCGCGGGCACCGCGGTCCGGGTCAGCAGCCCGCAGGGGCGCTTCGCCTCCAGCGCGTCGTCGCTGGACGGGGCCGTGTTCGAGCGGGCCGAGGCGCACGGCAAGCACCTGTTCCACTTCTACGGCGCCGACCGGGTCGTGCACGTCCACCTCGGCCTCTACGGCACGTTCACCGAGAACGAGCTGCCGGTCACCGAACCGCGCGGCCAGGTGCGGATGCGCGTCGTCGGCCCCACGCACTTCACCGACCTGCGCGGACCCACCAGGTGCGAACTGCTCACCCCCGACGAGGTCGCGGTCGTCCGGGATCGGCTGGGACCGGACCCGCTGCGCGTGGACGCCGACCCCGAGCGCGCGTGGGCGCGGATCTCGAAGTCGCGCACCAGCATCGCCGCGCTGCTGATGGACCAGAAGGTCCTAGCAGGCGTCGGCAACGTCTACCGCGCCGAAGTCCTGTTCCGGCACGGCATCCCGCCCATGACGCCCGGCCGGAGCCTGGGCCGCCCGCGCTGGGAGCTCATCTGGGCAGACCTGGTGGAACTCATGGCCGACGGCGTCAAGGTCGGCCGCATCGACACCGTCCGCCCCGAACACCTCCCCGAGGCCACCGGCCGCGACCCGCGCCAGGACCGCCACGGAGGCGAGGTCTACGTCTACCGCCGAGCGGGAATGCCCTGCCTGATCTGCGGAGACGAGGTCCTCACCACGGAACTCGCCGCCCGCAAGCTCTACTGGTGCCCCACCTGCCAACCAGGGTGACCTCGTCAACGCGAGTGAAACTCCTCTCCCGCCCGCTCGGTAATCTGGATCACGAGTCGATTCCCCGGCGGGAGGGGTGGCGGCGTGGACGACGAGTCGTTCGGACGGATCCTGCGGCGCTACCGCGCGACGTCGGGGCTGACGCAGCCGCAACTGGCGGGGAAGGTCCACGTGGACCAATCGGCCGTGTCCCGGTGGGAGAACGACCGCGCTGTTCCCCCGAGGGAGGTCATCGATCGCCTGGACGAGGTGTTGCACGGTGGCGGGCACCTGGTCCGCGCGGCCTTCCCGGCTGCCCCCGCACACCTCCCGCCCAACGAACAACCCGTGACCGGCGACTACGTCGATGAGCTGCGTGCGAGCATCGCGCACTTGGTGCAGCTCGACGGCAGGAACGGGGGTGCCGAACTCGTTCCGATGGCGGCCCGCATGTTCCAGGGCGCGTCCGCTCGCCTGGCCGCGGGCAAGTTCCCGGAATCACTCGAAGCGGATTTCACCGCCACTGTCGCGGAGCTCGGCGAAGTGGCCGGATGGCTCGCCTTCGAGGGCGGCATGTGGCGTGCCATCGGGCGGCCAGGAAAAGCCGTGGACTGCTACGCCGCCGCGCTGGAAAGGATACCGGACCGCTACCGGTGGGCGTCCTTCCTGGGCGGGGCGAGTCTCGTCTCCGCGCTGGTGGAGGTTCGCGCGTGGTCGGAAGCGGAACGCGCGGCGACGCAGGTCGCGAGCTTGGCAGCGGAAGTCACATCTGCCCGCGCGAGCATGCGACTGCGCGAGGCGGCCAGCACCGCGAGACGCCTCCGCGCTCCCCACGGCCTCGAAGGCCTGCTCACCGCCCTGGCTTCCTCGTGAGTGCTGTTCGGGCCATGCGTGAGCCATGCGCATTGCCCGCATCGCCTCCACCCGGAGCGCGCGGGCAACGAAGGGATGTGCATGAACAGCGACTACGGCTCACATCCGTCAGCGCAGGTCGGTTCGCGATCTGAACGGCACTTCTGGCTTCCGGTGCCGAACCGCGGTCGGTCGGGCGGGACCCGCCACGCCTTCCGCGGAGCTCGTTGGGACGGCCAGCGCGCCGCTCTCCCCGTGTGCGGCTAGCACGTTGCCCTCGCCCAGCCCAGCGAGCTGGACTGGATCTCCTTCCCGACCTGTGTGACCTGCAACGAAACCCTCAGGGGAGAAGGCTGAGCCGACCGGATCAGGTCGGCGATGACGCTGCTCCCGTGGTCGGCGCGTCGTGCCCGGACTGCGCGGTGGTGGGCTCAGAAGCCGAAGCCTCCCATGTCGAAGCCGTCGCCGCCCATCCCGCCGTCGTTGAAGGTGTTCGGGTCGCCGCCGGCGCCATCGCCGGCTCCGGTTCCGTCGGCGAAGCCGTCGGCGTAGGCGGCTTCGGCGGGGACGGTGGCCATGCCGATGAACATCACCGACATCAGCGCGTACGAGCCCGCCGTCCACATGCCCGCTGCCATCGCCGGCTTCCACCACGGGTCGCTGTACCAGCCCTGCGGGACGGGCTTCCCGGCGACCGTGCCGCCGGGGTAGTAGTGCGGGGTGCGTTCGCTCGGGTTCGGCGAGGCCACCTGGGTCTGGCCGTCGACCTCGACCTCGCGCTCCTCGCTGACGCGGCCCGCGTAGCGCTGGCCGGACAGCACGGGCAGCTCGGGCCCCGGGTCCAGGTCCATCGCGATGCGCGCGGCGCGCACGTAGTAGAGACCCTCCATCGCCGACTCCGACGTCAGCCGGGCCTGCGTGGCGGTCGTGGCCTGCTCGAGCTGGGTGAGCGCGGCTCCGTGCCGCTCGGCCGCGTCGGCCAGGGCTTGCTTGGCGGCCTCGTTGGTGCCGATGAGGTTGAGGACCTGGCCGCCCAGCCGCTCCACCCAGCGGCGAGCCTCGGCCTTGTCGTCCTCCAGCTGCTTGCGCCGGTGGGACAGGACCTTCTGCCGGGACCACCACACGGCGGCGCCCAGCACGACTAGCGCGATCAGCAGAACTACGAGTGCACTGGTCATCCCTGCCTCCTGGGGGACGCCGATGCTTCCGACGGTACCCGCGTCGAGCGGGTGCTAGAAGGCGTCGGGGCAGCTGGGTGCGCGATCCGTCGCGAGCGCGCGCGACGCCGCGGTGAGCGCGCCCGGCTCCAGCTCGCGGACCCGCCCGGCGGCGGCGAGCTGGCTCAGCGTGGTTCCGCCCAGGTAGGCCGCGGCCAGGTCCGCCACGTCCAGCGCCACCTGCGCCGGGGCGGTGGTGCACTCGCCGCTGAGCCGCCAGCGGCCGCTGTTCCACGGGCAGAACGCGTCGGTGACCTCCAGGACGACGTCGTCCGGGCCGTTGAGCTCGCGGGCGGCCAGCGCGGCGCGCACGTCGACCAGCCGCAGCCACAGGCCGTCGACGATGCGCTGGTCGACGGCGCGCGGATCGGCCAGCAGGTGAACGATCGGCTCGTCGATGGCGGCCTTGCCCCAGTGCAGCTCGCGGACCAGGTCGAACTCCAGCAGGTAGCGCCACAGCGCGGCGTAGGCCTGCGGGGTCTCGGCCATCAGGTGGGTGATCTCCAGCCGGTAGTCCGGGCCGCGATCGGTCCACTTCGTCTCCGGCCGGTAGATCACGTGGCCTTCGGGGTGCAGCGCGTAGCGCGGCGGTTGACGGCCGTTGCGGGACCGGCGCATCAGCTCCAGCGCCTCCCACGACCCGTCGGCCCGCCCGGTCCAGCCGACCCGGTTCGCGGCGATCCGGGCGTGCTGCTGCTGGATGACCGGCAGCGCGCGGTCGCGCTCGACCTCGCGCACCGGGCGGTCGTCGACCTCGACACCGGTCCGGAAACCGGGCTTGCCCGACAGGGAGAGGTGGTTCTCGAACGAGGCCATGCCGTAGCCGAAGCGGCCGTAGATGGCGCCCTCGGAGGCGTACAGCGCGGCCAGCGCGACACCGGATTCGCGCAGGTCGTCGAGCTGCTCGCGGATCAGCGAGGTCAGCACGCCGCGACGGCGGTGACCGGGCTTGACGCCGACGAGCGTGACCCCGGCCAGCCGGGAGTGGTGCCCGCCGGGCAGCGTGATCGTGAGGTCGTAGTGACCGGCGGTGCCGATCATCTCGGCGTCGTCGAACACGCCCAAGGCCGTGACGAACGGGGCGATCGGGCGGAGCCGGGCCACGTCGGCCTCGGAATCCTCCAGGAACGCGGCCCCGAACACGGCCGGGAACTCGTCCTGCTCGCCGGCGTCGAGCTTCCTCGCTTCAAGATTCCCCATGAAGCATTGGTACCGCGCGACCGGACCCGAAGCGACCGGTTTTCAGCCGCCCAGCGGGACCTCGGCGATCGTCTCCCACTCCGTGCTGGAGTGGTCGCGACTCATCTTGACCAGCGACAACGACGAGACCTTCGCGGTGGCCGACTCGACGATGGTCGCCTGCAGGGTGGCGATGGCGAAGATCGCCGGGCCGTCGGTGGTGGAGTGGGCGAGGCTGACGTGCTTGTCGATGTCCTCGGGCTCCGACGGGACCGAATCCAGCACCTCGGAGGTGGCCTCGCGGACGGCGGCCCGCAGTTCGAGCACGCTGGACTGCGGTTCGGCGGGCAGCGCCAGCGACTCGGGCAGCACGACCGCGTGGTGGAACGCCAGCGTCAGCGGCATGACCTCGGCCAGCTTCGGCCGGGCGGCCTCCAGCAGCGGTTCGATGCGCGAGGAGTCCACCTCATCGGTGAAGCCGATCTCCTGCACCAGGATGTGCATCCATTCCAGCGGGACCAGGTCGAAACCGGGCAGATCGCGCAGCGCGTACTGGTAGTCGTTGACCAGTTTGCGCAGCCCGGGCTGGTCGGCCAGCGGCAACACCCAGGCGTAGCCGGTGCGGCCGGCGTGCCAGTCGGTGCGCCAGCGGGTGTGGTTGCGAACCTGATCGGCATGTGGCATGTCGGTCACCCCTCACATAGTGCCCGGACGTGTCCGGAAGTGGGGCGCGCTTGACCTATCTCACGGTTTCGACGGCTCGGGTTCACCCTGCCGTGCGGCGGCTTTTGGGCGGTCGAGACTGGCCGCGGCATCGGCGTCGCGCACCCGCAATGCCAGCACAATACCCAGCACCGCGAAGGCCACCGAGACCAGGAACGCTCCGTGGAAGGCGCCCAGCTGGGCGTCGGCCACCATCGCAGGCACGGTGGGGTCCACAGTGGATTGGTTGTGCTGCATGAGCACGGTGAGCACGGTCGCGACGACCGCGGTGCCCAGCGCGGTGGCGACCTGGCGGGTGACGTTGAACATGGAGCTGGCCATGCCCATCGCCGGACCGGACACCGCCGCGAACGTGGCCGTCTGCACCGGCGTCATCAGCAGGCCCATCGCCACGCCCTGGGTGGCCAGCATGAGGCCGAGCGCCCACAGCGGCGTGGACAGGTTCTGCAGCTGCAGCAACCCGCCGATGATCAGCTGCACGCCGAAGCCGGCCAGCACCAGCCGCTTGGGTCCGATGCGGCCGTAGACCCGGCTGACGACCTGCGTGGTCGCCAGCATCGCGATGGCCTGCGGCATCATCGTCAGCCCTGCGAACATCGGCGACACCCCGCGCAGCGTCTGCAGGTAGAGCGGGATGAGGAACAGCACGCCGAACATCGCGCCGGTCATGCACAGCAGCAGCAGGTTGCCGGTGCCGAACAGCCGGTCGGCCAGCAGCCGCAGGTCCAGCATCGGCGACTTCACCGCCAGCTCGCGCCACACGAGACCGCCGATGAGCAGCACGGACGCCACCAGGCTCAGCCACACCGAGGGCTCGGTCCAGCCGACCTGCGACCCCTGGTCCAGGCCCACCAGCAGCGTGGCCAGGCCGGCGCCGGCCAGCACGAAGCCCGGCAGGTCGAAGCGGCCGGGATCGCGGGTCGTCTCCTCCTCGAGGAACAGGATCGTGAACAGCAGCGCGAGCGCACCGACCGGCAGGTTGATGAAGAAGATCCACCGCCAGCTCGCGTACTCCACGAGCACGCCGCCGAGCAGCGGTCCCAGCATCGGGGCGACGGTGATCGGGATGGACAGCACCGCTCCGGCCTTGGCGCGCTCGTTGGCGGGGAAGGCGCGGAACATCATCGCCTGCCCGACGGGCACGAGCATGCCGCCACCCACGCCCTGCAGGATGCGCGAGCCGACGAGCATCTCCATCGAGGTCGCCAGCCCGCACAGCATCGAGGCCAGGGTGAAGATGATCACCGCGGCCTGGAAGGTCTTCTTGCTGCCGAAGCGGTCGGCGATCCAGCCCGACGAGGGGATGAACACGGCGAGGCTGATCATGTAGCCGGTCAGCACCCACTGCAGCTGGGCGGGCTCGGCCTGGAATTCGCGGCCCAACGTGGCCAGCGCCACGTTGAGGATCGTGACGTCCAGGATCTGCATGATCAGCGCCAGCACGAATGTGATGCCGACCAGCCACTTGTACTCGAGCCGCCGCACGAAACCCCCTGGATGAAGACCGGAAACCCCTTCAGCATCCCGCACCCCGCGGCAATCCCCAAAACGATTTTGCCGCCGGTCACAGGCGTCTCACGAGCGTGCGAACGCACCACGGGAAAGGGGTCGGACAAAGAAGGAGGGCGGAGATCCCGGCTGGTCCACCGGGGTCTCCGCCCTGCTCGGAGCGGGCGACGGGAATCGAACCCGCGTAGCCAGTTTGGAAGACTGGGGCTCTACCATTGAGCTACGCCCGCGTGCCGGTTTCACCTGGTCCTCGCGAGGTTGCCGCGGTCCGTTGGTGACCTTGCGTGCCCTAGCTTAACCGGTCGCGATAGGCTCTTCGCAACGCACCCGGTGATTCCCGGGTGCGCCGCACGTCGGACGGGGTGTGGCGCAGGTTGGTAGCGCACTCGCTTTGGGTGCGAGGGGTCGTGGGTTCAAATCCCGCCACCCCGACGTGTCGGCCGGCCGCTCGCAGCTTTCGCGAGTGGCCGGTTTCGCTTTTCACCGGACCACCTCGGGAGTGATCCCCGCCGCACGGGGCGGTGGGGGTTGGTAACGACCTGGTGAACCGGTCCGATTTCCCCTGCGTGCGAGATGCGATTCGAACCGGACCCGGTGTTCAGCGGTCCGCCGCCGTGGTGTGCGCGGCGTTGTGCGCCGCCGTGGTGGCGCTGATCGCCGTCTCGCTGTGGGTGCCGGGCCCGCCGGTCGCTCCGGCCTCGTCCCCGGCGGCGGGCATCGTCACCGCGGTGACGCCGACGGACCTCGGCGTTCCGCCCGTTCGCTGAGCGGGTATGAGCCCCTTGTCGCAACCCCGGGCCGTGTGCCCGGGCGGGAAGCAATAGACTCGGTGGTCAGCCCGGCATTGGACGTGGTGTTTGGCCGCGCCCTCAGCTAGCGCCGGGGAATCAAGCACGTTCGCACTAGGAGACCACGTGAAGAGCACCGTCGAGCACCTGAGCCCGACGCGCGTCCGGATCAACGTCGAGGTGCCGTTCGACGAGCTCAAGCCGAACTTCGACCGCGCGTACAAGGCACTCGCCCAGCAGGTCCGCATCCCCGGCTTCCGGCCGGGCAAGGTCCCGGCGCGGGTGCTGGAGAGCCGCATCGGTCGTGGGCCCGTGCTCGACGAGGTCGTCAACGAGGCGGTTCCGGCCAAGTACCTGGAGGCTGTCAACAGCGACGAGCTGCGCACCCTCGGGCGCCCGGACATCGAGGTGACCAAGATCGAGGACGGCGCGGAGATCGCGTTCACCGCCGAGGTCGACGTCCGCCCCGAGATCACCGTGCCCGCATTCGGCGAGCTGTCGGTGAGCGTCGACGACGTCGAGGTCGCGGAAGAGGACGTCAACGAGCAGCTGGACTCGCTGCGCGCTCGTTTCGGCACCCTCGCCGGCGTTGACCGCCCCGCGCAGGAGGGCGACTTCCTGAGCATCGACCTGTCGGCCACGGTCGACGGTGAAGAGGTCGAGGACGCCCAGACCTCCGGCCTGTCGTACGAGATCGGCTCGGGCCAGCTCGTCGAGGGCATCGACGACGCGGTGACCGGCGCGACCGAGGGCGAGACCAAGACCTTCACCACCAAGCTGGTGGCCGGCGAGCACGCGGGCAAGGACGCCGAGGTCTCGGTCAAGGTGAACTCCATCAAGGAGCGCCAGCTGCCGGAGGCCGACGACGAGTTCGCGCAGATGGCCAGCGAGTTCGACACGATCGACGAGCTGATCGCCGACCTGCGCGAGCGCCTCGCCCGGGTCAAGAAGATGGAGCAGGGCATGCAGGCCCGGGACAAGGTCCTGGACGTGCTCCTGGAGACCGTCGAGGTCCCGCTGCCGGAGAAGGTCGTCGAGCAGGAGATCGAGGTGCGCCAGCACGACGCGGTGCACCCGTTCGACCACGACGAGAAGGCCTTCGAGGCTTGGCTCGAGACGCAGGACAAGACTCGCGAGCAGTTCGACACCGAGACCCGCGAAGAGGCCGAGAAGGCCGTCCGCACCCAGCTGGTGCTGGACACCATCGCCGATGAAGAGGGCGTGTCGGTCTCGGACGAAGAGCTGACGCAGCGGATCATCTACCAGGCGCAGCGCTTCGGCATGAGCCCCGACCAGTTCGTCCAGCAGGCCCAGGAGTCGGGCCAGATCGGCGCGCTGTTCGCCGACGTCCGCCGCAGCAAGGCGCTGTTCTCGGTGGTCCGCCAGGCCACCGTGACGGACGGGTCGGGCAACACCCTGGACATGGACGAGCTGTTCGGTCCGCAGGAGGGCGAGGAAACCCCCGAGGTCGTCGAGGGCGAGGCCACCGAGGAGAAGGCCGAGTCCGCCAAGTCGGAGTGACCCGGCTCTCGTCGAACAACTTGATACGCATGCTCTAAGCGAACGTGGGCGGTACTGGGAAGCTGGTGCCGTCCACGTTCGTTAGGGTCAGTTGTAGCGGATCACCCGAGTAGGGAAGCAGGACATCACCTGCGGTCGCCGAGGACACCCGGTGGTTCGTCGGGTCCACTTTGGAAGGACGCGGCGGACTCCCGGAAGACCCGACCGACCAGGGTGGACAAGGGCCCAATGTGGGAGAAGGCAGGGGAGACGTGACGCAGCACCTGACTGTTCCGGCGTCCGATGCGCAGGCGCCGTCCATGCGGACGAGCACGAACGGACTCTCGCTCAACGACTCGGTTTACGAGCGGCTGCTGCGGGAGCGGATCATCGTCCTGGGCTCCCAGGTCGAGGAGAACATCTCGAACCAGATCTGCTCGCAGCTGCTGCTGCTCGCGGCCGAGGACCCGGACCGGGACATCTCGCTGTACATCAACTCGCCGGGCGGTTCGGTCACGGCGGGCATGGCGATCTACGACACGATGGAGCTGATCAAGCCCGACGTCGCCACCGTGGCGATGGGCATGGCGGCCTCGATGGGGCAGTTCCTGCTCTCGGCGGGAGCCAAGGGCAAGCGCTTCGCGCTGCCGCACGCGCGGATCATGATGCACCAGCCTTCCGCCGGCCTCGGTGGTACTGCGGCGGACATCGCCATCCAGGCGAAGATGTTCACCAAGCACAAGGAGGAGATGGCGGGCCTGATCGCCGGGCAGACGGGCAAGTCCGTCGAGACGATCATGACCGACTTCGACCGGGACCGGTGGTTCACCGCCGAGGAGGCTCGCGACTACGGGCTCGTGGACTACGTGGCGAGCGCGGCGAACCTGCCGACCAGCTGATCACCCTCCCGCACCCGGACCTAGTTACGAGGAGTCACCCGTCGTGAACCCTTACCAGTCTCTTCAGTCCCGGTACGTGCTGCCGTCGTTCGTCGAGCGCACCGCGTACGGGGTCAAGGAGTCCAACCCGTACAACAAGCTGTTCGAGGAGCGCATCGTGTTCCTCGGCGTCCAGGTCGACGACGCCTCGGCCAACGACGTGATGGCGCAGCTGCTGTTCCTCGAGTCCGACGACCCGGACCGCGAGATCCAGATGTACATCAACTCCCCCGGTGGCTCGTTCACCGCGATGATGGCCATCTACGACACCATCCAGTACGTGCGTCCCGACGTGCGCACCATCTGCCTGGGCCAGGCGGCCTCGGCGGCGGCGGTGCTGCTGGCCGCGGGCACCGAGGGCAAGCGCCAGGCGCTGCCGAACTCCCGCGTGCTGATCCACCAGCCGTCCGTGGAGGGCATCTACGGTCAGGTCTCCGACCTGGAGATCCAGGCCAACGAGGTGCAGCGGATGCGCGACCTGATGGAGTCCTCGCTGGCCAAGCACACCAAGCGTTCCAAGGAGCAGGTGCACGAGGACGTCGACCGCGACAAGATCCTCACCGCTGAGCAGGCCAAGGAGTACGGCATCATCGACGAGGTCGTGCCGTACCGGAAGCTGTCGGCGCAGCAGTCCTGACGTGGCGTTTCCCGGGGGCCTGCGGGTCCCCGGGAAACGTTCCGGCAGCGTGAGTTCCGGTCTGCGGTCCTGCGTCGCACGGGCGCCACGCCCGGCCACCGGGACCGCGACACGCCGAACGCGACGCTGGTCACAGCGCGCACGGCGATGGCGGACACTGTGAGTCTCCCCGAACGCGGGGAACGACAGGTACCGTCGGAGGCACATACGGTCAGGCACGCTATTCGGAGGGCGTGCCGGAGGGGACGGGGTCAGCGGTCATGGCACGTATCGGTGACGGCGGCGACCTGCTGAAGTGCTCCTTCTGCGGGAAGAGCCAGAAGCAGGTGAAAAAACTCATCGCCGGCCCCGGCGTGTACATCTGCGATGAGTGCATCGATCTCTGCAACGAGATCATCGAGGAGGAACTGGCCGAGGCCGGTGAGGTCAAGCTCGACGAGCTGCCCAAGCCGGCGGAGATCCACGAGTTCCTCGACCAGTACGTCATCGGGCAGGATCCGGCGAAGCGCAACCTCTCGGTCGCGGTCTACAACCACTACAAGCGCATCCAGGCCGGTGAGCGGCGCGAGGCGCGTGGTGAAGAGGCCGTCGAGCTGGCCAAGTCCAACATCCTGATGCTCGGCCCGACGGGCTGCGGCAAGACCTACCTGGCCCAGACGTTGGCCAAGATGCTCAACGTGCCCTTCGCGATCGCCGACGCCACGGCGCTGACCGAAGCGGGCTACGTGGGCGAGGACGTCGAGAACATCCTGCTCAAGCTGATCCAGGCGGCCGACTACGACGTCAAGCGCGCCGAGACCGGCATCATCTACATCGACGAGGTCGACAAGATCGCCCGCAAGAGCGAGAACCCGTCGATCACCCGCGACGTCTCCGGTGAGGGCGTCCAGCAGGCGCTGCTGAAGATCCTGGAGGGCACCACCGCGAGCGTTCCGCCGCAGGGCGGCCGAAAGCACCCGCACCAGGAGTTCATCCAGATCGACACGACGAACGTGCTGTTCATCGTGGCCGGCGCGTTCGCCGGGCTGGAGAAGATCGTCGAGGAGCGGGTCGGCAAGCACAGCGTCGGCTTCGGCGCCGAGCTGCGGTCCAAGACCGAGATCGACACGGCGGACCACTTCTCCGACGTCATGCCCGAGGACCTGATCAAGTACGGCTTGATCCCGGAGTTCATCGGCCGGCTGCCCACGGTGGCCAGCGTGACCAACCTCGACAAGCCGTCGCTGGTGCGGATCCTCACCGAGCCGCGCAACGCGCTGGTGAAGCAGTACAAGCGGTTGTTCGAGATGGACAACGTGGAGCTGGAGTTCACCAAGACGGCGCTGGAGGCCATCGCCGACCAGGCGATCCTGCGGGGCACCGGGGCGCGCGGACTGCGCGCGATCCTGGAGGAGGTCCTGCTGCCGGTCATGTACGACATCCCGAGCCGCTCGGACGTGGCGAAGGTCGTGATCACCGAGCAGACCGTGCGGGAGAACGTCAACCCCACGATCGTGGCCCGTCAGGCATCGCGTCGGGAGCGCCGCGAGAAGTCCGCCTGAGCTGTCGCTTCGCAAGCACCCCGTGGCCGGATCGGCGCGGGGTGCTTTTGCGCGACGTCACACGATGCGGTCATTCCGGTCAAGTGCCGGGCACCCGGTGCCACGTCCTGCGGTGCTGAGGTGAATAGTTGATATTGGATGGGTGGCAACGACGAGTCCGGGAGTGCCCGCCATGAGCGAGTTGCGTGTTCTGCTGATTCACGGGATGACCGGCGCCGGTCCCTGGCACTGGCAGCACTGGCTGGCGGGGCAGCTCCGGGATCAGGGGGTCCAGGTCGACGCGCCGGTGCTGCCCGACCCGGCCCGACCTGACCTGCGACGTCGGCTTCCGGTGCTGCGCGAGCGCCTGGCCGCCGTACCACCCGAGGCGGAGCTGGTGGTGGCCGCGCACTCGTGCGGGGTCGGCCTGTGGCTGCACCACGCCGCCACCATCGGCCTCGACGACCGCCGCGCGGACCGGGTCCTGCTGGTGGCCCCGCCGGATGCCGAGTGGGATCACCCGGACGCCCGCGAGGTCGCCCCGTACCCGGCCGACGCGACGTCCCTGCGCCGCGCGGCGGGCATGACCCGCCTGGTCGCGGGCACCGGCGACGCCTACCTCCCGATGCACCGCGCCCACGCGCTGGCCGAGGACCTGCAGGTCGAGATGGACGTGATCCTCGACGGCGGCCACCTCAACACCGACGCCGGCTACGGCCCCTGGCCCTCGGTCCTGCGCTGGACCCTCTACGGCACGGTCCCGCTCCACGACCGCTTCGACACCGACGCCTACACCGCAGGCCGCTCCCAAGAGCAACTCCGCCTGGTCTGACCGGTTTCCGATTTCAATGGAAGTCGAGTTCCGGATTTCAATGGAAATCGGAGTCCTGATTTCCATTGAAATCGGGTTCGACCCGGTGGGGCGTGGTCGGAGGGGTCAGGTGTGGAGGTGGCCGCCGATGAAGTCGACGAGCTCGGGGAGGGCCTTGCGGAAGTAGGTCTTGTTGTGGCGGCCCGGGCTCGTCGAGGCGTAGGTGGGGTTGGCGAGGCGGATGAACCGTCGAGTGCCCTCGATGAAGCGGTCACCGTTGCCGCACCAGACGCCGATCGGCAGGTCACCGAGGGTGTGGATGTGGCGGAGCGGGTCGATGGCGCGCCACTCCGCCTCGTCGGTGAAGGCGCGCCGCTTGCGCATCTCTCGCCAGCTGGTCAGCAGCGCGGGGGCGACCGCGCCGGCGGCCTGCAGCGGATCGCCGATCTCGCGGCGCCGCCGCGCGTAGACCAGGGCGCCGAAACCGCCCATCGAGATGCCCGCGGCCGCGATCGGTTCGCCCAGGCCGCGTTCGCTCAGCCACTCCGGGACCTCGTCGAGGAGCATGCTCATCGCGTCGTCGCCGGGACGGCGGTGCCAGTAGTTGTTCGGACCACCGTCCACGGCGAGCAGGGTGAACGGCGGGACCCGCCCGGCCGCAACGGAGTTCGACAGCCACCCGGGCAGGCCGCTGACGGAGTCCAGCGCGTCGCCGAACCGCCCGTGCAGCATCAGGCACACCGGAAGCCCGTGCGGCGACATCCCCCTCGGATGGATGGCGACCATGTCCACGGTCTGCTTGCGCGCGTGCGAGTAGATCCGCTCCAGCGAGACGTTGGTGGCCAGCGAGACGCGCTGCTCGACGGGCCTGCTCGCGCTGTCGGTGCTCAGCCCGAAGCCGGCCGCCGCGAGCCCGGCGACCCCCGAGGTCAGCAGTGCGCGCCTCGACAGCGCGCGGCCGATCGATCTTCGGTGCGGCAATCCACTCCTCCTCGAACACCTGCTGCGATCATCCCAAGTCCGGCGGGTGTTCGTCACGCGGTTTCAGCGATGGTGACGCGCTCGGCTCCCGTGTAGACGTTCATCGAGGACCCGCGCAGGAAACCGACCAGCGTCATGCCCTGCTCCTCGGCCAGGTCCACCGCCAGCGACGAGGGAGCCGAGACCGCGGACAGCATCGGCACGCCCGCCATCGCGGCCTTCTGCACCAGTTCGAACGAGGCCCTGCCGGAGACCATCAGGACGCATCCGGTCAGCGGCACGCGGCGTTCCAGCAGGGCCCAGCCCAGGACTTTGTCGACGGCGTTGTGCCTGCCCACGTCCTCGCGCACGGCCAGCAGCTCCCCGCGCGCGCCGAACAGCCCGGCCGCGTGCAGACCGCCGGTGGAGTCGAAGACGCGCTGGGCCGAGCGCAGCGCGTCGGGCAGTCCGATGAGGGTGGTGCTGTCGACGCTCATCGGGTCGGCGGCGGGGGAGTGGCGGGTGCGCAGCTTGACCGAGTCCAGCGCGGCCTTGCCGCACACCCCGCACGAGGAGGTCGTGTAGAAGTTGCGCTCCACCGAGGCGTCCGGCATCGGAACACCTGGGGCCAGCGCGACGTCGAGCACGTTGTAGGTGTTGCGGCCGTCGGGGCCGGGGCTGTCGCAGTAGCGGGCGGTGGCCAGCTGCTCGGGGTCGCCGATGACGCCCTCGGTCAGCAGGAAGCCGTGCGCCAGTTCGACGTCGTGACCGGGCGTGCGCATGGTCACCGACAGCGGCTTGCCGTTGACCCGGATCTCCAGCGGTTCTTCGGCTGCCAGGGTGTCCGGCCTGGTCCGGTGGCCGTTCTCGGCGATCCGCAGCACCGGCCGCCGCACCGTGACACGTCCCATCACGCCTCCTCGGAACTTTGTTTCAAGTTGAAAGAGATTCCTCGTTCCGGGTCGTCGTCAACAGTATGCTCGGCGCGCTGATCAACGTCGCGAAGCCGGGAGGCCCAATGGTTTCAGGGCTGCTTTCACCCAGTCGAATCGTCGCTCCACCGGATTGGAGCAGGTGGCTGATCCCACCGGCAGCGCTGGCGGTGCACCTGTCGATCGGGCAGGTCTACGCGTGGAGCGTGTTCAAGCCACCGCTGGAGGACGCGCTCGGGCTGTCCGGAACCCTGAGCGCCCTGCCGTTCCAGCTGGGCATCGTGATGCTGGGGCTGTCGGCCGCGCTGGGCGGCACGCTGGTGGAGAAGCGCGGCCCGCGCTGGGCCATGACGGTCTCGGCGACCTGCTTCTCGCTGGGATTCCTGATCTCCTCGCTGGGCGTGGCGCTGGGCCTGTACTGGCTGGTGGTGCTCGGCTACGGCTTCGTGGGCGGCATCGGCCTGGGCATCGGCTACATCTCGCCGGTGTCGACGCTGATGAAGTGGTTCCCGGACCGGCCCGGCATGGCCACCGGCATCGCCATCATGGGCTTCGGCGGCGGTGCGCTGATCGCTTCTCCGTGGTCGACGCAGATGCTGGACTCCTTCGGCGAGGACCGCTCCGGCATCGCGCAGACCTTCCTGGTGCACGGCGTGGTCTACGCGGTGTTCATGTCGCTGGGCGCGCTGCTGGTGCGGGTTCCGCCGCCGGGCTGGAAGCCCAGGTCGATGCCCGCGCAGATCGCCAAGCCGATGATCACCACGGCGGAGGTCACCGCTAGCAACGCCATCCGCACCCCGCAGTTCTGGCTGCTGTGGGTGATCCTGTGCTGCAACGTCACCGCGGGCATCGGCATCCTGGAGAAGGCCTCGCCGATGATCGTGGGCTTCTTCGCGGGCAGCTCGACGCCGGTGGCCACCGGCGCGGCGGCCGGTTTCGTGGCGCTGCTGTCGCTGACGAACATGGCCGGGCGGTTCGTCTGGTCGTCCACATCGGACGTGGTGGGGCGCAAGAACATCTACCGCCTCTACCTGGGCGGAGGAACCCTGCTGTACCTGGGGATCCTGCTGTTCGGTGCGACCGGGGTCCCGATGTTCGTGCTGTGCGCGATCCTGATCCTGTCGTTCTACGGCGGCGGTTTCGCGACCGCGCCGGCGTACCTGAAGGACCTGTTCGGCAGCCTGCAGGTGGGCGCGATCCACGGCCGGTTGCTCACCGCGTGGTCGGTGGCGGGCGTGCTCGGGCCGCTGATCGTCAACGCCGTCGCCGACGCCCAGGAGGCGAGCGGCGCTCAGGGGCCCGACCTGTACGCGGCCTCGCTCTACATCATGATCGGCCTGCTGGTCGTGGGCTTCATCGCCAACGAGCTGATCCGGCCGGTCAACCCGAAGTTCCACGAACCGGCGAAGGGAGGAGACAAGTGACGACCGTGAACCGCCAAGTCCTCCTGGTCATCGCCTGGCTCTGGGTGGGCGTCCCGTTCCTCTACGGCCTCTACGAGCTCATCACCAAGGTCACCAAGCTGTTCACCGGCTGACCTCGGACGCAGCGGGAGGGCGCGGCTCGTCGAGTCGCGCCCTCCCGCGTGCCGGGCGTCACGTACCCGCTGCTCGTGGCCGGTGGTATGCCCGGCGAAACCGCCGTTCGGCCACTCGTAGAATCCGACGCGTGACACAGACCCACGCAGCCGCAGCCAACCGTGAACTCCCGTCGACCTGGAACCCGGCCGACGTAGAGGCCGAGCTGTACGAGCGCTGGGTAGCCGCCGAGTACTTCACCGCCGACGCGAACAGCGACAAGCCGCCGTTCTCGATCGTCATCCCGCCGCCGAACGTCACCGGCAGCCTGCACATCGGCCACGCCTTCGAGCACACCTTGATGGACGTCCTCACCCGGCGCCGCCGGATGCAGGGCTACGAGGCGCTGTGGCTGCCGGGCATGGACCACGCCAGCATCGCCGTGCAGGCGCTGGTCGAGAAGCAGTTGCGCGAGGAGGGCATCGACCACCGCGAGCTGGGCCGCGAGAAGTTCCTGGAGCGCGTCTGGCAGTGGAAGGAGAAGCACGGCGGGGCGATCCTGTCGCAGATGCGTCGCCTCGGCGACAGCGTCGACTGGTCCCGCGAGCGCTTCACGATGGACGACGGGCTGTCCCGCGCCGTCCAGACGATCTTCAAGAACCTCTACGACGACGGCCTGATCTACCGCGCCGAGCGCCTGGTCAACTGGTCGCCGGAGATGCGCACCGCGATCTCCGACATCGAGGTGGAGCACAAGGAGGTCGAGGGCGAGCTCGTCTCCATGCGCTACGGCGACGGCGACGCCTCGATCGTGGTGGCGACCACGCGCGTCGAGACGATGCTCGGTGACACCGCCATCGCGGTGCACCCCGATGACGAGCGCTACGAGCACATGGTCGGCACCGAGATCGAGCTGCCGCTGACCGGCCGCAAGATCCCGATCGTGCCGGACGAGCACGTCGACCCCGAGTTCGGCACCGGCGCGGTCAAGGTGACCCCGGCGCACGACGCGAACGACTTCGAGATCGGCAAGCGGCACGACCTGCCGATGCTGACGATCATGGACGAGCAGGGCCGCATCGCCCACACCGGCACCCGCTTCGACGGCATGGACCGCTTCGAGGCCCGGGTGGCGGTGCGCGAGGCGCTGCGCGAGCAGGACCGCATCGTCGCCGAGAAGCGGCCCTACCTGCACAGCGTCGGCCACAGCTCGCGCTCCAAGGAGCCGATCGAGCCGCGGCTGTCGCTGCAGTGGTTCGTCAAGGTCGGCCCGCTGGCCCAGGCCGCCGGTGACGCCGTCCGCGACGGCCGGGTCGCCGTGCACCCGCCGGAGATGGCCAAGCGCTACTTCGACTGGGTCGACAACCTGCACGACTGGGCCATCTCGCGGCAGCTGTGGTGGGGCCACCGGATCCCGATCTGGTACGGCCCCAACGGCGAGGTCGTGTGCGTCGGACCGGACGAGGAGCCGCCGTCGGGCGATGGCTGGCACCAGGACGAGGACGTCCTCGACACCTGGTTCTCCTCGGGCCTGTGGCCGTTCTCCACGATGGGCTGGCCGGACGAGACCCCGGACCTGGCGAAGTTCTACCCGACGTCCGTGCTGGTCACCGGCTACGACATCCTCTTCTTCTGGGTCGTCCGGATGATGATGATGGGCCTGTACGCGATGAAGGACCGGGACCCGGCCGAGGCCATCCCGTTCAAGACCATCGCGCTGCACGGCATGGTCCGCGACGCGCACGGCAAGAAGATGTCGAAGTCCGCGGGCAACACCGTCGATCCGATCGAGTGGATGGACACCTACGGCACCGACGCGCTGCGGTTCACGCTGGCGCGCGGCGCGAACCCGGGCACCGATTCGCCGATCAGCGAGGAGTGGGTCTCGGCGTCGCGCAGCTTCGGCACGAAGCTGTTCAACGCCACCAAGTTCGCGCTGATGAACGGCGCCCGCGTGCCGTCGTCGGAGCTGGACCGCGCGGCGCTGACCGACGCCGACCGGTGGATCCTCGACCGCGCCGACGCGCTGGTGTCGTTCGTGGACGAGATGCTGGAGGACTACCAGTTCGCCAAGGCCACCGAGGCGCTCTACCACTTCACGTGGGACGAGTTCTGCGACTGGTACTTGGAGCTGTCCAAGGTCCAGTTCGACGGCACCGAGGAGCGCGCCGAGCTGACCCGGCAGGTGCTGGGCCAGGTGCTCGACACGCTGCTGCGGCTGCTGCACCCGACCATCCCGTTCCTCACCGAGACCCTGTGGACGGCGCTGACCGGCCGCGAGTCCGTGGTGATCGCCGACTGGCCGAAGCCCACCGGCGCGGAGGCCGACAGCGGCGCGGCCGAGCGGATCGCGGCGACCCAGAAGCTGATCACCGAGATCCGCCGGTTCCGCTCCGACCAGGGCCTCAAGCCCGGCCAGAAGGTCGCGGCGCGGCTCAGCGGGGTCGAGGAGCTGGGCCTGGCCGAGCACGTCCCCGCGGTGCGCTCGCTGGCCAAGGTCACCGAGCCGGAGGACGGCTTCACCTCGTCGGCCTCCATCGAGGTCGGCCTGGCCGAGGGCACGGTGACCGTGGAGCTCGACCTGTCGGGCGCGATCGACGTCGAGGCCGAGCGCAAGCGCCTGGCCAAGGACCTCGCCGCGGCCGAGAAGGAGCTCACCGGCGCCGACAAGAAGCTCGGCAACGAGTCGTTCCTCGCCAAGGCCCCGGCCGAGGTGGTGGACAAGATCAAGGCTCGTCGGGAGACCGCGGAGGCCGACATCGCCCGCATCACCGCGCGCCTGGAAGCCCTCCCGCAGGGCTGACGCGATCTCCGACGAGGGGCCCTCCCCGGAGGGCCCCTCGTCGCGTCGAGCGGGCCTGGGCCGCTGCCCACCTGGGGAGACGTAGACTTCAACCTCGGCATTTCCGTCGTCGCTAGGGGAGTGGGCACTTGACCGGCATGGATCCCGCCGCGTTGCACGAGCTGCGCGTGGTGGAGGCCGAGCTCAACGAACGCTGGCCGGAGACCAAGATCGAGCCGTCGCTGGACCGCATCCGGGCGCTCACCGACCTGCTCGCCGAGCCGCAGCGCGGCTACCCGATCGTGCACATCGCGGGCACCAACGGGAAGTCGTCCACGACGCGCATCGTCGACGCCCTGCTGACCGGGCTCGAACTGCGCACCGGCCGCTACACCAGCCCGCACCTCCAGCTGGCCACCGAGCGCATCGGTGTCGACGGCGGCCCGATCAGCCCGGAGGGCTACGTCGAGGCCTACCGCGACGTCGCGCCCTACGTGTCCATCGTGGACTCCCGCAACGACGTGAAGATGAGCAAGTTCGAGGTGCTCACCGGCATGGCCTTCGCGGCGTTCGCGGAAGCACCGGTGGACGTCGGCGTCGTCGAGGTCGGTCTCGGCGGCAGCTGGGACGCCACCAACGTCGCCGACGCCAACGTCGCGGTGATCTGCCCGGTCGCGCTCGACCACGCCGAGTACCTAGGCACCGACCTCGCCGGGATCGCCCGGGAGAAGGCCGGGATCATCAAGCCGGACTCCGTGGTGGTCATGGCCTCCCAGCCCGCCGAGGCGCAGCAGGTGATCATGAACCGGATCGCCGAAGTGGACGCGACCGTGGCGCGCGAAGGCCAGGAGTTCGGCGTGCTGGAGCGGACCGTCGCGGTCGGCGGCCAGCTGCTGAAGCTGCAGGGCCTCGGCGGGGTCTACGACGAGATCTTCCTGCCGCTGCACGGCGAGCACCAGGCGCGCAACGCCGCTCTCGCGCTGGCCGCCGTCGAGGCGTTCTTCGGCGCGGGCGCGCAGCGCCAGCTCGACGTCGACCGGATCCGGGCCGGGTTCGCCTCGGTCATCGTGCCCGGCAGGCTGGAGCGCGTGCGCGCGGCACCGACGGTGCTGGTCGACGCTGCCCACAACCCGCACGGTGCCCGGGCGCTGGCCGACGCGCTCAGCTCGGAATTCTCCTTCCGCAAGCTGGTCGCGGTGGTCGGCGTGCTGGGGGACAAGGACGCGCGCGGCATCCTGTCGGAGCTGGAGCCGGTGGTGGAGGAGCTGGTGCTGACCCGCAACTCCTCGGCGCGCTCGCTGGATCCCGACGAGCTGGCCGGGATCGCGCTGGACATCTTCGGGCAGGACCGGATCATGGTCGAGCCCCGGTTGGACAACGCCGTGGAGCAGGCGATCCAGCTCGCCGAGGAGACCGACGACCCCGGTGAGTCGGTGTCCGGCGGTGGCGTGGTGATCACCGGGTCCGTGGTGACCGCGGGTGAGGCCCGCGCCCTGTTCGGCAAGGAGCCCGCGTGAGCGAGACGGGAGCGGTCGTGGCCGAGGAGTCCCAGCCCGAGAAGGGCCTGCCGGAGGCGCCGGAGGGCGTGCGCGACCCGTGGAAGGGTCTGCGCGGCATCATGGCGGCCACCCTGGCGCTGGAGTTCATCACGTTCCTGCTGGCGCTGCCGGTGGTGTGGAAGTTCGGCGGCGGGGTCTCCAGCGCCGGCTTCGTGATCGTCATCGTGCTGTCGGTGCTGATGCTGGCGGCGGCCTTCGTGCAACGCCGGCCCTGGGGCTTGGGCTTCGCCCTCGCCCTGCAGGCGGCGATGATCCTCTGCGCGTTCATCCACCCGTCGATCGGCATCATGGGCGTGATCTTCGCGCTGATCTGGGCCTACATCCTGCACCTGCGCAAGGACATCGCCAAGCGCATGCGCGAGGGCCAGCTCTACGACCAGCTCGGCCACCCCCCGGGCTACCCGGAGGGCACGGACTGACCCTCCCACCTGCGGAAACGCAGGGTGGGTTCGAATTTCGCGCGAAGTTCGACCGCGCCTCGCGGAGCTCGAATTTCGCGCGAAATTCGAATTTCGCCAGCCGGTCAGGTGAGGTCGACGACGGCTCGGCCGAGGATCTCGCCCCGGTTGAGGGCGTCGAAGGCGTCCTGGACCTTCTCGAACGGGTAGCGGCGGCTGATCGCGTCCTGCGGGCGGAGGTGGCCGCGGGCCACCAGGTCGAGCAGGACCGGCATGTCGCGGCGGGGCTTGGCGCCGTAGGAGCCCTTGATCTGCAGCTTGCGGCGGGCGATGGTGGCGAGGTCGAACTCGCCGGTCGTGCCCTTGGCCGCGATCCCGACGACCACGACTTGACCGCCCTCGACGACCGAGTCCCGGGCGACGTTGAACGTCGGAACCGCGCCCAGCGCCTCGAAGGCGACGTCCACGCCGCGTCCGCCGGTCAGCTCGCGGATCACCGCGGGAGCGTCCACTTCGGACGAGTTCACCACGTGCGTGGCGCCGAGCTCGCGGGCGCCCGCGAGCTTGTCCTCGTTGATGTCCACCGCGATGATCATCGACGCGCCGAACACCGCCGCCAGCTGGATCAGCGCCGAGCCGACGCCGCCCGCCGCGACCACCGCCACGGTGTCGCCGACCTGCACGTTCGCCGCGTGCCGCAGCGCGCCGTAGGCCGTCATCGTCGAGCACCCGACCGAGGCGACGTCGGCGAGCTCGACCCCGTCGGGAACCCGGTACACCGAGGTCACCGGGGTCACGCAGCGCTCGGCCATGCCGCCCTGGGAGTACATCCAGACCGGCTCGCCGCCGGGCCGGTGCAGTCGCGTGTCGTCGTCGTAGAGCTTGCCCTGGGCGCGGTTGAACCGGAAGAACCGCTCGCAGATCTCCTCGTTGCCGCGCGAGCACTGCCAGCACTGGCCGCACGGCATGATGAAGCTGGTCACGACCGGGTCGCCCACCGACAGCCCGCTGACGCCGGGACCGAGCTCGGAGACCACCCCGGCGACCTCGTGACCGAGCACGGCCGGGGTCGGGAACGGCAGCTCGCACTTGATCACGTGCAGGTCGCTGTGGCAGGCGCCGCAGGAGCGCACGTCGATGGCGACCTCACCGGCCTTCGGCGTCGGATCGTCCAGCTGCTCGATCCGCAGCGGTTCGTTGGCGGCGGTGTGCACGGCGGCGCGCATCATGACCTCCTCGTCAGACCGGCCAGTCGGTTCGGCCGTGAAGCTAGCGCTCCGGCCGGGCTCGCACCAGGGCCCGCGCGGGTGGGGCGTTTGAACACCGAAGTTTCACCTGCCCGTTCACCTGTGGTGAGCGCCGCGCGGTCTCGCCGGAATACAACCGGGTTCATGACCCCCGAGAACCTGACTCGCCGCGAGCTGCTGCGCCGCGGCGCCACCGGTGCCGGCCTGCTCACCGCCGGCGCACTGCTGCCGGGCACCGCGTTCGCGCGCTCCGGCCGTCCCGTGCTGACCCACGGAGTGCAGCTGGGCGACCCGCGCCCGGACGGAGCGGTGGTGTGGACCCGCGCCGACCGCCCGTCCCGGATGTTCGTCGAGATCTCCGGCCGCCCGGACTTCCGCGACGCGCTGCGCATCCCCGGCCCGGAGCTGACCCCGGACACCGACGGCACCGGTGAGCTGCTGCTTTCCGGGCTCCCGGCGGGCCGCGAGGTGCACTACCGGGTCACCGCCGAGGACCTCGACGGCCGGGTGGCAAGCGAGAACCTGACCGGCAGCTTCCGGACGGTGCGGCAGGATCGCGGCGACGTGCGGTTCCTGTGGTCGGGAGACGTCGTCGGCCAGGGCTGGGGCATCAACCCCGACATCGGCGGCATGACGATCTACCGCGCGATGGCCGAGCGCGAGCCGGACTTCTTCCTGCACAGCGGTGACACGGTCTACGCCGACGGTCCGCTGAAGGAGTCGGTGACGCTGCCCGACGGCCGGGTCTGGCGCAACGTCGTCACCCCGGAGAAGTCCAAGGTCGCCGAAACCCTCGCCGAGTACCGGGGGCAGTTCGCCTACAACCTGCTCGACGAGAACGTGCGCGCCTTCGCCGCGAACGTGCCGCAGCTGGTCCAGTGGGACGACCACGAGGTCACCAACAACTGGTACCCGGGCGAGGTCCTGGACAACGACGCCTACACCGAGAAGCGCGTGGACGTGCTGGCCCAGCGCGCGTTCCAGGCGTTCCACGAGTGGCAGCCGGTCCGCAAGACCGACGCCGTCGACGGCCGCGTGTACCG
Source organism: Saccharopolyspora mangrovi (assembly GCF_035320975.1). NCBI lineage: Bacteria > Bacillati > Actinomycetota > Actinomycetes > Pseudonocardiales > Pseudonocardiaceae > Saccharopolyspora > Saccharopolyspora mangrovi. Next base: position 206,169 of record NZ_JAWLNX010000006.1, on the reverse strand, counting down.
GAAGGTCTCGCACGGCCCGCTGCTGGACGTGTTCGTCCTGGACATGCGCAGCTACCGGGACCCGAACTCGCCGGGCACCGCGCCGGAGCGCGTCCTCGGCGACGCGCAGGCCCGCTGGCTGGTCGAGGAGCTGACGAAGTCCCGCGCGACCTGGAAGGTCATCGCCTCGGACATGCCGATCGGCATCATCGTCCCCGACGGGGACAACATCGAGGCCGTCGCCAACGGCCTGCCGGGCGCGCCCAACGGCCGTGAGTCGGAACTGGCCCGGGTGCTGCAGGAGATCAGCCGCCGCCAGGTGCGCAACGTCGTCTGGATGACCGCCGACGTGCACTACTCGGCGGCGATCAACTACTCGCCGGAGCGCGCCGCGTTCAGCGGCTTCGACGAGTTCTGGGAGTTCGTCTCCGGACCGCTGCACGCCGGTGCCTTCGGCCCCAGCGAGATGGACCCGACCTTCGGCCCGGAGGTCGCCTTCGTCAGCGCGCCGACTCGCCAGGGAGCGTCGCCGCTGGAGGGCTTCCAGCACTTCGGCGAGGTCAACATCGACGGCGAGACCGGCCAGCTCACCGTCGACATCCGCGACCAGCAGGGCACCTCCCTCTGGGCCAAGACCCTCGACCCCCGGCGCTGAGGCCCACCCACCCGATTTCAATGGAAGTCGGGGACCTGATTTCAGTGGAAGGTCGGGGACCTGATTTCCATTGGAATCGTGTGACCGCCGCGGAGGCGTGATCGATTCGGGCCCGGGGAGTAGCGGGTTCACCTGCGTCGATACGCTTGCGGTCAATTCGGGCGCTGGGTCTTCGCGCCTGGCGCAACCGTGACGTGAGGAGAGAGAACGTGAGCGAGCGCACTCTGGTGCTGGTCAAGCCCGACGGCGTCGAGCGGGGCCTCGTCGGCGAGGTCATCAGCCGGATCGAGCGCAAGGGCCTGAAGCTGGTCGCGCTGGAGCTCAAGAACGTCGACCGCCAGCTCGCCGAGCAGCACTACGCCGAGCACGACGGCAAGCCGTTCTTCGAGAGCCTGATCGAGTTCATCACCGGTGGTCCGGTCGTGGCGGCCTGCGTCGAGGGCCCGAAGGCCATCGCGGCCTTCCGCCAGCTGGCCGGCGGTACCGACCCGGTCGAGAAGGCCGCCCCGGGCTCCATCCGCGGCGACTTCGGCCTGGAGGTCCAGTACAACCTGGTCCACGGCTCGGACTCCCCGGAGTCGGCGGCCCGCGAACTCAAGCTCTGGTTCCCCGACCTGAGCGCCTGACACTGGTATCCGTGGTCGCCTTGCTTGGCGGTGCGGGTAGCGGAACCTGACACGCCGTCTGGACTCCGTGCGCCACTCCTTGAGTATGTCGATGCGCGGCGTCGCGGCGTACTCGCCAGACGACGTGTCAGAACCCGCGGCGGTGCAGGCTGCGAGGGTGGGTTTCACACCTCGCGGCTGCGCCGCTCGCGGGGGTGCTTCCGAACCGCGACCCGGCTGGAAATCGCCCCCGCTCGGCGCTCGGTCGGGGGACCTCTACCCTGGTCGCGTGGCTGTGGAGTCCGTTTTCGACAGGTTGGAGCCCTTGCTGCCGCGGGTTTCCAAGCCCGTGCAGTACGTGGGCGGCGAGCTCAACTCGACCGTGAAGGCGTGGGAGGACACCACCGTGCGGTGGTGCCTGATGTATCCCGACGCCTACGAGGTCGGGCTGCCCAACCAGGGCATTCAGATCCTCTACGAGGTCCTCAACGAGCAGGACGACGTGCTCGCCGAGCGCACCTACGCGGTGTGGCCGGACCTCGAAGAGCTGATGCGCGAGCACGGCATCCCGCAGTTCACCGTGGACGCGCACCGGCCGGTGGGCGCCTTCGACGTCCTCGGCGTCAGCTTCGCCACCGAGCTCGGCTACACCAACTTGCTCAGCGCGCTGGACCTGGCGGGCATCCCGCTGCACGCGGTGGACCGCACCGACGACCACCCGATCGTGCTGGCCGGCGGGCACGCCGCGTTCAACCCGGAGCCGATCGCCGACTTCCTCGACGCGGCCGTGCTGGGTGACGGCGAGGAAGCCGTCCTGGAGATCACCGAGGCCATCCGGCGCTGGAAGGACGAGGGCTGCCCGGGTGGCCGCGACGAGCTGCTGCTGCGGCTGGCCGAGTCCGGCGGCGTCTACGTCCCCAAGTTCTACGACGTCTCCTACGGCGAGGACGGCGCGATCTCCGAGGTCGTGCCCAACCAGGAGCGCGCCCCGTACCGGGTGTTCAAGCGCACCACGATGGAGCTCGACGACTGGCCGTACCCGAAGCAGCCGCTGGTCCCGCTCGCCGAGAGCGTGCACGAGCGGATGAGCGTGGAGATCTTCCGCGGCTGCACCCGCGGCTGCCGCTTCTGCCAGGCCGGGATGATCACCCGTCCGGTGCGGGAGCGCTCCATCGAGGGCATCGGCGAGATGGTCCAGCGCGGTCTGGAGAACACCGGGTTCGAGGAGGTCGGGCTGCTGTCGCTGTCCTCCGCCGACCACTCCGAGATCGCCGAGGTCACCAAGGGCCTCGCCGACCGCTACGAGGGCACCAACACCGGCCTGTCGCTGCCGTCGACCCGAGTCGACGCGTTCAACATCGACCTGGCCAACGAGCTGTCCCGCAACGGCCGCCGTTCCGGGCTGACCTTCGCGCCCGAGGGCGGCAGCGAGCGGATCCGCCGGGTGATCAACAAGATGGTCTCCGAGGAAGACCTGATCCGCACCGTCTCGGCGGCCTTCGCCAACGGCTGGCGGCAGGTCAAGCTGTACTTCATGTGCGGCCTGCCCACCGAGGAGGACTCCGACGTCCTGCAGATCGCCGAGATGGCCAAGGAGGTCATCCGCGCAGGTCGCGAGGCGTCGGGCCGCAAGGACATCCGGTGCACGATCTCCATCGGCGGGTTCGTGCCCAAACCGCACACCCCGTTCCAGTGGGCCTCGCAGACCGATCCCGACACCATCGACGACCGGCTGCGCAAGCTCCGCGAGGCGATCAACACGGATCGCTCGCTGGGCCGCAACATCGGCATGCGCTACCACGACGGCAAGCCCTCGCTGATCGAAGGCCTGCTCTCGCGCGGCGACCGCCGGCTGGGCCGGGTCGTCGAGCGGGTGTGGCGCGAGGGCGGCCGGTTCGACGGCTGGAACGAGCACTTCTCCTACGAGCGCTGGGTTGACTGCGCTGAGTCCGAGCTCGCCGAGCTGGGCGTGGACCTGGCCTGGTTCACCACCCGCGAGCGCACCGAGGGCGAGATCCTGCCCTGGGACCACCTGGACTCCGGGCTGGACAAGGAGTGGCTGTGGGCGGACTGGCAGGACGCCCTCGACGCCCGCGAGCAGGACGACTGCCGGTGGACGCCGTGCTTCGACTGCGGCGTGTGCCCGACGATGGGCACCGACATCGAGGTCGGCCCGACCGGGCGAAAACTGCTGCCGATCTCGCCGGTCGGACAGGGCTCGCCGGTGCAGAATCCCGCGTTCACCAACGGCTGACCTGCACGTTCGCGCACGGCCGCACGGTGGCGCACGAACGTGCGGGAAACCGTCGGCCGGGTACGGTCTGGGTCGGAGACTTCCCGCGAGGTGTTGTCACCGCGCGGTTGAGCAAGCAAGCATCGTCGTCGTGAGCGGTCCTGGGGGACCGGCGGTGACGATCATGGTCGGGGAGGCATTCTGAGTCGGCGAGATCACCCCAATCCTTCGGCGCCGCCGGTGCAGAAGCTGCGCCTGCGCTACGCCAAACGGGGCAGGCTGCGGTTCACCTCGCACCGCGACGTGGCGCGCACCTTCGAGCGCGCGCTGCGCCGGGCCGGCGTCCCGATGGCCTACTCCCAGGGCTTCAGCCCGCACCCGAAGGTGTCCTGGGCCGGAGCCGTGCCCACGGGCGTGTCGAGCGAGGCCGAGTACGTCGAGCTGCAGTTAGTCGAACGCGTCGAGCCCGAGGCGCTGCGCGCCGAGCTGGACGCTGCCCTGCCGGACGGGATCGACCTGCTCACGGCCGTGGAGGCGCGCCCGGGAGCGCTCGCGGACCGGCTCGAGGTCAGCAAGTGGCGCATCGACGTGCCCGGCACCGGAGTGGACGAGCTGCGCCAGGCGGCCGAGCAGCTGATGGCGGCCGAAACCGCCCTGGTCGAGCGCATGACCAAGGACGGCAGGCGCACCATCGACGCCCGTGCCGCGCTGCTCAGCGCCGAGGTCCAGGAAGGTCCTCGGCCGATTGCGCAGCGTGATCAAAAACGCGACGCGACCGCCCGGGTGGACGATTGGCCCGAGGCGTCCGCACCGTATGGGATACTCGTAACGGTCGTGCGGCAGACAACACCCGTCGTACGACCCGACGACGTACTGAGCGCCCTGCGTGTCGTCGCCGGTCTGGCACCGTCGGACGCCGCGAGCGCGACCCGGCTGGAACAGGGTCGGCTCGACGACGGGGGAGGCATAGCCGACCCGTTGGCCCAGGACTCAGGCGGCGACCGGACTCCGGCGGGAGAGCCCGCGGCCGGGTGACGGACGGCGTGACGTCGTCGACCCGCCGTACGGCTTCCCGGCCTGCAGGACCGGGGCGGAGGGACCACGAAGAATTGCCGTCGCCCGCGGGCGGCGGAAACTAAAAGATCGCACATGCCTCTGTGCGGCCGCGTCCACCCGGACGCGCCCGGGGGCGGAGGAGCTGGATGTTGAACATGGACACGCCCGCTGGGAACAACGCCAGCGGGCAATCGCCCACACCCACCCAAGAGGAGCAGGGCACGATCGAGCTGCCCGCGAAGCTCAGGGTGCACGCGCTGGCCAAGCTGCTGGGCGCCAGCAGCCGGGAGGTCATCAAGGCGCTCGACGAGATCGGCGAGCCGGTCCGCAGCGCGCAGTCGAACATCAACCGGGACGTGGCGCTGCGCGTCGTGCAGGCGCTGAACCCGGAGATGGTCGCCGACGACGGCGCGGAAGCGGCCGAGGCCGCCCCCGCGTCGGAGGAACCCGCACCGGAGGAGACGGCTGAGCCGGCCGGGACCGAGCAGAGCGCTGCGGTGCCCGCCGCCGACTTCGCCCCGGCTCCGGCCTCCGACTCGCAGGACTCCTCGGCCGGTGGCCTGACGCCGCTGTTCGCGGCTCCGGAGGCCATGTTCCTGGCCCCGCAGCCGCCGGCGCAGCGCCCGGCGGCCGAGCCCGAGGCCGAGGCCGAGGCCGAAGCGGCACCCGCGCCCGCCGAGGAACCCGCAGCGGCCGAGACCAGCTCCTCCGACGAGGAGCAGGCCGAGTCCGCCGAGGGCGACGACGACTCGAGCGACTCCGGCAGCCGCCGCCGTCGCCGTCGCGGCCGTCGCGGCCGCGGCCGCGGTCGTGGCGCCGACTCCGACAACGACAGCGGTGGCGAGGACGGAGCTGAGGACAACCAGTCCGAGGCCACCAAGACCGAGACCTCGGGTGAGAGCTCGGAGGAGTCCTCCGACGAGCAGTCCGGTGATGCCGAGGGCCAGGGCGAGGGCAGCCGCCGTCGCCGTCGCCGCCGTCGCCGCAAGGGCTCGTCCGACGACGAGAGCGGCACCCGCGAGGACGACCCGCCGAACACCGTCGTGCACGTCCGCGAGCCCGCGCCCGAGTCCACCTCGCGGCAGGACTCCAGCGACGACGAGGTCCGCGCAGTCAAGGGCTCGACCCGCCTGGAGGCCAAGCGCCAGCGCCGCCGGGACGGCCGCGAGGCCGGTCGCCGCCGCGCACCGGTTCTCTCGGAGTCGGAGTTCCTGGCCCGCCGCGAGTCGGTGGACCGCAAGATGGTGGTCCGCCAGAACGGCGACCAGACCCAGATCGCGGTGCTCGAGGACAACGTCCTCGTCGAGAACTTCGTGACCTCGTCGGGCTCCGGCTCGCTGGTCGGCAACGTCTACCTGGGCCGTGTGCAGAACGTGCTGCCCAGCATGGAAGCCGCCTTCGTCGACATCGGCCGGGGCCGCAACGCGGTCCTCTACGCCGGTGAGGTCGACTGGGACGCCGCCGGGCTGGCGGGCAAGGCCCGTCGCATCGAGCAGGCCCTGCAGACCGGTGACAGCGTCCTGGTGCAGGTCACCAAGGACCCGGTCGGTCACAAGGGCGCGCGCCTGACCACCCAGATCAGCCTGCCGGGCCGGTTCCTGGTCTACGTGCCGGGTGGCGGCGCCACCGGCATCAGCCGCAAGCTGCCCGACAACGAGCGCAAGCGGCTCAAGGAGATCCTCAAAAGGATCGTGCCGGAGAACGCCGGCGTGATCATCCGCACCGCCTCCGAGGGCACCAGCGAGGAAGCCCTCGACCGCGACGTTCGGCGACTGCAGGCGCAGTGGGAGGTCATCAAGGAGAAGGCCGAGACCCCCGGCGCCAACGCCCCGCAGCTGCTCTACGAGGAGCCCGACCTGCTGATCAAGGTCGTCCGCGACCTGTTCACCGAGGACTTCTCGTCGATGACCGTCCAGGGCAACGACGCGTGGGAGACCATCGAGGCCTACGTCCAGCACGTGGCGCCCGACCTGGCCTCGCGGCTGGAGAAGCACGTCGGCAAGAACGACGTCTTCCACGAGAAGCGGATCAACGAGCAGATCGCCAAGGCCCTGGACCGCAAGGTCTGGCTGCCCTCCGGCGGTTACCTGGTCATCGACCGCACCGAGGCCATGACGGTGATCGACGTCAACACCGGCAAGTTCACCGGCTCCGGGGGCAACCTGGAGGAGACGGTCACCCGCAACAACCTGGAGGCCGCGGAGGAGATCGTCCGCCAGCTCCGGTTGCGCGACATCGGCGGCATCATCGTCATCGACTTCATCGACATGGTGCTGGAGTCCAACCGCGACCTGGTGCTGCGCCGCCTCACCGAGTGCCTGGGCCGGGACCGCACCCGCCACCAGGTGGCCGAGGTGACCTCGCTGGGCCTGGTGCAGATGACCCGGAAGCGGGTCGGCACCGGCCTGCTGGAGGCCTACAGCAGCACCTGCGAGCACTGCCGCGGGCGCGGGCTGATGGTCTCCACCGAGCCGATCAACCACCAGCACGGCGGCGGTGGCGGCAACGGCCAGAACGGTGGCGGCAACGGCGGCGGTGGCCGGCGCAACCGCAACCGCGGCAAGCAGCAGGACGCCGAGCAGCAGCAGGCTCCCGAGGTGAAGGCCGAGCAGAAGGCGGAGCCGAAGGCCGAGGCGAAGGCCGACTCCAAGCCGGAGCCGAAGCAGGAGAGCAAGCCCGAGCCGAAGGCGGAGCCCAAGGTCGAGGAGCGCAAGCCGGAGCCGAAGCCCGAGCCCGCTCCCGTCGAGGCCAAGCCCGCCGAGCCCGAGCCCGCCAAGCAGCCCGAGCCAGAGACGGCCAAGCCCGAGCCCGCCAAGCAGCCCGAGCCGGTCGCTGAGGCGAAGCCGCAGGTCAGCGAGGCCCCGAAGGCCCCGGTCGAGAAGCAGCCGGAGCCGCAGGAGTCCGCCAACGGCGCCCGTCCGCGCCGCAAGGCCGTCCGGTCCGCGGGCAGCGCGGGTGCCCCAGCCCAGCCGCTCGTGGTGTCCAAGCCCGCTGAGCCGAAGTCGGCCGAGGACGGCTTGGCCAACATCGAGCCGGCCGCCCCGGCGCGCCGGGTGCGTCGCCGCGCGGTCTCGCGCCCGTCCGGCCCGCCCGTCGAGGGCTGACCCGAGCAAGCACCGGAAATGGCCGATCCGTTCAAGAACGGGTCGGCCATTTCCGTCTAGCGTCGGCGGCATGACTCGTTGCACACCGCAGCGCCTGGCCGACGCCGAGCGCTTCATCTGGCTCACGGCTCGGGTGCTGGAACAACGCCGCTTCGAACACCTCCACACCGGGGGAACGGCCGAGCCGGTGCGCACCGCGCTGGAGGCCTACCGCTGCGCCGACGGCGGCTACGGCTACGGGCTGGAACCGGATGCGCGCGGGCCGATCAGCCAGCCGCTGCAGACCTGGACGGCGCTGGTGATCCTGGACGAGATCGGCCTCTGCGCCGAGGAAGCCCCGGCGATCTGCGACCACCTCACCACCATCACCCGCCCGGACGGCGGCGTGCCCGGCGGCGACGTCCGGCTGCGCGACTACCCGCACGCGCCGTGGATCCCGGTCGCCGAGGAACCCGAGGGCGTGCTGCTGTCCACCGCGCTGCTGGCCGGGGTGCTGCACAAGAACGGCGTCGAGCACCCGTGGCTGGCCGGAGCCACCGAGTTCTGCTGGAAGAACATCGACGCGCTGACCGGGACGCACCCGTACGAGGCGATCGCAGCGATCGCGTTCCTCGACCACGTGCCGGACCGGGGGCGGGCCCGCGACGCGGCGGAGCGGATCGGGGGGCTGATCCGCGCGGCCGGGTACGTGCTGCTCGACCCGGAGCACCCGGAGCGGGCCCAGGTGGCGCCGGGCTACGCCCCCGGCGAGATCCCCGGGGTCTGCGACTACGCGGCGAGCCCGACGAGCCTGGCGCGGGAGTGGTTCACCGATGCCGAGATCGAGCGGGGACTGGACCACCTCGCGGCGCAGCAGCGCGAGGACGGCGGCTGGCCGATCCACTGGTTGGAGTGGTCTCCCAGCACCGCGCTGGAGGGCAGGCCCCGGGTGGCGCTCGACGCGCTGCGGGTGCTGAAGGCCTACGACGAGGCGAAGTAGCGCTTCGGCGTCGTGCCGGCGAGCTTGCGGAACTCCCTGGTCAGGTGGGCTTGGTCGGCGTAGCCGCAGCGGTGGGCGAGGTCGGCGAGCGGCTCCCGCCCTCCGCTGCGCGCGGTCCGCTGGAACCGCAGCACGCCGACCAGAGTCTGCGGCCCGTACCCGACGGCGTCGCCGATCCGCCGCCGCAACTGCCGCTCGGACACCCCGATCCGGTGGGCCAGGGCGGAGATCGAAGGCGGCTGCGCCACGTCCAGCGCGGACACGGCGGCCGCCACGGCCGGGTCCGGTGCCCACTCGGTCAGCCGGCGCCGGGCGAAGTCCTCCAGCATCACCGGTGCGAGTTCCGGCCGCTCTCCGATCGCCTCGCCTAGGTCCCGCATCTCAGCGCCCCACAGCTCGGCGGCGTCCAGACGGAGGTCCCGCACCTCCCCAGCGGGCACGCCCAGCAACGAGCGCGCCATTCCCGGGGCAGCCCGGATCCCGAAGATCGGCTGCCCGGCGTCCAGCTCGGAGACCCAGGCCCGGGTGTCAGGCCCCACCGCCTCAACCCGGCCCGCGCGCCAGATCAGGTCCACGCACGCGTCGGGCACGACCAGCTGCGAACCGCCGGCGAGATCGTCCCCGTGTCCCCAGACGCAGGACACGATCCCCCGGAGCTCCGCCCCGGGAACGCGCTCCCAGTACCCCATGCCCGAAGTATGCGGTGTCACCCGGACAGCGGGGCGCCTTCGAACTTCGCGCGAATTTCGACTCCCGGAGTTCGGACTCCAATTTCGCGCGAATTTCGACACCCCGTGCCCGGGTGAGGCCCGCAGGTCAGTTCTGGTCCGTGCTGAAGTTGGGGATGTCCGTCCTGTCGTCGGAGCTGGGCATGTCCCCCGGCAGGTCCAGGCCCTGGGTGAGCGGGCCCGGCGACCAGAGACCGGAGTGGGTCTCGGTGTGCAGCTCCAGGGCCTTCGAGGCCGGCAGCGCGTCCGGGCTGTAGGGGTGCACCTGGTACAGCGAGCCCCAGTCCTTCTGCGGATCGTTGGTCAGGTACGTCGGCAGGTTGCGGACGCTGGAGGACACCGTCATCCAGCCGAACGACCCGCCGGCATCCGGCGAGGACCAGCCCTCGCCGATGCCCCGGACCTCTTCGCCCGCGCTGACCCGGAACTTCGGGATCTCGGCGATGCCGTTGTACAGCCCGGAGATCTCCAGGCACGGGTGCACCAGCCCGGCGGGCCACTCCACGAACGTCGGGTCGTCGCCGACGAACTGCGTGAGCTGCGTCAGCTTCGGCACGCGCGGCGCCGAGACCGCCAGCCAGCCGGTCTGGCCCAGGGACTGGTCGACGATCACCATCCGCAGCTTCGTGGCGCCCTCGGCCTCCTCGCCGAGCATGTAGCGGTGCTCGCGCCAGCCCGGCGGCGGACCCTGCAGGACCGTGTAGCGGCTGGTCACCTGGAAGCCCTGCGGCGTGTCCTTGCCCAGCTCGAAGTAGACCTGGTTGGCACCCGTCTCGGCGCCGGCGATGCTGATCGCCACCGGCAGCTTGCCGGCCTTGGCCTCCTCCGCGATGTCGTACCAGGGAGTGCGCAGCTCACCGGTGCCCTGACCGGCTTCGTCGTAGCTGCCCCACACCGGTGCCTCCGGGCCGCCAAACTGGTTCGGCGGGCGCCAGTTCGGCGCGTCCGGCGAGGATTCGTCGGACGGCGGCACACCCGGGTCGTTGAAGCCCACCTGCTTGGGCTGCAGGTACTGCTGGGCGTTCTCCTGGTTGGCCAACCGCTGCGGCGGCAGCTTCAGGTCGGGTCGCTGGGCGGGGGCGGCCACCGTCGGCTGCTGCGCGGAGGCCTTCAGCACGCCCTCGCGCGGGTTGGTCTCCACCCCGACCGAGTCGGACAGACCGCAGCTCTGCTGGGTGAGCTGCTTGATGTTGTCGGTGGCCAGCGTGTAGCTCGACCCCTGCTCGACGATGCCCTTGCCGAACGCGGCGAGCTCGCCGAGCACCAGCAGCGCGCACAGGACCGACAGCGGTGCGGTGCCCCAGCGCAACGCGATGTTGCGCTTCTCCTTGCTCTCCCAGCTCTCGTCGACGACCTTCGGGTTGTTCTCGTCGATCCGCAGGTGCTCGACCACGGCGATGATGGCCGTCACCGCCGCCAGCACCAGGATCATCGTGCTGGCCTTGTAGCCCTTGATCGACGGCGGCTTGTCGAACCACGGGACGCCCCAACCGGACACGTACCACCAGGCGTTCGGGCCGGTCGCCGCGAACGCCAGGATCACCAGCAGCCCGGTCACGAACGCCATCCGGTTGCGCCGCGAGCGCAGCACCGTGGTGCTGGTGGCCAGCGCCGTGAGCGCCGCCAGCGCGCCACCGACCGCGGCGAAGATGCCGAAGTGGTGGGTGTGCTTGGTGGGCGTGAGCGCCAGCACCGCGAAGGACATCGCGGCCACCGCCAGCAGCCGCCGGCTCGGGCCCAGCGCCGCACCGCGGATCCGGCCGCGGCGCAGCAGCACGACCGCGCAGGTCGCCACGCACAGGATCACCAGCAGCACCGGGAAGCGGCGGCTCAGCGAACCGTCCGGGCTCTCGCTGAACAGCAGCAGGTAGCGGCTGAGCTCCTCGTACCAGTGCCCGTTGGGGCCGAAGGTCGTCTTGAGCTCCATCGCGTCCATCACCGAGCGCCACGTCTGGTCGTAGAACACCAGCGTGAGGATCACGAGCCCGGACGCGGCGAGCGGCGCCAGCACCGGCAGCCAGCCGAACTCCTGCGCCCGCTTGCGCACCATCCGGTGCAGCGGTTTGAACCCGGCGACGTAGGGCAGCACGGCGATCAGGCCGTGCGGGTTGACGCCGACCGACAGCGCGGCGGCGACCAGGCCCAGCGCGGCGGGCGTGAGCCGCTCGGTGGCCACGGCGCGCTCGACGGCGCACAGCGCCAGCAGCGAGAACAGCACCACGACCGGCTCGGCGCGCAGACCGTTGTTGTAGGGAAGCCAGAAGGCGAGGAACACCGCGGCGGCGGCCCAGCCGGCGGCGTTGGAGCGCCGCACCTGCTGCCCCAGCCTGGGCAGGACTTCGCGGGAGATCAGCAGCCAGCTGATGATGCCCATCAGCAGCGCGGGCAACCGGACCCACGGGGTCGCGGTCGAGACCCGCACCCACAGCGAGTAGACCTCGTAGAACCAGCCGAACGGCGATTCCGGGTTGGCGAACCAGCGGTAGTAGTTGCTGACGTAGCCGGCGCTCTGCTCCGAACGCACCATGCTCAGCACGTAGCCGTCGTCGGAGGTCATCGCCCCGATCAGCCACCAGATGCCCAGCGCGGCGAACACCGAGGCGTCGCGCAGCGTCGGCCGCCACCAGCGGCGCGGCGCCAGTCGCGGCGCGCGGCGACCGGCCAGCGCGTCCAAGCGGCGCAGGCACAGCACCGAGCCGATGAACGAGGCCAGGGTCAGTGCGATGACGACCGTCTTGAGCGGCGTGGCCCAGGAGCTGAACCGGTTGTCCACGCGCGCCTGGAAGTCCAGTCCGCGCACGTCGTCGCGGGTGTTGTCCAGGTTCGAGTAGATCCCGGTCAGCTGCGGGCGCTGGTCGCCGGTCAGGTGGACCCAGCGCTCCTTGCCGACCGTGGCGGTGGTGCCCCCGGCGTCGGCGCGCACCTTCACGGTGCAGTCACCGGCGGGCAGCGTTGTGGTGCCGACCTGCTGGCCCTTGTTGTAGAGCAGCGCCTGGCCGTCGTCGACCTGCATCACCAGGCCGGTGAGCTGACCGGAGTCGGAATCGGGCGAGTTGGTGCTCAGCAGCAACCCGGGGCCTTCGGTGCGCGCGTCGAGGCTCCGCGCGGAGACGCACGGGATCTTCGCGTCCAGCCACACCGGTTCGTAGGTCACCAGTGGGGCCGAAACCGATCTGGTTCCTTCCGCTGTCGGCCATCGCAACGTCCCCACCTTGTGGTTGACGGGGAGGAACGGAACCAGTAGCGCCAACACGGTGCCGACCAGCCCGAGGAGCGAGGCGAGCAGCCGCAATTTCTTCGCCGACTCTTGCTGCACGGGGGAGACCCTACGGCCGATGACTGGGTGTGTTCTGCCGCCCCCCGGACTATTTCGCAAATGCGTCAGGTAATGGGCAATGGCTTTGTCAGGAGCCCGTTACCGCGCTGTGTTCCCAATTGAAATGTTTGGTCACGAAGCGTGGTGCGCGGAATTTCGGGTTTGCTCCGTGACCAGCACCGTCACGTCGTGTTCTCGGCCTGTTCGGTGCAGCACGAGTTCCGCCAGAAGACCCAGCGAGATCATCTGAACTCCGAAGATCTCCAGCAGTATGCCGAGAGTGAGAAGTGGACGGGTTCCAATCGACTCCTCGGTGAACAACCACACCCCGGTCAGGTAGCACAGCACCAGAGTCCCCAGCGTTCCCGCCAGCATCCCGAGCCCGCCGAACAGGTGCGCCGGGCGACGTCCGTAGCGGGTCAGGGCCATCACGGTGAGCAGGTCCAGCGCACCCCGCGCGTAGCGCTCGAGCCCGTACTTGGACACCCCGTGCTGCCGGGGCCGGTGGTTGACCGTCCGCTCCACCACCCGGTAGCCGAGCTGGTGCGCCAGCGCCGGGATGTAGCGGTGCAGCTCCCCGTACAGCGGAACCCGCCGGTACACCTCGGTGCGCGCGGCCTTCAGCCCGCAGTTGTGGTCCGACAGCCGCAGCCCGGTGATCAGGCCGGTGACCCAGTTGAACACCTTCGACGGCAGCCGCTTGCCCAGCGGGTCCTTGCGCTGCGCCTTGTGCCCGCTGACCAGGTCCGCTCCGTCGTCCAGCTCGGCCAGCAGCCGGGGGATCTCGGCCGGGTCGTCCTGCAGGTCGGCGTCGAGGGTGACCACGAGCTCGCCGCGCAGCTCGGCGACCCCGGCGGCCAGCGCGGCCGCCTTGCCGAAGTTGCGGCGCAGCCGGATGCCCCGGATCCGCGGGTCCCGCTCGGAGTGCTCGGTGATGATCCGCCAGCTGTCGTCGGTGCTGCCGTCGTCGACGACGAGCAGTTCCCACTCGCGGTGCTGGGCGGACATCGCCTCGGTGATCTCGGCGAAGAGCTTCGGCAGGCTGTCGCGCTCGTCCTTGGCCGGCGCCAGCAGCGACACTTCCGGGATGCTCATCGCGCCACCTGCGGTTTCTCGGTGAGCGGCCGGATCCACCAGCCGTCGGGGAACTGGAGGGCCACGCGCAGCGCGCCCGGCTGGGCGGGAGCCACGGCCTGGAACCCGAGGCCGCTCTCGATGCCGGGCGTGGCCGCCTCGGCGTCCGAGCGCGGGATGTCGACCACGCCACCGCCGACGACGGTGCCGGTCTGGTCGAGCACGGCCACGCAGCGAGCGCGTTCGATGCCGGAGATCGCCCAGCCCTTGAGCATCCGCGCGCCGCCCTGGACCTGGTCGGTCTCGACGTTGAGCACGACGTCGCGGCCGTCCGGGCGCGGTTCGCGCAGCGAGTCGACGCTGGGCGTGCGCCAGTGGGCGGTGCTGACCCGGTCGCCGACGTCGAGCCCGTCCGGGCAGCCCAGCGAGAACTCGGGGGAGAAGGGGTAGTGCCCGAGCGCCTGCAGCCGGGGCAGCAGCTGCTGCGGCGACGGGAAGCGATCGGTGAAGGCGTCGGGGTGCCCGACCCGCGCGGCCACCGCCAGCAGCTGCTGGGTGGGCGCGTCGGCCCGCACGCTCTGCGCCATCGGCGCGCCGAGCGCGACCGTGGCCAGCACCGTGCCGCCCACCGCGACCGCGCGGAACCGCGGCCAGCGAGCCCAGGCGACCACGATGACCAGCACCGCGATCCACAGCGCCGCGGTCATGCTGTTGTAGCGGCTCTGCAGCCCGGCCGACTCGCCGAACGCCGCCCGCGAACCGGAGATCATCACCGCGCAGCCCAGCGCGTACAGCGCCAGCCCCCACCAGGGCGCGGCGATCCGCCGCTCGGACTCGGTCTGGTGCGCGTGCAGCACCAGCACGCCCAGGCCCGCCACACCGGCCAGCAGCGCGACCGACGGTTCGGTGCCGGTCCACACCATGCCGAGCATGCTCAGCCCGGCCAGCAGCGCCTGCGCCGGATCGTCGGTCGGCGAGCTCCCGCCGCCGCCCTGCGGCCCGCGCAGCACCAGCCACGCCGCCACCACCACGACCCCGACCACCAGCGGGGTCGCGATCCACTTCCGCCGGTCGCCGCGCAGCCAGGCCACCAGCGCCAGCGCGGGCCACACGGCGAACGAGGTGCCGTAGCTGATCGAGGCCAGCAGGCCCAGCACCACCGCGATCATCCGGCGCTCCCGGTGCATCGCCAGCAGCGCGCCCAGGACCAGCAGCATCGCCAGGATCCACGAGGCGCCGCTCATCGAGCGCACGTAGTTGTGGATGCCGTGCGGGTTGAACACCAGCGTCGAGTTGGCCGCGACCAGGCCGGCGCGCTGCCAGGCGTTGAGGTGCTTCGGCAGCATCACCGCCACCAGCAGCACGCATCCCACGCCCATCGCCAGCACCACCAGCCCGAGCGGCTGGTTGAGGCCGTGGCCGAAGCGGGCGCTGAGCCAGAACAGCAGGCTCGGCAGCACGAACGGGTGCTCGTTGCGGAATCCCAGCAGGGCCTCGGGGCGCAGCGAGCCGTCGGCCTCGGTGATGTCGAGCAGCACCCACCAGTAGTCGTAGAAGTGCATCTGCGGGTAGCGCAGGACCTCGCGCAGCATCATCAGCGGCGGCACGACGGCCGACATCCCCAGCAGCAGCGGCCCGAACCGGCGCGCCGGCCCGGGCAGTCGCGGTGTCGGGGGTGCGGGGGCCTGGCGGCCGGTCTCCGAAGCGGTGTCAGTCACTCTGCGTTTCCCTAGATCATCACGGGCGGCCACTGACGGTAGCAAGAGCAGGTCACGACGGTGGCCGAACGGGGGAACCGGCCGGAAACCGCCATCGCGGCGGGGCGGTTCGCCGACCGCGGACGAGCTCGCTTATGCTGTCCCGGCTCGCCCGTCAGAGCGGGGTCCGCGAGGATCCGCACTGGTGGTACCGCCCCGGTCGATCGGGGACGGAAACCTGGTCTGTATGATGGGTGAGAACTTCTCGCCGCCGGACGGGCGGAGAGATTAAACGCCTGTTTCGAGTGCGGCCCCGCGCGGTCCTCGCTGCTGAGACAGGAACCCACCGAGACGCTGCACCGGCGGCGTGGTAGGAAGCCCAGCCCCCGTGGTGGGGCGGACGTCCGCCGCACACTGGTGAATTAGCGAAACCGAGCAGCAGGAGACTTCCGACTCATGTACGCGATCGTCAAGACCGGCGGCAAGCAGTACAAGGTGGCTGTCGGGGACGTCGTCCAGGTCGAGAAGCTCGATGGCGAGCTGGGCTCCGAGGTCGCGCTCCCGGCGGTTCTGGTCGTCGATGGCTCCGAGGTCACGACCGACGCCGACGCGCTGGCCAAGGTGTCGGTGACCGGCGAGCTGGTCGAGCAGACCAAGGGCCCCAAGATCCGCATCCACAAGTTCAAGAACAAGACCGGCTACCACAAGCGTCAGGGTCACCGTCAGAAGCTGACCCGCGTGAAGGTCACCGGCATCAACAAGTGAGGACCTGAGTAGTCATGGCACACAAGAAGGGCGCATCCAGCTCTCGGAACGGCCGCGACTCGAACCCCAAGTACCTCGGGGTGAAGCGCTACGGCGGCCAGGTCGTCAAGGCCGGTGAGATCCTGATCCGTCAGCGTGGGACGAAGTTCCACCCGGGTCTGAACGTCGGCCGAGGCAACGACGACACCCTGTTCGCGCTGTCCGCCGGTACCGTCGAGTTCGGACGTTACCGCGGCCGCAAGGCCGTCAGCGTGCAGCCGGTCGAGGCCTGATCCGGCTCTCGACGCAGGCCAGCAACTTCCCGGCGAGGGGCGGAAACCGGCATGACCGGGCCGCCCCTCGCTTTTTGTTGCCCTGGGTGACCTGCGTTGCGGTCGGGAAGCGCACGCGCCCCGTCGCTGTTGCAATCGTCAAGCAAGAGCACTACCCGCCGGGCTCCCGCTCGGCTTGATCTTCCTGGAGGCATTCGTGTCGCGGTTCGTTGACCGCGTGACCATCAACGTCGCCGCGGGCGACGGAGGAAATGGCTGCGCCTCGGTGCACAGGGAGAAGTTCAAGCCGCTGGGCGGGCCGGACGGCGGCAACGGCGGCAAGGGCGGCGACGTCAGGCTGGTCGTCGACTCCGGTGTGCACACCCTGCTCGACTTCCACTACCGGCCCAACGCGCGCGCGGTGAAGGGTCAGCCCGGCAAGGGCGGCCACCGCAACGGTGCCCAGGGCGAGGACCTGGTGCTGCCGGTCCCGGACGGCACCGTGGTGCTCACCCCGGACGGCGAGGTGCTGGCCGACCTGGTCGGACCGGGAACGGCGTTCGTCGCGGCGGCCGGCGGTCGCGGTGGCCTGGGCAACGCCGCGCTGGCGTCCAAGGCCCGCAAGGCGCCGGGCTTCGCGCTGCTGGGCGAGCCGGGTGAAGAGCTGGAGCTGGTGCTGGAGCTGAAGTCGGTCGCCGACGTCGGCCTGCTCGGCTTCCCCTCGGCGGGCAAGTCCTCGCTGATCTCGGTGCTCTCGGCGGCCAAGCCCAAGATCGCCGACTACCCGTTCACCACCCTGGTGCCCAACCTCGGTGTGGTCACCGCAGGTCAGACGGTGTTCACCGTAGCCGACGTGCCGGGTCTGATCCCCGGGGCCAGCCAGGGCCGCGGTCTGGGCCTGGACTTCCTGCGGCACATCGAGCGCTGCGCGGTCCTGGTGCACGTCGTCGACTGCGCGACGCTGGAGCCCGGCCGCGACCCGGTGTCCGACATCGACGCGCTGGAGAACGAGCTCGCCGAGTACACCCCGGCGCTGGCCGCCGAGCAGGGCGGTGCCGACCTGGCCGACCGCCCGCGCATGGTGGTGCTGAACAAGATCGACGTGCCGGAGGCCCGCGAGCTCGCCGACTTCGTGCGCGCGGAGGTCGAGGAGCGCGGCTGGCCGGTCTTCGAGGTCTCCACTGCCTCCCGCGAGGGCCTGCGCGAGCTGAGCTTCGCGATGGGCGCCGAGGTCGAGCGCTACCGCGAGACGCTGCCCGAGCCCGAACCGGCGCGCGTGGTCGTCCGACCGACCGCGGTCGACGACGGTGGTTTCACCGTCGAGCCCGACCCGGAGGACGAGGACGCCTTCATCGTGCGCGGCGAGAAGCCGGAGCGCTGGATCCGGCAGACCGACTTCAACAACAGCGAGGCCGTGGGCTTCCTCGCCGACCGGCTGGCCAAGCTGGGCGTCGAGGACGCGCTGGCCAAGCAGGGCGCCGAACCGGGCAGCCAGGTCACCATCGGCAACATGACCTTCGACTGGGAGCCCTCCACCCCCGCCGGGATGGCCAGCGTGCTCGGCCGTCGCGGCCACGACCTGCGGCTGGAGTCCGACGAGCGGGTTTCGGCGCACGAGCGCAAGGTCGCCAAGCAGGCGCGGCGCGGTAGCGGGCTGGACGAGTTCGGCCGCTACGTCGGGGGCGAGGAGGACGACGAGTGAGCCTCTCGTCGACTCGGCAGGCGGTCGCGGCCGCGCAGCGGATCGTGGTGAAGATCGGTTCGTCGTCGTTGACCACCACCGAGGGCGGTCTGGACTCCGAACGGCTGTCCGGGCTGGTGGACACGGTCGCGAAGCGGGTCGCCGCCGGAGGCCAGGTCGTGCTGGTCTCCTCGGGGGCCATCGCCGCGGGCATCGCCCCGATGGGCTTGCGCCGCAGGCCGAAGGACCTGGCGACGCAGCAGGCCGCGGCGTCGGTGGGGCAGCTGGCGCTGGCCCACGCCTACGCCGAGTCCTTCGCCCGCTTCGACCTCACCGTCGGGCAGGTGCTGCTCACCGCCGATGACGTGGTGCGCCGCAGCAACTACCGCAACGCCCAGCGCACCCTGAACCGGCTCCTCGGGCTGGGCGTGGTGCCGGTGGTCAACGAGAACGACACGGTGGCGACCACCGAGATCCGCTTCGGCGACAACGACAGGCTCGCCGCCCTGGTCTCGCACCTGGTCGGTGCCGACGCGCTGGTGCTTCTGTCCGATGTGGACGCCCTCTACGACGGCGATCCGCGCAAGGGCGGTTCGAAGGTGATCCGCGAGGTCACCAGCGCCGCCGACATG
Source organism: Saccharopolyspora mangrovi (assembly GCF_035320975.1). Classification (NCBI taxonomy): domain Bacteria; kingdom Bacillati; phylum Actinomycetota; class Actinomycetes; order Pseudonocardiales; family Pseudonocardiaceae; genus Saccharopolyspora; species Saccharopolyspora mangrovi. The sequence goes on along the minus strand of NZ_JAWLNX010000006.1, from coordinate 187,414 downwards.
GCCGGCGTCGACGCGGGCAGCACGGGCGCGTCCGGGTTGGGCACCGGCGGCATGGCCTCGAAGGTCGCGGCGGCGAAAGTCGCCTGCACCTCCGGGATCCCGGTGCTGCTGACCTCCACGGCCAACGCCGAGAGCGCGCTGGGTGCGGCGGACGTCGGCACGGCCTTCGCCGCGACCGGCAACCGGCTCTCGGCCCGCCGCTTCTGGCTGGCCCACGCCGCGGGCGCCAACGGCCGCCTGTGGCTCGACGACGGCGCGGTCGCGGCGGTGGTGAAGCGCCGCCGCTCCCTGCTCGCCGCCGGGATCACCGCCGTGGAGGGCGCTTTCGACAGCGGCGACGTCGTCGAACTCATCAACCCCACCGGCAAGGTCGTGGCCCGGGGTGTCGTCGCCTACGACGCGGACGAACTCCCGACCCTCATCGGCCGCACCTCCCACGACCTCCCCCCGGAACAACGCCGGGAAGTGGTCCACGCGGACGACCTCGTCCCGCTGCGCTGACCCAGCGTCAGCGGAGCTCGGTGTTCCGCGTTTCGGGGAGGGTGCGGATGACGAAGAAGGCGATCACCGCGCCCACCGCGATGTACCAGAAGAAGCCCATCGAGGCGTCGAACTTGGCGAAGGCCTGGATGACCAGCGGAGCCGTGCCGCCGAAGACGGCGACGGTGAGGTTGTACCAGGCGCCGATGCCCAGCCCGCGCAGCTCGGTGGGGAACAGCTCGGACATGATCGCCGGCGCGATCGAGGTCATCGCGGTGTAGAGGCCGACGCCGACGCAGAACACCACCAGCAGACCGCCCAGCCCGGGCCGCACCAGGTACGACAGCGGCACGATGAGGAACGCGGTGGCCGCCGACCAGGCCAGCAGCTGCGGTTTGCGGCCGTAGCGGTCGGAGACCACGCCCATCGGGTACTGCAGCGCGATGAACAACGCGGTGGCGATGGACAGCGCGAGGAACACGTCGGTGGCGTCGGCGCCCCGGTTCTTCACGGCGAACGGCGTCAGCGCGCTGAAGAACGTGTAGTAGCACAGCGTCGAGAGCATCGTGAACCCGACGAGCTGCCCGACCGCCTTGGGGTGGTGCCGCAGCGTCAGCATCAGCGGGTTCTTCAACGACTTCGCCTTGGTCTTGTTCTCCTCGTACTGCTCGGTCTCGCTCAGCGTGCGCCGGAGCCACATGCCCACGAGACCGAGGACGCCGCCGAGGATGAACGGGATCCGCCAGCCGTAGGACGACAGCTGCTCGTCGCTGAGCACCGAGGTCAGCAGGAAGCCCAGCAGCGAGGCGATGAGCAGCGCGGCACCGGTGGAGATGTAGAAGAACGACGAGTACCGGCCTCGCCGGGACGCGGGGGCGATCTCGGCCAGGTACGCCGAGGCGTTGGAGACCTCACCGCCCAGCGAGAGCCCCTGCCCGATGCGGGCCAGCACGAGCAGGATCGACGCCAGCCAGCCGATCGCCCCGTAGGTCGGCAGGAGGCCGATGATCAGCGACCCGCCGGCCATCAGCGAGATCGTCACCAGCATCGCGGTCTTGCGCCCGTGCAGGTCGGCGAAGCGGCCGAGCAGCCAGCCGCCGAGCGGGCGGAAGAAGAACGCGAGCGCGAACGTGGCCAGCGTGTTGATCAGGGCCCATTCGCCGGGGAAGAACGCGGAGGCGAAGTACACGCTGAAGGCCGTGTAGATCGTCCAGTCGTACCACTCGATGGCGTTGCCGATGCTGGCCGCGACCAGCGTTCGGACCGGCAGTTTGTGGGTCACCGCTTCGTCCTGGGTCATCGCGACCTCCGTGTGGGGCGCCCGGTGCGGGTGCCGACACGGTAAGCGTTCGAGCAGGTGCACGAAAGGTCCGAATCCTGATTGGAATCGGGAAATGCGGGTGAGCTCGGCGCACCGGTTGCGGCACACTGCCGGGATGGATGCGGTGCGCGAAGCGGCCGACGAGCTGGTCGAGGTGCTCGTCGACGAGAACCCGCTCAACGAGCTGTTGCAGGGCCTTCCCGGAACCGCCGACCGGCTCGACGACCCGGACGAGGAAGCCGGGGCCGCCGTGCGCGACCGCGCCCTGCGCCTCGCCGCGACCGCGCGCGAACTCGACGGCGACGACCTCACCCGCGAGGTGGTGATCGCCGAGGCGGAGGGCGTGGCCACTCGCATCGAGTCCCGCCTGGTCGAGCACACGATGCACGACTCGGTGGTCTCGCCGCTGGGCAAGGTCCTGGAGATGATCCCGCAGCGGCACCCCGAAACCCCTGATCAGGAACGGGATTTCCACGCCGTGCTCGCCGCCGTCCCGGAGTTCCTGGCCAAGAGCGGCAGGCGGCACCTGGCCGGGGCGCGGGCGGGACGGCTTCCGGTCGCCCGCCGGGTCCGGGTCGCGATCGAGCACCTCGACGCCCACCTGGCCGCACCGCAGGACGATCCGCTGCGCAGGCCACCGCTGAGCTCCGACGACGAGCGGGACCGGCTGCTGGCCGAGGAGGTCCGGCCCGCGCTCGCGGCCTACCGCGACGTGCTGCGCGACCTGCCCGGCAGGTCGGACGACGAACCCGGGCTCTGCTTCCTCCCGGACGGCGCGCAGACCTACACCGCCCTCGCCCGGATGCACACCACGACCGATCGCACGCCCGAGGAGCTGCACCGGACGGGTCTGGCACTGCTGGCCGAACTCGACGAGGAGTACGCCGAGATCGGTTCCCGGGTGTTCGGCCTGCGCGACGCCGCCGAGATCCGGCACCGGATGCGCACCGACCCCGAACTGCGCTGGTCCAGCGGTGACGAGCTGCTCGCCGCCGCGAGAACGGCTGTGACCAGGGCGGAGGAGGTCGCACCCCGGTGGTTCGGCCGGACGCCCACCCACCGCTGCCGCATCGAGCCGTTCCCCGCCGACCAGGCACCGGACGCCGTCGGCGCCGCCTACCTGCCCGGCCCGGTCGACGGGTCGCGGCCCGGCACCTACTTCGCCAACACCCACGCCGCCGAGCAGCGGCCGCGCTTCCTCGCCGAGGTGCTGGCGTTCCACGAGGCGGTGCCCGGGCACCACTTCCAGATCAGCCTCGCCCAAGAGCTCGGCGACGTCCCGATGATCCGCAAGGTCGCCGGGTTCAACGCCTACATCGAGGGCTGGGGCCTGTACGCGGAACGGCTGGCCGACGAGATCGGGCTCTACAGCGACGATCTCAGCCGCCTGGGCATGCTCGCGATGGATTCCACGCGTGCGGCCCGGCTGGTCGTGGACACCGGTCTGCACGCCTTCGGCTGGCCACGGCAGCGGGTCGTGGACTTCCTGCGCGCGAACACCCTCATGCCCGAGGTGGAGGTCCAGAGCGAAACCGACCGCTACGTCGAGTCTCCCGGCCAGGCGCTGTCGTACATGGTCGGTCGCCTGGAGCTGCAGCGGCTGCGCGCGCAGGCCGAGCGCGAAGCGGGGTTCGACCTGCACGCCTTCCACGACGCGGTGCTGGCCAGCGGTCCGCTGCCGATGTCGGCGCTGGCCGGTGCGGTCGCTAGCTGGTCGAGGCGAGGGTGAACGGCAGCACCGCCGGCGCACCGGCCTGGCGGAGCATCCGGCCGACGACCGTTGCGGTCCAACCGGTGTCGGCGTAGTCGTCCATCAGCAGCACCGGCCCGTCCAGCCCGGACAGCTTCGCCGCCAGTTCCTCGTCGATCTTGAACTGGCGCCACAGCGACGCCACCCGCTGCGCGCTGTTGGTGGCGCGGTTCGGCGTCGTGTTCGGGTTCGTCAGCACCTCGCCGAGCAGCGGCAACCGGCCGATCCCGGCGATGCGCTCGGCCAGGCTGCGCACCAGCTTCGGGCGGGTCCGCGAGCCCAGCGCCACGACACCGACCGGGCGCTGCTCCCACTCCCACGCGGCCAGCACCTTGATCGCCGCCTGGAACAGGTCGTCCGGCAGCTCCTGGTCGGGCGCGCCGGTGGCCAGCAGCTCGCGCAGCCGGTTGCCCCAGCCGATGTCGGTGAGCCTGCCGATCGCGCGACCCGTGGTGGCCTGCTCGGACTCGGGAAGCTTGCCGGAGGCCTCCACTCCCAGCGCGGACATGCCGCTGGGCCACATCTTGCGCGGTGCGATGTCCACGCCCGGCCGCTGCAACCGCTCCTGCGCCTGCTGCACGGCCTGCTCGTCGACGTCGGCGGAGTAGCCCGTCCCGGTGCAGTTGTCGCAGCGCCCGCAGGGCTCGGCGTGCGGGTCGTCGAGCTGGCGGCGCAGGAACTCCATCCGGCAGGAGGAGGTGGTCTGGTACTCGATCATGGCCTGCTGCTCGGACCGCCGCTCGGCCTCGATCCGCTGGTAGCGCTCCGCGTCGTAGTGCCACGGCTCGCCGGTGGCCTCCCAGCCGCCCTTGACCCGCTGCACCGCGCCGTCGACGTCGAGGACCTTGAGCACCATCTCCAGCCGGTTGCGGCCCAGCTCCACGTGCGGTTCCAGGGCGGCGGTGGAGAGCTTGCCGTGCTCGGCGAGCGCGTCGAGCACCGCGCGCACGGTGTGCTCCGGCGGGAACGCCAGCGAGGCGAAGTAGCTCCAGATCTCGCGGTCTTCCGGTCCGGGCAGCAGCAGCACCTCGGCGCGCTGCACGCCGCGGCCGGCGCGACCGATCTGCTGGTAGTACGCGATCGGCGAGGACGGTGCGCCCACGTGAACCACGAAACCCAGGTCGGGCTTGTCGAAACCCATGCCCAGCGCCGAGGTCGCCACCAGCGCCTTGACCTTGTTCTCCAGCAGGTCCGCCTCGGCCTGCTCCCGCTCGGCCGGGTCGGTGCGCCCGGAGTAGGCGGCCACCTCGTAGCCCTGCTCCCGGAGGTAGGAGGTGATCTCGTGAGCGGCGGCGACCGTGAGCGTGTAGATGATGCCGGAGCCGGGCAGCTCCTCGAGCCGTCCGGCCAGCCAGCCCAGCCGGGCCTGCGCGGTGGGCAGTCGCACCACGCCGAGCCGCAGGCTCTCGCGGTCGAGGGTGCCGCGCAGCACCAGCGTCTCCTGCGGGTCGGTGAACTCGCCGCCGACCCCGAGCTGCTCGGAGACATCGGCGACCACCCGGTCGTTGGCGGTGGCCGTGGTGGCCAGCACCGGGACGCCCTCGGGCAGTTCGGTCAGCAACGTGCGCAGCCGGCGGTAGTCGGGGCGGAAGTCGTGGCCCCAGTCGGAGATGCAGTGCGCTTCGTCGACCACCAGCAGACCGGCGCTCTGGGTCAGCTCGGGCAGGATCGTGTCGCGGAAGTCGGGGTTGTTCAGCCGTTCGGGGCTGACCAGCAGCACGTCGACCTCACCGGCAGCCACGCGCTCCTCGATGTCGGCCCACTCCTCGGGGTTGGCCGAGTTGATGGTGGCGGCGTGGACCTCGGCGTTGGCGGCCGCGGCGACCTGGTTGCGCATCAGCGCCAGCAGCGGCGAGACGATCACGGTCGGGCCCTCGCCGAGCTCGCGCAGCAGCGCGGTCGCGATGAAGTACACGGCCGACTTGCCCCAGCCGGTGCGCTGGACGACCAGCGCGCGACGGCGTTCGAGCACCAGCGCGCGGATCGCGGCCCACTGGTCCTCGCGCAGCGCGGCCTCCGGGCCGGCCAGTGCTCGGAGTCGTTCCTCGGCGAGTTCCCGCAGCGCTTCTTCATCCACGTCCCGAATTCCTACCGGAAGCTCCTGACGCACCGCGTTCGGGGCCGCGCGGGCGTGTCGGAGCCCCTTGCCGACCGGCTGCGCATCGCACGGTTCTGGTGCCTTGACCGCGGATGGGGGAGCTTCCGGCTGACGGCTTCGACACCGACACGCACGGCTGTGCGGCTGGCCGACCCCGGCGCGGTGCCGGAGCGGGCGCCCGGCTTCCGGATTCGAGGGCTCAGGGAGCTGCCGGTGGTGCTGTCCTGAGGAGCGGGAAATGCGTTGCCAGCGGTGTGACCGCACGGATTAGGCTGGTGGGGTGACCGTCATCGAGTTCCCCACCTCTGACAAGGCCACCGGCGACGAGCTGCGCGAACAGGTGCGCGAGGCCGCGCGCCGGGGCCGCGAGGCCGCCGCCGAGCTGGCCCAGGCCACCCGCGGCGCCAAGGACGCCCTGCTGCAGGACATGGCCGACGAGCTGGTCAAGCGCGCCCCCGAGGTCCTGGAGGCCAACGAGCAGGACGTCGCCGCCGCCCGCGAGTCGGGCATGACCGAGGCGCTGATCGACCGGCTGAGCTTGAGCACCGGCCGCGTCGAGGCGATGGCCGACGGTCTGCGCACGGTCTCCGGCCTGCCGGACCCGGTGGGGGAGGTGCTGCGCGGTCAGGTGCTGCCCAACGGCGTCCAGCTGCGCCAGGTCCGGGTGCCGCTCGGCGTGGTCGGCATCGTCTACGAGGGGCGTCCGAACGTGACGGTCGACGCCGCCGGGCTGACCTTGAAGTCGGGCAACGCGGTGCTGCTGCGCGGCTCGTCCTCGGCGGAGAACTCCAACACCGCGCTGGTGTGGATCCTGCGCGACGTGGTGGCCCGGCACGGCCTGCCGATGGACGCGGTCCAGCTGCTGCCCTGCCACGACCGGGCGTCGGTGCACCACCTGATCACCGCTCGCGGCCTGGTCGACGTGGTCATCCCGCGCGGGGGAGCGGGCCTGATCTCGGCGGTCGTCGAGCAGTCCACGGTGCCGGCCATCGAGACCGGCGTGGGCAACTGCCACGTCTACGTCGACGCCAGCGCTGACGTGGACATGGCGCTGCGCATCCTGCTCAACTCCAAGGCCCGCCGCCCGAGCGTGTGCAACTCGGCTGAGACGTTCCTGGTGCACGCCGACATCGCCGAGGAGTTCCTGCCGCGCGCGATCGCCGAGCTCGGCGAAGCAGGGGTGACCGTGCACGGCGACGAGCGGGTGGTGGGCGCCGGTGGTTCGCACGTCGTGCCGGCCACCGACGAGGACTGGGACGTCGAGTACCTGTCGCTGGACGTCGCCGCTGCGGTCGTCGAGTCGCTGCCCGCTGCGGTCGAGCACATCCGCGAGCACGGTTCCGGGCACACCGAGGCCATCGTGACCAGCGATTTCCGCGCCGCTCAGCAGTTCACCGCGCAGGTGGACGCGGCTGCGGTGATGGTCAACGCCAGCACCGCCTTCACCGATGGCGGCGAGTTCGGCATGGGTGCCGAGATCGGCATCTCCACCCAGAAGCTGCACGCGCGGGGCCCGATGGGCTTGCCGGAGCTGACCTCCACCAAGTGGCTCGCCTACGGCGACGGCCACGTGCGGCCGGGCTCGGCCCCGGTCAAGCCGGGGAGCTGAGCTTGACCCAGGCGCCGCGACGCAAGCGCGATTCCGCCGCCACCAAGGAAGCCCTGCTGCAAGCCGCTTCGGAGCTGTTCACCGAGCGCGGTTTCAGCGCGACGACGGTGCGCGACGTCGCTGCCCGGGCCGGGGTCAACCAGGCGTTGCTGTTCCGCTACTTCGGTTCCAAGCAGGAGCTGTTCGCGGCCGTGCTGACACGCAACAACGAGCAGGTGATCGCCGAGCTCTCCGCCGAGGAGCTGCCCCGGCAGCTGCTGATCAACCTGCTCGACAGCGCCGAGCCCAACGGCGAGCACCCGCTGGTGGCGATGCTGCGCTCGTGGAGCGACGAACGCGCGGCCGAGATGCTGCGCGGCGAGCTCGGCGACCGCTACACCGAGCGGCTCGCCGAGCTCACCGACGCCGACGACGCGCGGCTGCGCGCGGACCTCGTGCTGGCGTGGGTGTTCGGCATCGGCATGGTCCGCTCGGTGCTCGGCAAGAGCCCGCTGTCGGAGGCGGATCCCGAGGTCATCGTCCGTTACGTCACCCGTGCCGCATCCGCCCTGCTGGAGCGAACGGACCTTTCGGACGATCGCTGATCAGGTCGTGCGCAGGGCTTTTCCCGGGCGTAGCGTGACCTTGTGAGCGAGTGCTTACAAACGCTGTCTCCCGGGAGCTGCGCATGACCGCCACGGAGCCGAGGACGTACCCGTTCAACGTCGCCGAGTCCCTCGACCTCGATCCGATCTACGCCCAGTTGCGCGAGCAGGAACCGCTCACCCGCATCAAGCTGCCCTACGGCGAGCAGGCGTGGCTGGCCAGCCGCTACGAGGACGTCAAGGTCGTCCTCGGCGACCCGCGCTTCAGCCGCGCCGAATGCCTCCGGCGCGACGAACCCCGGCTGCGGCCCCGGCAGCAGTCCGGCGGGATCCTGAGCATGGACCCGCCCGACCACACGCGGCTGCGCCGCCTGGTCGCCAAGGCCTTCACCCAGCGCCGCGTCGAGCAGCTCCGCCCGCGCACCCAGGACATCGCCGACGGCCTGGTGACCGCCATGATCGAGCGGGGCGGGCCGGCCGACCTGGTCGAGGAGTTCGCCCTGCCGCTGCCGATCACGGTGATCTGCGAACTTCTGGGCGTGCCCTACGAGGACCGGGCGGACTTCCGGGTCTGGTCGGACGCGTTCCTGTCCACCAGCAAGCTCTCCGCCGATCAGGCCGCCGACCACATCGACCGGATGAACGACTACATCGCCGGTCTGATCGCCCAGCGCCGGGTCGAACCCGCCGACGACCTGATCACCGGCCTCATCGCCGCGCGCGACGAGCAGGACAAGCTCACCGAGGACGAGATGGTGCGGCTGGTCGCCGGGATCCTCGTCGCCGGGCACGAGACGACGGCCTCGCAGATCCCCAACTGCCTGCACGTGCTGCTGACCCACCCCGAGCAGCTGGAGCGGCTGCGCGCCGACCTGGACCTGATCCCGTCGGCGGTGGAGGAGCTGCTGCGCTTCGTGCCGCTCGGCGTCGGCGCCGGTTTCGCCCGCTACGCCACCGAGGACGTCGAACTCGGCGGCGTGCTGGTGCGCGCCGGAGAACCGGTGCTGTCCAGCATCGGTTCGGCGAACCGCGACGAGGCCGTGTTCGACGACCCGGAGGCGCTGGACCTGGCCCGCGCGGAGGCCTCGCACGTCGGTTTCGGGCACGGCCCGCACCACTGCCTCGGCGCCCAGCTGGCCCGGATGGAGCTCCAGGTCGCGCTGCGCACCCTGCTGACCCGGTTTCCCGGTTTGGGTTTCCCGAACTCGCCCGAGCAGGACGTGGACTGGAAGACCGGACTTCTGGTCCGCGGGCCCCAGCGGATGGTCTTGTCGTGGCAAGGTGTCGAGTGATCTCGCTCATACGGGAAGAAGAGGTGAGCTGATGAGTTGGTCGATCGAGATCGACGCGAACACCTGCATCGGATCGGGCATGTGCGCCGGGGTCGCCCCGGACCACTTCGACCTGGTCGACGGCTACTCGACGGCCTTGAAGGACCAGGTCGAACCGGCCGACGAGGTCGTCGACGCGGCGGAGTCCTGCCCGGTGGAGGCGATCCTGGTCAAGGAGGTCGGGACCGGGAAGGTCATCGCCCCAGAAGAGTGACGTGCAACACTTCGCCAGTCGCGTCATGAACCCCGAAGCGCGTGCATCTCACCTGTGCGCGCCCACGAGGCAGCGCCCGCGATCCGAGGTGGGCCCCCAGCCGCCGAGGATCGCGCAGGGCTGCGGGGCCCGGTCGAGGGGGGAGCCTGGACCGGGTCTCGCGGTCGGCCGCGGGACCCGGCGTGGGGTTGAGGGGAGTCCGCGCCGGGACCGTGGCCTCCGACACCCCGGGACGCCCCGCTGACGTGCCTGGTCGGGACGCTTATCTAGGGTTGTCAGCTATGTCTCGTCGCCGGATCGGGGTCATGGGTGGCACCTTCGATCCCATTCATCACGGACACCTCGTGGCCGCCAGCGAAGTGCAGGCGCAGTTCGGCCTCGAACAGGTGATCTTCGTTCCCACCGGGCAGCCGTGGCAGAAGAGCCACGAGGTCGTCTCGCCCGCCGAGGACCGGTACCTGATGACCGTGATCGCCACCGCGTCCAACCCGCGGTTCCTGGTCAGCCGGGTCGACGTCGACCGCAAGGGGCCGACCTACACCGCCGACACGCTCACCGACCTCCACGCGGAGTTCCCGGACGCGGACCTGTACTTCATCACCGGGGCCGACGCCCTCGAGCAGATCCTGTCCTGGCACCGGGTCGAGGAGATGTTCGAGCTCGCCCACTTCATCGGCGTGACCAGGCCCGGCTACTCGCTCAACAGCGCGCACCTGCCGGACGGAGCGGTGTCGCTGGTGGAGATCCCGGCGATGGCGATCTCCTCGACCGGCTGCCGCGACCGCGTCCGCGCGGGACTGCCCGTCTGGTACCTCGTGCCCGACGGCATCGTCCAGTACATCACGAAGCGCGGCCTCTACCGCGAAACCCCGGCGGAGTGGGGTCCCTAGCGGGGGTTGATCAGCCCGGGTGGTCGAGGTGGACGCGCACGACGTCGAGCCGGTGCGCAGCGGCGTCGGAGGGCACCAGCACCACGCCGTCCGACACCTGCACCGGGTCCGGAGCACGTCCGGCCAGGGCTTCCTGCAGGAGCCGTTTCACGCGCTCGCCGCAGTGGCGGTAGAAGCGGAGTTGCGTGCGCCTGCCGAACACCGCCCAGCCCAATCGCACCAGGGGCGCCAGGCCGGGTGAGCGCTGCGAGAAGCCGGAGACGAGGAACTCCACGCGACCTGAGGTGAGGTCCTTGGTCACCAGGTAGCTCATCTTCCCGCGTTCGAGGTGCCCTTCGAGGGTTTCGTACGACCAGCCCCACACCCGCTCGGGACGTGCCTCGTCAACGATCTCCGTGACGCGCACGCCCATGTGGAAGCGCAAGCCGAAGAAGCGGCCCTCCAGCAGCAGGTCCCGGCCCAGCAACGCCGATTCCCGCCGGTAGATCGCGCGAATCCGTCCGGGGACGGCGAACTCGTAGTCGCGGACCAGGCGGCACGCGGTCTCCCAGACCCCGCCCGGCTCGGGCGGCCCGGGTCGTTCGACGCCGAGGCAACGGCGGTGGGAGTCGAAGTTCCAGAGCGGCTCGCGGACTTCCTCCGCCGCGTAGTTGACGTGCCGCCACTCCAGATCCGCCAGCGCCGCGACATGATCGACACCGGCGAGCAGGTCGCCGCGGGTTCCGCTCACTCCAGCTCGCGGAGGGTGTCGCCGATCAACCACAGGGTTGGCGGCCACAAGCCGACGAACAACGCCCTGCGCTCGGCGTTGCCCCGCTCCGACTGGTCGACGGTCTTCGCCCGGATCCACAGGCCGATGCACAGGCCCACCGATCCGAGGGAAGCCACCTGCAGGTACGCGCTGCGCACGCCGATCCGGTGGAGGAGCGCCATCACCGATCCCACCTCGCTGACGTGTGGTTCTGCTCGACTGGAGGGACCATGCCAGCATCCCTGCTCCCAGCCGGTTCCGCGAAGGGAACGACATGGCCAAGATCGCCGGGTACATCACCCTGCTGGCGGGGTGGTTGATGGGAATGGCGCTGGTCTCCTGGCGCTACCTGTGGCAGACCACTGCGCTGCACCGCAGCGAGGTGTGCGTGCGCACCGATGAGCGACCGCCACCGGAGGTCCCCCGCGAGCTGGTCGATGAGCACTGCCAGCCGGACGCGGCCGGTGTGGGCGAGCTCTACCACCGCCTCTTCAGCGTGCGCATCGAGGACGGCGTGCGCGGTCCCGGCGACCTGATGGAGCAGGTGAAGGAGGACCTCAACCTCGCGGCTCCCACCGAGGTGGCGAAGTTCTACAAGACCAGCGGGGACATGGACGACCTGCGGCTCGGTGACGAGTTCGTGGTGCGCATGCCCGGGCCGTGGGACGGGCCCGTGCGGGTCGTCGGGTGCGGGCCCGACCGCTTCCGCTTCGTGACGTTGAAGGGGCACCTCGAAGCGGGTCAGATCGAGTTCCGCGCGGTGCCCGAGGGCGACCTCCTGCGCTTCGAGATCGAGACGTGGGCCCGCCCGAGCAGCGCACTGGTCAACCTGCTCTACGCCCGGCTCCGGCTGGCCAAGGAGATGCAGCTGAACATGTGGGTGCGCTACTGCCTGAGCATCGCGCACGTGTGCGGGGGACGAGCCAGCGGAGGGGTGACCATCGAAACGCGGCGCGTTCTCGATCGAGGCAGCCAGGGGTGATGCGGTGCGGCGAGCCGCATCCGCATCGCATGACCATCACCACGGCCGGAGGGCCCCGGCAGCTCGCCGCGATGCTCCTGCCGCGGCAAGTGGAAGATCAGCCGCCACCGCTGTCGTTCCAGGTCAAGGCCGATGTCGGGGTTTTGTCGCCGACGTGGTGCACTGCATCGGCGAGCGCCCGGCCCTCGGGCCCGCGTGGACCTGAGCGCAGCGCTCGGGGATAAAGGAGTTGTACGCGAAGGCCGGGCGGGTCCTCGCTGGGGCGGGCGGCCTATCCTGCTACCCGGCGCGGGCACACCGAGCCCGCCCGAGAGGAGTGACGTGGCAGCCACCGACAAGGCCCGTGAGCTGGCCCTGATCGCCGCCCAAGCGGCGGCCGACAAGAAGGCCACCGACGTGGTCCTGCTGGATGTCTCCGAGCAGCTGGTCATCACCGACTGCTTCATGATCGCCTCCGCGCCCAACGAGCGGCAGGTCGAAGCGATCGTGGACGCGGTCGAGGAGAAGCTGCGCGCGGCGGGGATCAAGCCGGTCCGGCGCGAGGGCGCCCGCGAAGGCCGGTGGGTCCTGCTGGACTTCGTCGACGTCGTGGTGCACGTCCAGCACGAGGAGGAGCGCTCCTTCTACCAGCTGGAGAAGCTGTGGAAGGACTGCCCGCAGATCGAGTTCGTCGATCAGGGCGCGCCCGCCGAGGAAGACGAGTGAGCCTCGACCGGCTCGTGCTGTGGCGGCACGGCGAGACCGACTACAACCTCGCCGGCCGCATCCAGGGGCATCTCGACAGCTCGCTGACGGCCAACGGCATCGCGCAGGCCGAGCACGCCGCACCGGCGATCGCGGCCTTCGAGCCGGCCGTGGCGGTCAGCTCGGACCTGAACCGCGCGCGCACGACCGCCGCCGCCTACGCCAAGGTCAGCGGCGAACCGGTGAAGCTGGACAAGCGGCTGCGGGAAACGCACGTCGGCGAGTGGCAGGGCCTGAGCGGTGCCGAGGTTGAGCACGGCTGGCCCGGCGCGCTCAACACCTGGCGGGCGGACCCGACCTGGGCGCCGCCCGGCGGTGAGTCCCGCGTGGAGGTCGCCACGCGCGCTGTCGAGGTCGTCACCGAGCTCGACGACCAGTACGAGGACACCGCGCTGCTGTGCGCCCACGGCGGGCTGATCACCGCGCTCACCGCGAAGCTGCTGGCCCTGCCCGTGGAGCTGTGGCCAGGCCTGGGCGGCGTGCGCAACTGCCACTGGGTGGTGCTCAAGCGCCGCAGCCCGAGCGATCACCGCTGGCGCCTGATGGCCTACAACGCCGGCGTCCAAGCGCACGTGTGATCGCATCCGCCGTCTGACGTCGTAGGGTTGCGCCGTGTCCATTGCCGTCGTTACCGATTCCACGGCTTACCTGCCGTCCGGATACGCCGCTCGGTACGGGGTTCGGGTCGTTCCGCTGCACGTCAGCGTGGACGGTGGGAAGCACGTCGACGAGACCGAGTTCTCGCCCTGCGACCTCGCCGGTGCCCTGGAGCGCAAGCACCGGGTGACCACGGCCAGCGCCACCTCGGGTGAGCTGGCGCGCGCCTACCGGCAGGCGCTCGACGACGGCGCCGAAGGCGTGGTCGCGGTGCACCTGTCCCGGCAGCTGTCGGGGACGTGGGACGCCGCGCGGCTGGCCGCCCGGGAGACCGATCCGGACCGGGTCCGGGTGGTCGACTCGCGGTCGGCGGCGATGGGGCTGGGGTTCTCCGTGCTCGCCGCCGCCGACGCGGCGGCGGTGGGCGCCGACCTGGACGAGGTGGAGCACACCGCTTCGGTGACGTCCGCCCGCACCACCACCGTGTTCTCCGTGCAAACCCTGGAATACCTGCGGCGCGGCGGCAGGATCGGCACCGCGGCGGCGGTGCTGGGCACGGCGCTGTCGATCAAACCCCTGCTGCACGTCCACGACGGGCGCATCGACGCGCTGGAGAAGGTGCGCACCACGACCCGCGCGATGGCCCGGCTGCGCGAGATCTCGCTGGACGCAGCGGGTTCCGCACCTGCGGCGGTCGCGGTGCACCACCTCGCCGCGGCTGAGCACGCCGAGGAGCTCGCGGCGCGGTTCACCGCCGAGCTGGGGGAGTCGGTCGAGTGCGTGGTCTCGGAGGTCGGCGCGGTCATCGGCGCGCACATCGGCCCCGGATCCGTGGGCGTGGTGGTTCTCCCGAACGGGTGGCGTTTCTCCGGGTGAAAACCTTTCGAGGCGCGGATTCCACACCTTCGAGCTGAATCCCGGGACAGTTCGGTCCACAGTAGTCAGATGCACGAAAAATGAACGTGCACAACGACTTTCGGTCGCGCTACTGTCGTCGCCATGTTCGACTCGAAGTTCTTCCGCGCTGCCGACAACCCCTCCTACGAACAGCTCGACACCGGGTCCCGGTTGCAGACCTTGCGCCGTGAGGCCGAGCACGACGAGCCGACGCGACGACTCGAGCGCAACTACTCGGTGAAACCGCCGGGTGGTGGCCGAAGTTCGCCGTTGTCGCGGCTGGCCGAGCGATGGCTGCCCGAACCCCTGCTGCGGTCCAGAGTGGACCCCGGCCGCGCCGGGGTGCTCGCGGTCGGGCTGGTGGCCGCCGCCGTGCTGCTCGGCGTGCTCGTCTTCGCCTGGTCGGGACGCCCGACCGCCGAACCCGTGCCGCCACCGCTGCCGCCTCCGCCGCCCCCGGTGGCGACGAGCACCGCTCCTGCGGAGCTGGTGGTCAGCGTCGTCGGCCGGGTGGAGCGTCCCGGGCTGGTCACCGTCTCCGCCGGTGCCCGGGTCGCCGACGCCGTCACAGCGGCCGGCGGGCCGTTGCCCGACACCGACCTGACCGGACTCAACCTCGCCCGGCGCCTCGCCGACGGCGAGCAGCTCTACGTCGCCATTCCGGTGCCCCCGGAGGCTCAGGCCGCCCAGCCGGGCCAGTCCGGTTCGGGCGGCGGTGGTGACGGCAAGCTCGACCTCAACGCAGCGACGAAGGAGCAGCTCGATGGACTACCGGGAGTCGGCGAGGTCACCGCCGAACGAATCCTGCAGTGGCGCACCGAACATGGCCGCTTCGACTCGGTCGACCAGCTCCGCGAGGTCGGCGGGATAGGCGATTCCCGGCTGTCCAAGCTGCGCGACCTGGTGCGGGTGTGATCCGGCGGCCGGACCTGCGGCTGGTTCCGGCGGCAACCGCGGTCTGGCTGGTGACGCTGCTGGGCCTGCGGGCGGGCTGGGCACCGGCAGCGGTGACGGCGCTGGCGACCACGGTCGTGGCCCCGCCGATCTGGGCGTACTCGCGACGCGGGCCCGCTGTCCGGGCGGTGCTGGTGGTCCTGCTGCTGGCAGGCGTCGGGGGCGCCGGGGTCGCCGTCCGGGCTCACGACGTCGCCGAGCACCCGCTGCGGCACGCGACCGGCGAGGGCGAGCGGGTGACCTTGCGGGTCGAGCTGACGGCAGCGCCGACCCCGTTGCGCGGTGCGGCTTTCGGCGCCAGCCGCGCGCAGGACCGGTCGCTGGCCAGAGCGGACCTGGTGACCACCGAGATCGGCGGGCACCGGTTCCGGGCGGGCGGTTCGGTGGTGCTGCTGGTTCCGACGGACTCGTGGCGCGGCCTGATCGCCGGGCAGCGGCTCACCGTCCGGGGCAAGGCCGTGCCACCGCGCGCGGGTCAGCTGGTCGTGGCGGTGGTGCCGGTCTACCGGGCGCCGAGCGAGATCACCCCGCCACCGCAGTGGCAGCGCGTGGCCGCCGAAATGCGGTCGGGGTTGCGCGAGATCGCCGCGCAGCGGCTCGCCCCGGAGGCGGCCGGGCTGCTACCGGGGCTCGTGGTGGGTGACACCGCGGGGCTGGCACCCGAGGTGGAGCAGGAGTTCGAGACGGCCGGGCTGAGCCACCTCACCGCCGTGTCCGGCGCGAACCTGGCGATCGTGTGCGGTGCGGTCCTGGTGCTGCTGCACCTGCTGGGCCTCGGCCCGGTGGTCTGCGCGCTGGGCGCGGGCGTGGCGCTGATCGGGTTCGTCGGACTGGCCGGTCCGGAACCGAGCGTCCTGCGTGCCGCGGTGATGGGGGCGATCACGCTGCTCGCGCTGGTGCTCGGCCGTCGCCGCTCAGCGCTGCCGGCCTTGGCGGCCAGCGTGATCGCGCTGCTGCTCCTGCTTCCGCAGCTGGCGATCAGCGCGGGGTTCGCGCTGTCGGTCGCGGCCACGGCGGGCCTGGTGCTGCTGGCGCCCGCCTGGGCGGCTGCGCTGCGGGTTCGCGGCGTTCCGGTCGGGCTGGCCGAGGCGGTCGCGGTGCCGGTGGCCGCGCACGTGGTCACCGCGCCGCTGATCGCCGCGATCTCCGGCGGCGTGAGCCTGGTCGCGGTACCGGCGAACCTGCTGGCCGCACCGGTGATCGCACCGGCGACCGTGTTCGGGGTGCTGGCCACCATCACCGCACCGATATCGACGTGGCCGGCAGCGGTCTTCGTCGAGCTGGCCGGGCCGGAACTGGAGTGGGTGCTGCTGATCGCCGACCGAGCCTCGGCCGTGCCGGGGGCGGTCGTGGACTGGCCGACGGGCACCGGCGGCGGACTGCTGCTGGCGGTTCTGCTGCTGGTGGGGCTGATCGCGTTGCGAGGGAGGAGAATTCGGCTGCTGGCCGTGGTGGCGGTGCTGCTCAGCGCGCTGGTCGTGCTGCCGGTGCGCACGATGCTGCCGGGCTGGCCCGCGCAGGGGTGGAGCGTGGTGGCCTGCGACGTCGGGCAGGGCGACGGCCTGGTGCTGGCCACCGGGACGCCGGGGGAGGCTGTGGTGGTCGACACCGGACCGGATCCTCGCCGAGCCGCGAACTGCCTGCGGCGCTTGGGGATTCGCCGGGTCCCGATGGCCGTGCTGACGCACCTGCACGCCGACCACGTCAGCGGGCTGCGCACGGTGTTGGGCGAAATCCCGGTGGGTGCGGTGGCGGTCGGGCCGTTGCGGGAACCGAGGTGGGCCTTCGACGACCTGGTGCGCGACACCCGAGCGCACCGCACGCCGATCGTCGCGCTGCGGTCCGGACAACGGCTGACCTGGCCGGGCCTGGTGCTCGACGTGCTGGCACCGGACCCGGGCGTGACCCGCACGCAGACCGCCGACGACGCCAACGACGCGTCGCTGGTGATCCGCGCGACCACCCCGTCTGGCCGAGTGCTGCTCACCGGTGACGTCGAGCTGCCGGGGCAGGGGAGGTTGGTGTCCTCGGGCGCGGATCTGCGAGCCGAGGTGCTCAAGGTTCCGCACCACGGGTCCCGCTACACCACACCGCGTTTCCTGAACGCGGTGCGACCGAGGCTCGCGCTGATCAGCGTCGGCGCGGGCAACGACTACGGCCACCCGAACCCGTTCGTGGTCGACATCCTCACCCGCGCCGGCACTCGAGTGCTGCGCACCGACCAGGAAGGAGACATCGCCGTCCTACCGGGACAGCAGGGGCCGCGCTTCGCCTCGCGCGGAGACCCGCTGCGCGCCACCGACAACTGACCGTCCGAAGTGAGCAAGGAAGAAGGGCGGGTGGTGGTCCGCTGGGACCACCACCCGCCCCGGGAAAGGAGGACTGGCCGAAGAACTGAATCAGAGGCCCCGCGCCAGGGTGAC
>NZ_JAWLNX010000006.1:44716-169779 GCF_035320975.1 Saccharopolyspora mangrovi | reverse complement strand
GTCCCCCCCGGCGCCCCCCCCCCCCCCCGCCCGTCCTCTTGCCTCCTGCTGTGGGGGGGGGGGGGGGGGGGGCCCCCCCCCCCCCCCGCCCCGGGAAAGGAGGACTGGCCGAAGAACTGAATCAGAGGCCCAGCGCCTGGTTCACCGACTCGGTGCTCGGGGCGACCGTGGCCTTCGGACCGAGCTCGCCCTCGACGGCGTCAAGGGTCTTGAGGCCGTCACCGGTGATCAGCAGGACCGTCTCGGCGTCCGGGTCGATCTTGCCGGCCTCGATGAGCTTCTTCGCGGTCGCCACGGTCACACCACCGGCGGTCTCGGCGAAGATGCCCTCGGTGCGGGCCAGCAGGCGGATGCCCGCGCGGACCTCGTCGTCGGTGACGTCCTCGATGGCACCGCCGGTCTTGCGGACGATGTCGAGCACGTACGGACCGTCGGCGGGGGCGCCGATGGCCAGCGAGCGGGCGATGGTGTCCGGCTTGACCGGCTGCACCACGTCGTGGCCGTTGCGGAAGGCGGTGGAGACCGGGGAGCACCCGCTGGCCTGCGCGCCGAAGATCTTCACCGGGCTCTCGTCGACCAGGCCGACCTGGGCGAACTCGTTGAAGCCCTTGTAGACCTTGGTCAGCTGCGAGCCGGAGGCGATCGGCACCACGATCTGCTCGGGGATGCGCCAGCCCAGCTGCTCGGCGACCTCGAAGGCCAGGGTCTTGGAGCCCTCGGAGTAGTAGGGGCGGACGTTGACGTTGACGAACGCCCAGTCCTCGTGCTCGGCGGCGAGCTCGGTGGCCAGCCGGTTGACGTCGTCGTAGTTGCCGTCGACCGCCAGCAGCGAGCCGTCGTAGACCGCGCTCATCAGGATCTTGGCGCGCTCGAGGGTCTTGGGCACCAGCACGACCGAGTCCCAGCCGGCGCGGGCAGCGGCGGCGGCCACGGCGTTGGCGAGGTTGCCGGTGGACGGGCAGGCCAGCACCTTGAACCCGAACTCGCGGGCGGCGGCCAGCGCGACCGCGACGACGCGGTCCTTGAAGGAGTGCGTGGGGTTACCGGTGTCGTCCTTGATCCAGATCTTCTTCACGCCGAGCGCCTTGGCGAGGTTGTCCGCCTGGATCAAGCGGGTACAGCCGGGCTCGGTGTTGGGGATCTGGTCGACGTTGCTCGGAACCGGCAGCAGCTGCTTGTAGCGCCAGATCGAGCGCGGACCGGCCTCGATCTCCTCGCGGCGGATCTTGCCGAAGTCGTAGGCGACCTCGAGCGGCGAGAAGTCTTCGAGGGAGACGAATTCGGGGGCCAGCGGCTGCCGGTGACCCTCTTCCTTGGACACCAGTTCGACGGCGTTGCCGAGATCGAACTTCTTGCCAGCAGTCGTGGTGGCGTGGGCAGCAGCAGTCATCGCGCGAGGTCCTCTCCTCATCTGTCCCGCGGACGGGTCGGAATTGGCACCTGTTCCGTCCGTGACCTCGCGCCGGGATTTCGCACGATGCACCAGACGAACGGTTGCCGGGGCTTCAACGGGCCGTTCCCTCTGCCCCTCTGGATGAGCTATTCGGTTGTGGCGGCAACGTTAGTTGAACGAATGTGTTCCTGGCCAGTCCGCATCCAGATGGCGGGACTGTCACGGCGCCGTGGGACCATGCGTTCATGAGCTCACCGACCGTTGTCGCGGACCCGCTGCACCTGGTGCTCGGAGACGAGGAGCTGCTGGTCGAGCGCGCGATGTGGGCTGCTGTCGGAGCGGCCCGCGCGGCCGATCCGGAGGCCGATTTCAGCCGCGTGAAGGTGAGTGAGCTCACCCCTCCGGAGCTCGCAGAAATGCTGAGTCCCTCGCTGTTCGCAGAAGCGCGGGTGCTGGCGATCGAGTCGGCGCAGGACGCGGGCAAGGAGATCGCCGAGGCGCTGCTGACCCACGCCAAGCAGCCCGCCGAGGGCGTGACCCTGATCGTGCTGCACACCGGTGGTGGCCGGGCCAAGCACGCCAAGGAGCTGCCCAACGCGCTGAAGAAGCTCGGGGCCCGGGTCACCGAGTGCAAGAAGCTCACCAAGCCCGCCGATCGCGAGGCCTTCGTCCGCGACGAGATCCGCCGCGCGGGCGGCAAGTCCGACTCCGGCGGGGTCAGCGCCCTGATCGAAGCGGTCGGCTCGGACCTGCGGGAGCTGTCCGCGGCGGCTTCGCAGCTGGTGGCCGACACCGGGGGCAAGATCGACGCGGACGCCGTCGGCCGCTACTACCGGGGTCGTGCCGAGGTGACCGGTTTCGCCGTCGCCGAGAAGGCCGTGGTCGGCGATCGCGCGGGAGCGCTGGAGGCGCTGCGCTGGGCGATCCAGCTCGGCGTCCCGCACGTGCTCATCGCCGACGCCCTGGCCGATTCGGTCCGCACCATCGGCCGCGTCGCCGCGGCGGGCGGTCGCAACGACCCCTACCGGTTGGCCGGTGATCTCGGCATGCCCGCGTGGAAGGTCAAGAAGGCCCAGTCCCAGTCGCGCGGCTGGACGCCCACGAGCCTGGCAGCAGCGCTGCAGGTCGTCGCCGAGGTCAACGCAGGCGTGAAGGGCATGGCGGCCGACGCCGACTACGCCCTGGAGAAGACGGTCCTGCGCCTGGTGTCCCTGCGGAACCAGCGCAGCTGATCACGCCACGCCGAGCAGCACGACGCCGCTGAGCACCACGACGGCGCCGGTCATCCGACGCACCGGCTGGGTTTCGCCGAGCACGCGCCAGGCCAGCAGCCCGGCGATGACGATGCTCAGCTCGCGAGCGGGTGCCACCAGGCTCACCGGCGCCAGCTGCATCGCGAACAGCACGAGGATGTAGGCCAGGGGAGACAGCAGTCCGACGGCGATGATCTCGCGCCGGTGCTCGGCCCAGATCCGGGCGAGCGCATCGCGCCGGCGCGACGCGTAGGGGGCGAGCAGGGCGCTGCGGGCGAGGTTGTTGGCCCAGTCGAACAGCAGCGGCGACAGCGCCAGACCGGTCACGGCGTGGGCGTCCCACACCGTGTAGGTGGCGATCAGGGCCCCGATGAGCAGCCCGAAGCCGACTCCGGCGAGGTTCGCCCCGGCGCGCGGCAGACCGTCCGACAGCCCGATCACGAAGACTCCGGCGACCACCAGCGCACCGCCGAGAACCCCGAGCCAGCCCGGTCGCTCGTGCAGCACCAGCACCGCCACCAGCATCGACAGCATCGGACCGGTGCCCCTGGCCAGCGGGTACACCACGGACATGTCGCCGACGGCGTAGCCGCGCTGCAGCAGCAGGAAGTAGCCGAGGTGGATGACCGCGCTGACCAGCACGCCCAGCAGCCACGCGCCGAGCGGGGGAGCTCCGGTCACCAGCAGCGCACCCACCGCCACCGGCAGGTAGAGAACGGCCGAGCAGGTGGCGGTCGGCCACACGAACACCGCCCCGGACGCGCCGGCGCGCTTGGCGAAGAAGTTCCAGCCCGCGTGCGCGAACGCGGCCAGGACGACGAGAACGACTGCGGCGGCCCCCATGAGTCCCGGGAGCCTACCGCTGGTCAGCCGCTGAGCGCGATCTTCCACCCGAGGCTGAACACGAGCCCGACCACGACGGTCAGGAACACGCGGCGCACGAACGCCGACCCGCGACCGGCCGCCAGAGTCGCGCCCAGCACGCTGCCCGCGATGTTGCTCGCGGCCATCACGAGTCCGAGGCCCCACAGCACCTTGCCGGCCGGGATGAAGAAGAACAGCGCACCCAGGTTGGTGGCCACGTTGACGACCTTGGCGGTCGCCGAGGCGGTGACGAAGGCGAACCCGACCAGGCTGACCAGCCAGAACACCAGGAACGATCCGGTCCCCGGACCGGCGATGCCGTCCCAGAAGCCGATGGCCGCGCCGCCGAGCAGCATCAGCGCCAGCTGGATCCGCCGCGCGAAGCGCGGTGCGTCGACCGAACCGAGATCGGGTTTGCGCCACGTGTAGATGCCGACGACGATCAGCGCGACCATGACCACCACGTTGAGCACCGACGACGGCAGCGCGTCGGCCAGCGCCGCCCCGCCCAGCGAGCCGATCAGCGCCACCAGGGCCATCGGCAGCGCGGCCCGCCAGTCCATCGGCGTGCGCTTGGCGTAGGTTCGGGCCGCGGCCGAGGTGCCGGCGATCGCGGCGACCTTGCTGGTGGCCAGCGAGTACACGACCTCGCCGCCGGGCAGCAGCATCAGCATGGCGGGCAGCTGGATGAGCCCACCGCCGCCGACGATGGCGTCCACGGCACCGGCGAGGAACGCCGCCGCGCAGAGGAACAGCAGCCCGGCGAGGGTGAGATCGGCGAATCCAGGCCAGTTCAACGCGGTGAGCACGAGGCATCACCGTATGGCCTGCGCACAGTGGATTCCGAGCGGTTGTGAGCGCTCTCGCCGCACGCGGACCACCCGGCGAACGCGCAGGTGAGCCTTGTTAGCATGGACGACCGTGTCGTACGGCATTCCGCCGTGGAGGAAAACCGGTCTTCGGGCCGGGCCGATCGAGTGCGGCGCGCGATTCGACTGACGAGGAAGAGGCGCACCAGTGGCCAACATCAAGTCCCAGATGAAGCGGATCAAGACCAACGAGGCGAACCGCCAGCGGAACAAGGCTGCGAAGACCACGCTGAAGACCGCGATCCGCAAGTTCCGCGAGGCCGCTGACGCCGGCGAGAAGGACAAGGCCGTCGAGCTGCAGCAGGCCGCTGGCCGTCTGCTGGATAAGGCCGCCAGCAAGGGCGTGATCCACAAGAACCAGGCCGCCAACAAGAAGTCGGCGATGGCCGTTCGCGTGAACAAGATCTGAGTCTTCTCGGTCGACGAAGCGGCCCCTTCCCCGCAGCGGGAAGGGGCCGCTTCGCTTTTCACCAGTCGTGCATCGACCCGTCGCGGCGCCGGTTGACCGGCAGGTACCGCGGTTCGTACGGGAAGCGCTCCGCGGCCTCCTCGTCGACCCACACGCCCAACCCGGGCTCGTCGCTGGGATGCAGGTAGCCGTTGGCGAAGGCGTACCCGGTGTGGAACACCTCGGCGGTCTGCTCGGTGTGGCCCATGTACTCCTGGATGCCGAAGTTCGGCACCGCCAGGTCCACGTTGAGCGCCGCCGACAGCGACACCGGGGACAGGTCGCCGGCCCCGTGGCTACCCGTGCGCACGCCGTGGAGCTCGGCCAGCGAGAAGATCCGCCGCAGGTGCGTGATGCCGCCCGCGTGCGACACCGAGGTGCGGATGTAGTCGATCAGCCGCTCGCTGATCAGCTGCTGGCAGTCCCAGATCGAGTTGAACACCTCGCCGACCGCGATCGGGGTGGTGGTGTGCTGCCGGATCAGCCGGAACGCGCTCTGGTCCTCGGCCGGGGTGGGGTCCTCGATCCAGAACATCCGGTGCTCTTCGAGGTCCTTGCCCAGCCGCCCGGCCTCGATCGGGGTGAGCCGGTGGTGCACGTCGTGCAGCAGGTGGAAGTCGAAGCCGAAGCGCTCCCGCACCGCGCCCAGCACCTGCGGCGCGTGCCGCAGGTAGGACTCGGTGTCCCAGTGCCCCTCCTCGGGAACCGCGGCGGAGGCGGGCTCGTAGAACTCGCCCTTCGCCGGAACGCCGTAGGCCTTGTCGACCCCGGGCACCGACGCCTGCGCGCGGATCGCCAGGTACCCCTGGTCGAGGTGCGCGGCGACGTCGTCGAGCAGCGCCGGGACGTCCTCGCCGGTGGCGTGGCAGTAGGCCAGCACGCCGTCCCGAGCCGCTCCGCCGAGCAGCTCGTAGACGGGCATCCCGGCGACCTTGCCCTTGATGTCCCACAGCGCGATGTCCACCGCGGCGATCGCGGTCATGGTCACCGGGCCGCGCCGCCAGTAGGCGCCCTTGTACAGGTACTGCCAGGTGTCCTCGATCCGCTGCGAGTCGCGGCCGACGAGCAGCGGGCAGACGTGGTCGCGCAGGTAGGAGGCCACGGCGAGCTCACGGCCGTTGAGCGTGGCGTCGCCCCAGCCCACCACGCCGTCGGCGGTGGTGATCTTGAGCGTCACGTAGTTGCGACCGGGCGCGGTGACGATGACCTTCGCGTCGACGATCTTGGACAAAGCGGTCCTCTCGGTTAGTTCTGCTCCGCGCGAGGCCAGTCGGCGTACTCGGTGCCGCCGCGGCGGCGGGGAGCTGTTTCGGGCAGGAGGCGCAGGCCGATCAGGCTCAGCACGATCAGCGCGGCCACGTACACCGCGACCCAGGTGAAGCCGCCACCGGCGAGCACCAGCAGCGCCGAGGCAACGACGGTGAACGGTCCGCTGGCGATCATCGCGCCGAACTGCCACACCACCGACACGCCGCTGTAGCGGGCGCTGGAGGGGAACAGCTCGGGGAAGTAGGAGGCCTGCGGCGCGTAGGTGCCGGCGTGGCCGAAGGCCAACCCGGCGACCATCAGCAGCGTGATCAGCACGACGTTGCCGCTCTCCACGGCCAGGAACGCCGGCACGAGCAGCACAAGGTTGAGCACCGCGGCCCCGATGAACGTGGTGCGGCGGCCGATGCGGTCGGTGAGCTTGCCCCAGAACGGCAGCAGGACCAGCTCGGCGATGATCGCGATGATCACCGCGTCCAGCACGATGGAGCTGTCGACGTCGTGCGCCTTGGCGTAGGAGACCAGGAAGACGGTGTAGAGCGGGAACACGGCGGCTTCGACGAACTTGGCGAGCATGCCGCCGAACACCTCGCGCCGGTGGTCTGTCAGCAGCGTCTTCAGCGGCGCGCGCTGCGGTTCCTGCTGCTTGACGGCCTCGAAGGTTTCCGATTCGGGCACCCGCAGCCGGATGTAGAGGCCGATGATCACCACGACGGCGCTGAGCAGGAACGGGATCCGCCAGCCCCAGGAGATGAACGATTCCTCGGGGAGCTGCGCTTCGAGCACCGCGAACAGCACGGTGGGGATCAGGTACGCCGCGGGCGAGCCCATCTGCACGAAGCTGGCGTAGAACCCGCGCTTGCCCGGTGGTGCGGCCTCGGCGGTGAGCAGCAGCGCGCCGCCTTGCTCGCCGCCGACGCCGAAGCCCTGCAGCAGCCGGACCAGCACCAGGATGATCGCGGCCCACAGGCCGATCTGCTCGTAGGTGGGCATCAGGCCGACCACGAAGGTGCCGAGCCCGGTGAGCAGCAGCGTGTAGACCAGCGTCTTCTTGCGGCCCAGCCGGTCACCGACGTGGCCCCACACCAGGCCGCCGAGCGGTCGGGCGAAGAAGCCGAC
This sequence comes from Saccharopolyspora mangrovi, assembly GCF_035320975.1. Classification (NCBI taxonomy): domain Bacteria; kingdom Bacillati; phylum Actinomycetota; class Actinomycetes; order Pseudonocardiales; family Pseudonocardiaceae; genus Saccharopolyspora; species Saccharopolyspora mangrovi. Next base: position 162,567 of record NZ_JAWLNX010000006.1, on the reverse strand, counting down.
GGCGTAGGTGGAGAACGCGGCGAGGGTGCCGACGAGCGGGTCGACCTCGGGGAAGAAGACCTTGTTGAACACCAGCGCCGATGCGGTGCCGTAGATGAAGAAGTCGTAGTACTCGGCGATCGTGCCGATCACCGAGGCGGCGACCGTGCGGCGCAGGGATCTGCTCCCGCTCGTGCGCGTGTCGAGGTCCGTCGGCATTGACCCTCCTCAAGTTATGAATACCAGCGCTACCATACAAGCGCTGGGATCCCACGGGTCAAGGGCTGTCGATAAGGTGGTGACCATGGCGACCACAGCGGGCAAGACTTCGGCGCGGGTGACGGTGCACCGCGAGATCCGGCAGCGCATCATCACGCTGCAGCTGCCGCCGGGACACCCGCTGTCGGAGAACGAACTGGCCGGTGAGCTGGAGGTTTCCCGCACGCCGGTGCGCGAGAGCCTGCTGCTGCTCGCCGAGGAGGACCTGGTCCGGGTCTTCCCGAAGCTCGGCTCGTTCGTCGCCAGGGTGGACCCGCAGCGCATCGCCGACGCGCAGTTCGTCCGCGAAGCCGTCGAGGTCGCCTCGCTGGCCGACGCCGTGCAGCACCGCGCGGACGAGGACGTCGAAGCCCTGCGCGACCTGCTGGAGCAGCAGCGCGCGGCCGCTGACGACGTGAGCCGGTTCTTCGAGCTCGACGAGGCCTTCCACCAGCGGCTGCTCACCGCTGGCGGTCACACCAACGCCTGGCGCACGGTCGAGCAGGCCAAGGCCCACCTGGACCGCGCCCGCCGCCTGAGCCTCCGCACGGTCAGCCCGGTCTCAGCGCTGATCGATCAGCACGCCGAGATCGTCGACGGCCTCGAATCCCGCGACCTCGACGTCGCGGTCTCAGCCCTGCGAGGCCACCTGCGCGCCGTGTTCGAGGACGTCGAGCGGATCCAGGCCGAGTCCCCCGAGCTGTTCGTCGACAGCACCGAGGAACGCCCGGTCCGGCGCAGCATCACCGTCCTCCAGTGACCATCCGGGCGGTCATCGGGGGCGCCTCCTGCCCGCGGCGGCGGCCGCTCGTGCGACGGCGGGCGGCGGGAACTCCGCGCGCCCGGAACGCACCACGTCGTCGAATTTCGCGCGAAGTTCGAGCCCGAACTCCAGCACTCGAATTTCGCGCGAAATTGGAAACCCCCAGCTCAAAGCACTCCGGGACGCGCGTTGCCCAGCCTGTGGAGGTGAGACCAGAGCCGGGTTCGAACTTCGCGCGAAGTTCGACCGGGATCTTCAGGGGTCGAATTTCGCGCGAAATTCGAATCCCCCTGGTGGCGGGCTGTGCGGGGGAGGTGGGTGGCCTCCGCGTGCCGGGCGAGTTGATCTGGCTGGGGTTCGGCGGTTGCCGGTAGAAATGCGGGCATGGAGGTCTTGAACAGCCGGATGATCCTGCGGCCCGGCGACCACGATCGGTCGGTGCGCTTCTACCGCGACGTGCTCGGGCTGGCGGTCTGCCGCGAGTTCCCCGGGGGCACGGTGTTCTTCCTCGGGCAGGGGTACCTGGAGGTCTCCGGGGAAGGTGATCAGGGCCCGAGCCCGGACCAGGTGCTGTGGCTGCAGGTCCGCGACCTCCGCGCCACCTTCGGCGAACTCCGCGACCAAGGAGTCGCGGTCCTGGCCGAACCGGAGCACAAGCCGTGGGGCCTGCACGAAGGCTGGATCGCCGATCCCGACGGCATGCGCATCGTCCTCGTCGAGGTCCCCGCCGACCACCCCATCCGCCGCGACACCCGAGGCGACTAGACCTTTCCTGGGAAGTCCGCCGAGCGAAGCTCGCGCTGGGTGACCGGGAGTTGGGCGTCGGGCACCGGGCGTGGCGTGGGACTATGGGGTGACCCCTGCGCGTCATCCCGCCGGGGGAGCCCGGGCCGACGTCTGCCGACGAACGCCGACAGCCGTAGGAACGCCGCCGACATCCGAGGAACCTGAGTGAGCAGTTTCGCCGACACCACGTTCACGCCGCCGGAGCGGATCCGGAACTTCTGCATCATCGCGCACATCGACCACGGCAAGTCGACGCTGGCCGACCGCATGCTGCAGCTGACCGGTGTGCTGGAGGAACGCGCCTACCGGGCTCAGTACCTCGACCGGATGGACATCGAGCGCGAGCGCGGCATCACGATCAAGGCGCAGAACGTGCGGCTGCCGTGGGTCGTCGACGGCGACGAGCACGTGCTGCACATGATCGACACCCCCGGGCACGTCGACTTCACCTACGAGGTCAGCCGCTCGCTGGCCGCCTGCGAGGGCGCGATCCTGCTGGTGGACGCCGCGCAGGGCATCGAGGCGCAGACCCTGGCGAACCTCTACCTCGCGATGGAGCACGACCTCCAGATCATCCCGGTGCTCAACAAGATCGACCTGCCGGCCGCCGAGCCGGACAAGTACGCCAACGAGCTCGCGCACATCATCGGCTGCGAGCCCGAGGACGTGCTGCGCGTGTCGGCCAAGACCGGGGAGGGCGTGGACGCGGTCCTCGACGAGGTCGTCAAGCAGGTCCCGCCGCCGGAGGGCGTGGCCGACTCCGCGCCGCGCGCGATGATCTTCGACTCGGTCTACGACACCTACCGGGGCGTGGTCACCTACATCCGCGTCGTGGACGGCAAGATCACCCCGCGCCAGCGGATCAAGATGATGTCCACCGGCGCCACCCACGAGCTGCTGGAAGTCGGCATCATCTCCCCGGAGCCCAAGCCGTCGAAGGGCCTGGGCGTCGGCGAGGTCGGTTACCTGATCACCGGTGTGAAGGACGTCCGCCAGTCCAAGGTCGGTGATACCATCACCGCCGAGCGCAAGGGCGCCGCCGACCCGCTTCCCGGCTACCGCGAGCCCAAGCCGATGGTCTACTCCGGGCTGTACCCGATCGACGGCTCCGACTACCCGATCCTGCGCGAGGCCCTGGAGAAGCTGCAGCTCAACGACGCGGCGCTGACCTACGAGCCGGAGACCTCCGGTGCGCTGGGCTTCGGTTTCCGCTGCGGGTTCCTGGGCCTGCTGCACCTGGAGATCACCCGGGACCGGCTGGAGCGCGAGTTCAACCTGAACCTGATCTCCACCGCGCCGAACGTGGTCTACGAGGTCGAGATGGAGGACGCCACCGAGCTGGTGGTGACCAACCCCTCCGACTGGCCCGAGGGCAAGATCAAGGAGGTCTCCGAGCCGGTCGCCAAGTGCACGGTGATCGCCCCGTCGGAGTTCGTCGGCACGATCATGGAGCTGTGCCAGGGCCGTCGCGGCCAGCTCGAGGGCATGGACTACCTGTCGGAGAGCCGCGTCGAGCTGCGCTACACGCTGCCGCTGGGCGAGATCGTCTTCGACTTCTTCGACCAGCTCAAGTCCCGCACCCGCGGCTACGCCTCGATGGACTACGAGGAGTCGGGGATGCAGACCTCCAACCTGGTCAAGGTCGACATCCTGCTGCAGGGCGAGCCGGTCGACGCCTTCAGCGCCATCGTGCACCGCGACGGCGCCTACGCCTACGGCACGAAGATGGCCACCAAGCTGCGCGAGCTCATCCCGCGCCAGCAGTTCGAGGTGCCGATCCAGGCGGCCATCGGCTCCCGCATCATCGCCCGCGAAACCATCCGCGCGATCCGCAAGGACGTGCTCGCCAAGTGCTACGGCGGTGACATCAGCCGGAAGCGCAAGCTGCTGGAGAAGCAGAAGGAGGGCAAGAAGCGGATGAAGACCATCGGCCGCGTCGAGGTCCCGCAGGAAGCCTTCGTCGCCGCCCTCTCCACCGACGAGGGCAAGGACGACAAGTCCAAGGGCGGCAAGAAGTAGCTCGCACGCCTGGTCAGTGACTCGGTGCCCTCCGGTCGACTCCCCGTCGATCGGAGGGCACCGGCGCGTCGAGGGGTTCTCGGCGGTCGACGGTCACCGAGGAACGAGGTGCTCGACGCCCATAGGGGCTTTCTATGGAGCGGATCGAGGATTGGTCTGCTCAGGTGGTGATCTGGGCAAACACGGGGAAATCGTGACTTGCGTCTCGGTCCCAGGTGGTGGATCGGGGTTGTCCGGCTCGGGCTCGTGGATAGCATGCGCTCGCAAAGGTCTTGCGGTGTTTCGGTTTCTGCCGAGCACATCGACGTTTTCCCCGGTGCGCCACCAAAAGTGGCGGGCTCGACGCTGCCTGGAGGTTGCTCGTGGAGTTCTCCCGCGAACGATTGCCGATCCCCGACCCTCAGCCCCCCGCCGCCACTTCGCTCGACGCGCGCGACCAGAGCCCGGCCTTCCAGCCACGGCAGCCGTTGCGCCCGCCGCAGGGCGCGCCGAACGTCGTCGTGGTGCTCATCGACGACATGGGTTTCGGGGCGCCCAGCGCGTTCGGCGGGCCGTGCCACATGCCCACCGCCGAGCGGCTCGCCGACGGCGGTCTGCGCTACAACCGCTTCCACGTCACCGCGATCTGCTCGCCGACCCGGCAGGCGCTGCTGACCGGTCGCAACCACCACTCCGTCGGCATGGGCGTCACCACCGAGATGGCCAGCGCGGCGCCCGGCTACTGCGGCATCCGCCCGCTCAGCGCCGCCACCATCGGCCAGATGCTGCAGGGCAACGGCTACAACACCGCGGCCTTCGGCAAGTGGCACCAGACCCCCGCGCGCGACGTCAGCGCCGCTGGTCCGTTCGACCGCTGGCCCACCGGTGAGGGCTTCGAGAAGTTCTACGGCTTCCTGTGCGCCGAGATGAACCACTGGTACCCGGTGCTGTTCGACGGCACGAAACCCGTTGAGCCCACCCGCAAACCCGAGGACGGCTACCACCTGTCCGAGGACCTGGTGGACAACGCGATCGACTGGGTGCGCGACCAGAACTCGCTCAAGCCCGACAACCCGTTCTTCGTCTACCTGCCCTTCGGCGCCACCCACGCGCCCTACCACGTGCCGCGCGAATACCGCGAGAAGTACCGGGGCAAGTTCGACCACGGCTGGGACCGGCAGCGCGAGATCACCCTGGCACGGCAGAAGGAGCTGGGCGTCGTCCCGCAGGACGCGGAACTGGCGCCGTGGTCGGAAGGCGTGCCGCACTGGGACGAGCTCTCCGCCGAGGAGCAGCGGTCCGCGGCGTCGCTGATGGAGCTCTACGCCGGCTTCGCCGAGCACACCGACGACCAGGTCGGGCGGTTCGTCGACGCCCTCGACGAGATGGGCGAGCTCGACAACACGCTGTTCGTCTACATCCTCGGTGACAACGGCGCCTCCGCCGAAGGCGGTCTCGGCGGCACGCTCAACGAGCACCGCTTCGCCAGCGGAATCCCCGACAGCGCCGGGTTCATCAACGCCCACGACGCCGCCCTCGGCGACGCGACCACGCACGCGCACTACCCGGTCGGCTGGGCGCTGGCGATGAACACGCCCTACCAGTGGACCAAGCAGGTCGCCTCGCACTTCGGCGGCATCCGCGACGGCATGATCGTGCACTGGCCCGACGGCATCGCCGAGCGCGGCGGGCTGCGCGACCAGTTCCACCACGTCATCGACGTGGTGCCGACGATCCTGGAAGCCGCTGGCCTGCCGCACCCGACCGAGGTCAACGGCGTCGCGCAGCAGCCCATCGAGGGCACCAGCATGCTCTACAGCTTCAACGACGCCGACGCGCCCGACCGGCACCGCGTGCAGTACTTCGAGATGGTCGGCAACCGGGGCATCTACCAGGACGGGTGGATGGCCGTGACCCGCCACGGCACGCCGTGGGTGATGGTGCAGGACGGCGTCCGCCGCTCCTTCGACGACGACAAGTGGGAGCTCTACAACACCAACGTGGACTGGACGCAGTCCCACGACCTCGCCGAGCAGCACCCGGAGAAGCTGCGCGAACTCCAGCAGCTGTTCCTGGTGGAGGCGGCCAAGCACAACGTGCTGCCGCTGGACGACCGGATGACCGAGCGGGAGAACCCCCTCGAAGCCGGTCGGCTGGACCTGATGGGCGACCGGCGCTCGGTGACCTTCCACGCCGGTGCCAAGCGGCTCACCGAGGAGACCGCGCCGAACGTCAAGAACCGCTCGCACACCCTGACCGCGCTGGTCGAGGTGCCCGAAGGCGGTGCCGAGGGCGTGCTGGTGGCCCAGGGCGGGCACACCGGCGGCTGGTCGTTCTACTTCCACGACGGCAAGCCCTGCTACGCCTACAACCACTTCGGCACCGTCGTCCAGCACGTGCGCGCGCCGGAGCCGGTGGCCGCGGGCGAGCACGAGGTCAGCGTGCGGTTCGACTACGACGGCGGCGGCGTCGGCAAGGGCGGCACCGCGACGCTGCGGGTGGATGGCACCGAGGTCGCTTCGGGGCGGGTGGACGCGACGATCCCGTACTACTTCGCCTTCGACGAGACCTTCGACATCGGCGTGGACCGGGCCAGCCCGGTCACCGACGACTACCCGCCGGTCGACAACGCCTTCACCGGCGGACTGCGGCGGCTGCGGGTCGACCTCGACGACGACCAGTGGTCCGATGTGGAGGCGGCCTCGGCGTTCCGCACCGCGCACGAGTGACGGCTCCGATCTGGCGAAGTCCCGCCTGCCTGGTGTAATGCCGGGCAGGCGGGTTCGTCGCGAACGGAGGTGTGATGGATCGGCGGGAGTTGGAGTACTTCCTGGCGATCGTCGAGCACGGCAGCTTCACCGCGGCCGCGCAGGCGATGCACGTCGCCCAGCCCTCGCTGTCGCACGCCATCCGCAACCTGGAGAAGGAGCTCGGCGGCAAGGTGTTCCACCGGTTGCCGCACGGGGTTTCGCTGACCCCGGCCGGGGACGCGCTGGTGGAACCCGCCCGGCAGGTGATGCGCGACCTGAGCACCGCGTCGGCCTCGGTCCGCGAAGTGCTCGGCCTGTCCAGCGGGCGGCTGGACGTCGTGGCGCAGACGACGCTGGCCGTCGACCCGCTCGCCGAGCTCATCGGCACCTTCCTGCGCGAGAACCCGAAGGTCGCGGTCAACATCGCCGATCCGGAGCTGGGAACCGACGTGACCTCGTCGGTGCGGGCCGGTGAGTGCGAGCTCGGCGTGGTCGACTCCGAGCACCCCATCGGCGACCTGGAGAGCATGGTGCTGCGCGGCCGGGAGATCTTCGCCGTGCTGCCGCCCGGATCCGCCCCCGGCCAGAAGCGGATGAGCGTGCCGGAGCTGTCCACCCTGGACTGGATCGCCACGCCGCCCGGCACCGCGACCCGGGCGGTCATCGAGGACACCGTGGGCAACCGGGGTGGTGAGCCGGCGTTCGCCGTCGAGACCGCGCACCAGGCGATGATCGTGCCGCTGGTGCTGGCCGGTGCGGGTGCCACGCTGCTGCCGCGCTCGATGGCCCGCGACGCCGCCGCGCGCGGCGCGGTCGTGTTGCCGCTGCGGCCCCGGGTCGTTCGCCGGGGCGTCTTGTTCTGGCGCCCGGGTCCCCTCTCACCAGCAGCGGCGCAGTTCCTGACGATGGCCGAATCCATCGCGGAACTGCGCCGCTGACCGACGACGAAGTGTCAGCTGAAGCTCCGGATCACTCCTGGTGGGCCTCCACGAAGGCGTAGACGTCGGCTTCGTCGACACCCGGGAAGGTGTCCGCCGGGAGTGCCGCCAGGACGTGCGAGTGGGCCCGGGCCGACGGCCAGACCATGCCCTCCCAGCGGCTGGCGAGCTCGGCGGGCGGGCGCTGGCAGCACTCGCCGTTCGGGCAGCCGGACTTGGAGTGGTTGTTGGTGTCGCGCCCCCGGAACCAGCGCGACTCGGTGTAGGGCACGCCGAGGGTGATCGCGAAGTCCCGGCCGCGGCTCGGGTCGACGTGGCCGACGCACCAGTGCGTGGCACCCGGCTTGTCGGTGTACTGGTAGTACGTCGAGTACCGGTCCGGTGAGGCGAAGACCTGGCGCCCGGCCCAGTACCGGCACATCCGCTGGCCCTCGATCGCGCCTGTCGGGTCGGTGGGGAAGACCAGCCCGTCGTTCTCGTAGGCCTTGTGGATGATGCCGGTCTCGTCGTTGCGGACGAAGTGGCAGACCAGGTCCAGGTACTGGGTGGCCAGGTTGGTGAAGCGGTGCGCCGCCATCTCGTAGGACACCGAGAACACGTCCCGCAGGTCCTCCACGGCCAGGTCGCGCTCGGACTTGGCGTCCTGCAGGAACGGCACCGCGGACTGCTCCGGCACGAGCACCGCGGCGGCGAAGTAGTTGGCCTCCACCCGCTGCCGCAGGAAGTCCGCGAAGTCGCGCGGCTGGTTGTGGCCCAGCGTCAGGTGTCCCAGCGTCTGCAGCAGGATCGTGCGCGGGCTGTGCATGCCCAGCGATTCGCGGCGCAGGAAGATGCGGCGGTTCTTCTGGTCGGTCACCGAGCGCACCGAGCGGGGCAGGTCGGTGACGAACTTCAGCCCGTAGCCCATGTGCGTGGCGATGGACTGGATGAGGCCCTCCGACAGCGGGCCGCCGTGGTACCCGATGCGCCTGAGCAGGTCGTTCGCGGCCTTCTCGATCTCGGGGAAGTAGTTGTTGTGGCTCCGCATCATGCCGCGCAGCTCGGCGTTGGCCTTGCGGGCCTCCTCCGGCGTGGCGACCTTCTGCGTCTCGCGGCGCTTGAGCTCCTCGTAGAGCGCCAGCACGTGCTCGAGCGCTTCGGTGGGCAGCCGCTTGCCGACCTTCAGCGGCGGCAGCGAGAGCCGCTGGTAGATCGGGTCGAGCTGGGCCTTCTCCACCGCGATCTCGAGCTCGGCGCGCCGGTTGGGGGCCTTCTTCGACAGCAGCTCGTCGACGGAGGTGCCCAGCGCGTCGGCCAGCGACCGCAGCAGCGACAGCTTCGGCTCGCGGTGGCCGTTCTCCAGCAACGACAGCTGTGACGGCGCTCTCCCCACGCGGTCGCCGAGCTCAACAAGAGTCAATCCGGCGGCTCGGCGCAAGTGCCTGAGGCGCTGACCAAAGACCAGAAGGTCGTGTTCCGTAGAAAAACTACGGTCTTCTTCGCTGGCGAACTCCGTCATGGCGTTGATGCTAACAGAAAAATCCGGAAATTTACCTCGAAAATCTGGCCCAGTTTCGCTTGGCGGCGCGCAATATTGATTCCAGCAGGTCGCCAGCGATCCCGGAAGGGGAAAAATCATGAGCATCCGCGAGCAGGCGAAGAAGGCCGCTGAGGAGCTGCAGCGCGATTGGGACACCAACCCGCGCTGGAAGGGCGTCGAGCGCACGCACTCGGCTGAGACCGTCGTCCGGCTCCGCGGCTCGGTGCAGGAAGAGCACACCCTGGCCCGCCAGGGCTCGGAGCGGCTGTGGAAGCTGCTGCACGAGCTCGACTACGTCAACTCGCTGGGCGCGCTGACCGGTAACCAGGCGGTCCAGCAGGTCCGCGCCGGCCTCAAGGCCATCTACCTGTCCGGCTGGCAGGTCGCCGCCGACGCCAACCTGGCGGGCGAGACCTACCCGGACCAGTCGCTGTACCCGGCCAACTCGGTCCCGCAGGTCGTGCGCCGCATCAACAACGCCCTCAAGCGCGCGGACCAGATCAACTGGGCCGAGGCGCTGGACCCGGAGGGTGGCGCCATCGAGGGTGAGGACACCCACTGGCTCGCCCCGATCGTCGCCGACGCCGAGGCCGGCTTCGGTGGCGTCCTCAACGCCTACGAGCTGATGCGCGGCATGATCGCCGCCGGTGCCGCCGGTGTGCACTGGGAGGACCAGCTGGCCTCCGAGAAGAAGTGCGGCCACCTGGGCGGCAAGGTGCTCATCCCCACCAGCCAGCACGTCAAGACGCTGAACGCCGCTCGTCTGGCCGCCGACGTCGCGGGTGTGCCGTCCCTGGTCATCGCGCGCACCGACGCCGAGGCTGCGACGCTGCTGACCAGCGACATCGACGACCGCGACAAGCCGTTCATCACCGGTGAGCGCACCGCGGAGGGCTTCTACAAGGTCCGCAACGGCATCGAGCCCTGCATCGCCCGCGCCAAGGCCTACGCGCCGTACTCCGACCTGATCTGGATGGAGACCGGCACGCCGGACCTGGAGGTCGCCCGCAAGTTCGCCGAGGCCGTCAAGTCCGAGTACCCGGACCAGATGCTGGCCTACAACTGCTCGCCGTCGTTCAACTGGAAGAAGAACCTGGACGACAGCACCATCGCCAAGTTCCAGCGCGAGCTCGGCCACATGGGCTTCAAGTTCCAGTTCATCACCCTGGCGGGCTTCCACGCCCTGAACTACAGCATGTTCGACCTGGCCAAGGGCTACGCCAGCGACGGCATGACCGCCTACGTCGAGCTGCAGGAGAAGGAGTTCGGCTCCGAGGACCGCGGTTACACGGCGACTCGCCACCAGCGCGAGGCCGGTACCGGTTACTTCGACACGATCAGCACTGCCATCAACCCGGACTCGTCGACCACCGCGCTGGCCGGTTCGACCGAGACCGCGCAGTTCCACTGATCGTGTGGATGAAGGTGGCCGGCGCCCCTGCTGCGCCGGCCACCCCCTGAACGCACCAGCGGCCCTGTGGCGGGGTGTCGGAAAAATCGCAATGGTGCGAAGCGGGAGGGAACCCAGGCGTCGGGTCCCCTCCCGCTTTTTCATGTGTGGGGGTGTGTGGTCGCCCTGCTTGGCGGTGCGGGTGACGGAACCTGAGCGGCTCCGTGGATTCCGCGCACCGCTCCTCATGTATGCCAATACGCGGCGTCGCGGCGTGTATGCCACAGCACCGCTGAGAACCCGCGGCGGTGCCAGTGCCTTTGGTGGGATGAAGAGAAAGCGGCTTCGCCGCTTGCCTGACGTTCGGGATCTGTGAACGGTGGCGGCGGTGGGGTTTGTTCGGAGGTAGTTTTTGAGCATGATCTTTGCGGAGCGGGTACCGCTGGTGGCGGCGCCGATGGCCGGTGGGCCGAGCACGCCGGAGCTGGCGGCGGCGGTGAGCGAGGCGGGGGCGCTCGGGTTCCTGGCGGGGGCGTTGCTGAGCGAGGACAAGCTCGCCGAGCAGATCGCGCGGACCCGCTCGCTGACGGATGAACCGTTCGGTGTGAACCTCTTCGTCCCCAGCGAGCGACGCGACGTCGACCTCGACGAGCACCGGGCTCGCGTCGCTGAGACCGCCGGGCGCCACGGGGCGGAACCGGGACCGGCCGAGTGGGACGACGACGCCTACCCGGCGAAGGTGCAGCGGGTCATCGACGAGCGGATCCCGGTGGTGTCGTTCACCTTCGGGCTGCCCGAGGCCTCCACTGTGGACCGGCTGCACGAGGCCGGGTCCGAGGTCGTGATCACCGTCACCACCGCCGACGAGGCGCGGCAGGCCGCGCGGGTGGGCGCCGACGCGGTGTGCGTGCAGGGCATGGAGGCCGGCGGGCACCGGGGAGTGTTCTACGACGACCCCGAGCTGCCCGGTGGTGGACCGCTGCTCGGGCTGCTGGCGGCGATCCGCTCGGTGCGCGCAGCGGTCGACCTGCCGATCATCGCCGCCGGTGGGTTGGTGCACGGCGCGGACGTGGCCGCCGTGCTGACAGCCGGTGCGGTCGCCGCGCAGCTGGGCACCGCGTTCCTGGTCTGCGACGAGGCCGGCACCAACCCGGTGCAGCGCGCCGAGATGGCCGACGGGCAGCGGCAGACCGACATCACCCGAGCCTTCAGCGGCCGTCCGGCGCGCGGCCTGGTGAACCGCTTCATGCTCGACAACCAGCACGCCCCGGCAGCGTATCCGCAGGTCAACAACCTCACGAAGCCGATGCGCGGCGCTGCGGGCAAGGCCGGGGACGCCGAAGCCCTCTCGATGTGGGCGGGACAGAGCTACGCCCAGGCGCGTCCGATGCCCGCTGCGGAACTGGTCGAGGTGCTGCGCCGGGAAGCTCGGGAAGCGCTGCAGGGCGTCGCCGGTCGGCTGTGACGTTCACGGCCCCGGCAACCGCTGGGGCGGTTCGTCGAGGTCGCGTAGGTTGATCGCATGAGCGTCGTGTCGTCGGTGAACCTGGCAGTCGTGCGGACCGGGGAGTGGACCGGGCGAGTCGGCAAGTCCGGCATCGACAAGCGTCCCGCCGATGGCCCGGTGCTGTTCACCGAGAGCGGCGTGCGCGGCGACGCGGTGTGCGACACCAAGCACCACGGCGCCTGGTACCAGGCCGCCTACGCGTTCGACGCGGAGGAGCTCGCCTTCTGGTCGGCCGAGCTCGGCAAGGAGCTCGTGCCCGGCAACGCCGGCGAGAACCTGACGCTGACCGGGGCGGACAGCACCTCGGCGCTGATCGGCGAGCGCTGGGCCATCGGCGGTGCCGTGCTGCGGGTGACCGGCCCGCGCCAGCCGTGCCGGGTCTTCGCCGGGTTCTGGGACATCCCCGGTCTGGTCAAGAAGTTCACCCAGCACGGGCGCACCGGCGCGTACTTCGCGGTCGAGCAGCCGGGCGAGATCAGCGCGGGCGACGAGATCCGCGTCCTGTCCCGGCCGGACCACGGGGTTCAGGTCGCCGAGGTCTTCGCGCTCACCACACGCGGCCGGACCGACCTCGCCGACCACGTCGCAGGCTGCCTCCCGGACCTGCCGGAGAAGTGGCGCGCCACCGTCGCCGCCAAGATCGGGTCCTCCCGCGTCACCGCCTGATCCCGAGGTGCGTCATCACCAACAGTGACGACGATGATCACTCGGGCGCACAACCTGAATGCCTGACCGGGCTGTTGTCGCCGCCGCGAGGCCACTGCCAGGTTGGTGTCATGGCGAGCGACTTGCAGCGGAAGAAGGCCTCCGTCGTGTTCACCGCGATGGACACCAACGACGACGGGTTCCTTGAGCGCGCGGACTTCGAGGCGCTGACCGACCGGTGGACGGGCATCCGCGGCGAAGACGGCTCGAACCGGTTGCGCGAGATCATGATGGGCTGGTGGGACGCGCTGAGCGCGACGGCCGACCAGGACCACGACCAGAGGATCACGCGGGAGGAGATGCTGGTCGCGGTCGGGAACCTGGGCGCGATGCTCGACCTGGTGACGGCGACCGCCGCATCGATGTTCGAGGCGGTGGACCAGGACGGCGACGGCCGGGTGACCGCGCTCGAGTATGCCCGCATGATCCACGCGTGGACCGGGAAGAGCACGCCGACCGACGACGGGTTCGCCCGGCTCGACCTGGACGGTGACGGCAAGATCGCGAAGTCGGAGTTCGTGACCCACTGGGTGGAGTTCTGGGTCGGGGACGACGCGGACACGCCGGGAACCCACCTCTTCGGCGAGGTCTGACCGCGCCGCTCGCTCTCCGCACTCCCTCTTCTCGGGCCTGATCCCACCTCCGCCGCAGCTGGATGAAGCGGCGTGAAGTGCGCAGAATCGATACTGTGACGCGGCACACCCTGTTGTGCGGACGTTCCCTGTGGTGAAGATTGGGCTACAAACAGTTTGGCTTCCTAGTATCTTCCTCGAGGAGGCCGATTCGGCGGAGGTGCGGTGCGAGATGACTAGCGAGCTGGAGCACTTCATCGGAGGCAAGAGGGTGCCGGGAACCTCCGGCTCCTTCGGTGACGTGTTCGACCCCAACACGGGCCAGGTGCAGGCCAGGGTCCCGTTGGCCTCGACCGACGAGGTCGCGGCAGCGGTCGACAACGCGGCTGCGGCGCAGCCGGCCTGGGCGGCGCAGAACCCGCAGAAGCGCGCCCGGGTGCTGATGCGCTTCGTGCAACTGGTCAACGACGAGATGGAGGAGCTGGCGCGGCTGCTGGCCTCCGAGCACGGCAAGACCGTCGCCGACGCCAAGGGCGACATCCAGCGCGGCCTGGAGGTCGCCGAGTTCGCGATCGGCATCCCGCACCTGCTCAAGGGCGAGTACAGCGACAGCGTCGGCACCGGCATCGACGTCTACTCGCTGCGCCAGCCGCTGGGCGTGGTCGCCGGCATCACCCCGTTCAACTTCCCGGCGATGATCCCGCTGTGGAAGGCCGCGCCCGCGATCGCCTGCGGCAACGCCTTCGTGCTCAAGCCCTCCGAGCGCGACCCCTCGGTGCCGCTGCGACTGGCCGAGTTGTTCATCGAGGCCGGGGGCCCGCCCGGGATCTTCAACGTCGTCAACGGTGACAAGACCGCCGTCGACGCGCTGCTGACCGAACCGCGCATCGAGGCCGTCGGCTTCGTCGGCTCCTCCGACATCGCCGAGTACATCTACTCGACCGCTGCCGCGCACGGGAAGCGCGCGCAGTGCTTCGGCGGCGCCAAGAACCACCTCATCGTCATGCCCGACGCCGACCTCGACCAGGCCGCCGACGCGCTGATCGGCGCCGGCTACGGCTCGGCGGGGGAGCGCTGCATGGCGATCTCGGTCGCCGTCCCCGTCGGCGAGGCCACAGCGAACGCGCTGGTCGACAAGCTCGTCGAGAAGGTGCGGGCGCTCAAGATCGGCACCAGCTTCGACGCCGACGCCGACTTCGGGCCGCTGGTGACCAAGCAGGCCTGGCAGCGCGTGCACGACCTGGTCGGCGCCGGCGTCGACGAGGGCGCGCAGCTGGTGGTCGACGGCCGGGGCTTCTCGATGGCCGGCCACGAGGACGGCTTCTTCATGGGCGCCTCGCTGTTCGACCACGTCACCCCGCAGATGCGGATCTACCGGGAGGAGATCTTCGGCCCGGTGCTGTCGGTCGTGCGCGCCGCCGACTACGAGGAGGCCGTGCGGCTGCCCAGCGAGAACGAGTACGGCAACGGCGTGGCGATCTTCACCCGCGACGGCGACGCCGCGCGCGAGTTCGTCAACCGCGTCAACACCGGCATGGTCGGCGTGAACGTGCCGATCCCGGTCCCGATCGCCTACCACACCTTCGGCGGCTGGAAGCGGTCCGGATTCGGCGACCTCAACCAGCACGGACCGGACGCGATCCGCTTCTACACCAAGACCAAGACGGTCACTTCCCGCTGGCCCTCCGGACTCAAGGAAGGCGCCAGCTTCACCATCCCGACGATGCACTGATCGCGCGGGTGGGGACCGGCGATCCCGGTTCCCACCCGGCCGAGGAGGGATTCGACGTGTCCGTCGCAGCAGTGGCCAGCTCGCCCTTCGAGCTCACCGACGACCAGCGCGCCATCCGGGACGCGGCGCTGGAGTTCGCCCACGACCAGCTCGCCCCGCACGCCGTGCAGTGGGATCAGGACAAGCACTTCCCGGTCGAAACGCTGCGCGCAGCAGGAGAACTGGGCATCGGCGGCGTCTACGTCGACGAGGACTTCGGAGGCAGCGGCCTGAGCCGGTTCGACTCGGTGCTGATCTTCGAGGCATTGGCCGGCGGGGACCCGTCGATCGCCGCCTACATCTCCATCCACAACATGTGCGCGGGCATGATCGACCGCTTCGGCACCGACGCCCAGCGGGCGCGCTGGCTTCCGCAGCTGTGCACGATGGAACGCCTCGCCAGCTACTGCCTGACCGAACCCGGTGCCGGCTCGGACGCCGCCGCCCTGCAGACCCGCGCGGTCCGCGACGGCGACGACTACCTGATCACGGGCGTCAAGCAGTTCATCTCCGGCGGCGGCAGCTCCGACGTGTACGTGGTGATGGCCCGCACCGGCGAACCCGGGCACAAGGGCATCTCCACCTTCGTCGTGGAAGCCGGGGCCGACGGGCTCTCCTTCGGGGCCAACGAGAAGAAGATGGGCTGGAACGCCCAGCCCACCCGCCAGGTCATCTTCGACGGCGTCCGGGTCCCCGCCGACCAGCGGCTCGGCGAGGAGGGCATCGGCTTCCGCATCGCGATGGCCGGGCTCGACGGCGGCCGGCTCAGCGTCGGCGCCTGCTCGCTCGGCGGTGCGCAGGCCGCGCTCGACAAGTCGCTGGGCTACGTGCGGGAGCGCAGCGCGTTCGGGTCCAAGCTCAGCGAGTTCGAGGCGCTGCAGTTCAAGCTCGCCGACATGGCCACCGAGCTGGAGGCCGCGCGGCTGCTGCTGTGGCGGGCCGCCTGGGCGCTGGACACCAAGGACCCGTCGGCCACCAAGCTGTGCGCGATGGCCAAGAGGCTGGCCACCGACGTCGGGTTCACCGTGGCCAACGAAGCACTTCAGATCCACGGTGGGTACGGATACCTTGCGGAGTACGGCCTGGAGAAGATCGTCCGCGACCTGCGGGTGCATCAGATCCTGGAAGGCACCAACGAAATCATGCGGCTGATCATCTCCCGTGGTCTGCTGGCGGCCTGACCGCCCCGCGGGGGCAGCACCTTGCACAACGATGGAGTTCGCACCATGACGGAGTCCGAGATCCTGGTCAGCGAGAACGGCTCGCTCGGGCGGATCACGCTCAACCGCCCGAAGGCCCTCAACTCGCTGACGCTCGGCATGGTCCGGGAGATGACCGAGGCGGTCGAGCGGTGGCGCGACGCCGAGCACATCCGGGCGATCCTGATCGACGGGGCCGGCGAGCGCGGCCTGTGCGCGGGCGGCGACGTGCGCGCCCTGCACGACGCGGCCAAGGCCGGGGACGAGTCGCTGCCCTCGGCGTTCTGGGCCGAGGAGTACCGGCTCAACTCCGCGCTGGCCAACTACCCCAAGCCCGTCGTGGGGATCATGGACGGCATCTGCATGGGCGGCGGCGTCGGCATCACCGCGCACGGCTCGCACCGGGTGGTCACCGAGCGCTCCAAGGTCGGGATGCCCGAGACCGGCATCGGTTTCATCCCCGACGTCGGGGGCACCTACCTGATGTCGCGCACCCCCGGCGAGCTGGGCACGCACCTGGCGCTGACCGGCAGCGCCGTGGGCGGCGCGGACGCGCTGTACTGCGACCTGGCCGACCACTACGTCGACAGCGCCCGGCTGCCCGCGCTCATCGAGGCCCTGAGCAGCGGTGACGTGGACGAGGTGCTGGCCGGCTTCGCCGCTGCGGTGCCCGAGCCGTCGCTGGCCGAGCACCGCGAGTGGATCGACGCCGCCTACGCCGGTGACGACGTCGAGGCGATCCTCGCCCGGCTGCGGGAACGTCCCGAGCAGGCCGCGCAGGACGCCGCGACGACCATCGCCACCAAGTCGCCGACGGCGCTCAAGGTCACCCTGCGCGCGCTGCGCAGCGACCACACCTCGCTGGAGCAGGCGCTGACCCAGGAGTACCGGCTGGCGATGGCGTGCGTGCGCATCGGCGACTTCGTCGAGGGCGTGCGCGCCACCCTGGTGGACAAGGACCGCAACCCGCAGTGGTCGCCCACCAGCCTGTCCGAAGTGGACGAATCGCGGGTGCAGAAGTTCTTCGAACCGGCAGCCGACGAACCGAAGTTGTTCGGCTGACCACGCGGGTGCCGGGGCCTTGGCGGAAGTTCGAGCAGAAGGGTTGTGACAATGGCTGTCATCGGTTTCATCGGGCTCGGTCACATGGGCGGTCCGATGTCGGCGAACCTCGTCAAGGCCGGGCACACCGTGCGGGGCTACGACCTCGTCCCGGCCGCGCTGGCCACCGCCGCCGACAACGGCGTGACCACGGTGAACTCCATCGCCGAGGCCGTCTCCGGGGCTGAAGCGGTGATCACCATGCTGCCCAGCGGCAAGCACCTGCTGGACGCCTACGACCAGGTGCTGCCCAACGCGGCCTCCGGTGCGCTGCTGATCGATTCCTCCACCGTGGACGTCGCCGACGCCCGCACCGCGCACGAGCGCGCGCAGGAGGCCGGTTTCGGCAGCATCGACGCCCCCGTCTCGGGCGGCACGGCCGGTGCCGAGGCGGGGACGCTGACGTTCATGGTCGGCGGCTCGGAAGCCGACTTCCACCGGGCCGAGAGCGTGCTGGAACCCATGTCGCGCAAGGTGATCCACTGCGGTGGGCCCGGGAACGGGCAGGTCACCAAGATGTGCAACAACCTCATCCTGGGCGCGTCGATGATCGCGGTCGGCGAGGCGTTCGTGCTCGGCGAGCGGCTGGGCTTGTCGCACGAGGCGCTCTACGACGTCGCGTCGGTGTCCACCGGCCAGTGCTGGGCGCTGACCACCAACTGCCCGGTGCCGGACCTGGTGGAGACCAGCCGCGCCAACCACGACTACGAGCCCGGTTTCGCAGCGGCGCTGATGCTCAAGGACCTCAACCTCGCCGTGTCGGCGGCGGAGCAATCCGGCACCGACGTGGCCATCGGGCGCCTCGCCACCGACCTCTACCGGCGCTTCAACGAGGAAGGCGGCGGCGGGCAGGACTTCGGCGCCATCATCAAGTCGATCCGCGAGCACTCCGGCTCCTGACGCCGGTCAGCAGCGGGAGTTCGTTGACGCCGTTGATGTCGAACGACCGCATGAACGCCGGTGGGCGTTGCGGATCGGCGCTGAGCCGGTGGAAGCGGTCCAGCAGCAGGCCGAGGGCGATCCGGCCTTCCAGCCTGGCCAGCGGTGCGCCCAGGCAGAAGTGGATGCCCCGGCCGGACCCCAGGTGCGGAACTGCGCGCGGTCGCTCGCGGGCACACCGAGGAGTTCGGCGATGACGATCACCGGCAGGGGGTGGGCGCGCTCGGCGACCAGGTCGAACTCGTCACCGAGCGGTTCGAGCAGCTCTTCGGTCAGCGCCGCGATCCGCGGCTGGAGGTCGGTGACGACCTTCGGCGTGAACGCGCGGCTGACCAGGCTGCGCAGCTCGCGGCCACACGCCGGTCGCGTCGTCGTGGCCCACCGGTGCTTCCGGTCGCCGGCCGCGCATCCAGAACTTCCCGGGGTCGATGCCCCACTTACTCGGCCCGAGAGGTCATCGCGCTATCGCCGCTCGTCGGACGGTCACGTCGCCGAAGCCGGTGCGGGCGCGCACCTCGGCGGTCTCGGCGTCGGAACCGGGTTCGTCGGCGTGGTCCATGTCGTTGTGCACGCGGCCGTGCTTGGCGTCGAGGTCCAGCCACGCGGTGGTGCCCGGCCGGATGCCGATCCGCAGGTCGCCGAGCGAGGTCGCCAGGTGCGCCGAGCCGCGCACGATCTCGTCGATCCGGACGCTGCCGTTGGCGGTCTGCGCTTCGACGTCGGCCAGCGAGCGCTGCACGGTGATGTCGCCGTTGGCGGCCTTGAGCCGCAGCGCGCCGCGGACCTCGCCGATCCGCGTGGCGCCGTTGGAGTTCTTGACGGTGGCGGTGCCGTCGATGCGGTGCAGCTCGACCTCGCCGGTGCCGGTGCTGACCTCGGCGTTGCCCGCCACGTGCCGGGCGGTGACGCGCCCGCCCGCGGTGTCGGCCCGCAGCGCACCGGTCTCGTCGACGTCGATGCTGCCCATCGCGGTCCTGATCCGGGTGTCGCCGAGCCGCCCCTCGGTTTCGAAGGACCCGGCGCCGGCCTGCCCGTTGAGGCTGGAACCCGCGGGCAGCTCCACGGTGATCTCGATGGAGCCGGGCTTGGTGAACAGCCCGCGCGCCTTCGGCCCCTTGACCTGCAGGGTGCCGCCGGCGAGGGAGACGTCGGTGTTCTCCGCGGTGGTCACGTCACCCTTGGCCGCCGGGTCGGTGGGCCGGACCTCGACGACGGTGCGCGCGCCATCGGTCGCCACGATCCGCGCGGTGCCCCACGCGAGCTCGACGGTCGCCGCGATCGGCTCTGGAGTGTCGAATTCAGGCATAGCGGTGCCCTCCAAAGGGGGTGAGTGCGCGTCTCCGCTGGTCGGAGACGTGTGGTGAGTAGCGGGTGGGAGCGCCTCAGCGCACCCAGCCGGTGAAGTGCTGGCCGACCTTGCCGTGCGGCCTGGCCCGTGGTCGCTCTCCGTCGAGCGCCGCTGCGGCGGCGCGCACCAGCCAGGCGTTGACCGACAGGTGCTGCGCGGCGGCGGCCTCCTCGACGCGGTTCTTGAGGGACTCCGGCAGCCGCAGGTTGATCCGCGACATGGCGCCGTCCTCGGCCTCCGGCACCGGTGGTGGTGCCGGGGTCGGGTCCGCCTCGACGTCCTCGGTGTGGACCGGTGGCGTCACGACGAAGCCGGGCTCGCCGCCGCGCAGCCGCACCTCGACCGAGCCGGGGGCGAGGTCGTTGGTGATCTCGTCGGCGGCCGCCGACAGGGCGTTGAACAGCATCAGGCGGGCGGCCGATTCCAGCGGTGCGGTGAGTCGTTCGGCGAGCTCCCGCGCCTGGTCACCACCGGCCTCGGCGGCGACGGCCAGATCGCGGCGCAGTTCGTCGACATGCGGCGTGAGGTCCATGACGCCATGATGGCACCACCGTGGCACGCGGTGCAACCGTTTTGGCTCGGCGTGGCGCCACACCCGCGTCCTGGGGGTCTGCGAAGAGTCGTGGCAGCGCGCGTACGCTGCGCGTTGTGTTGGAGTCGCTGGTCGAGTGGTACGACGGCGTCGAGCTGTGGTTGGTGCAGCTCGTCTACCCGCTGCAGGTCGCCCTGGTCCTCGCAGTCCTGGTGCCGTTGTGCTGGGGGGTGGCGCGAGTCGTCGACCGCGCGGTGGACGGCATCGGCGCCAAGTTCACCCGCGCGAACGACGCCGAACCGCCGGTCGGCGGCAGCGACGGGGAGAAGACCGGGCGGAGGGGAAGAACGGCGTGAGCTCGCGCAAGCGCATTTCATCGGCGTTGATCGGGCTGGTCGCCCTGGTCGTGCTGGGCTGGTTCGGCAAGGACGTCGTCGCCGACTCGCCGAGCACCGAGGTGCCCGGTGCCAGCCAGTCGGGCCTGCAGGTGCAGCAGCTGTCGAAGCTGCCGCCGGAGGCGGGCAAGACGTACCAGCTGATCGTCAAGGGCGGCCCGTTCCCGTACCCGGGCAAGGACGGTTCGGCGTTCGGCAACCGCGAAGGCGAACTGCCTGAGCAGAAGTCCGGCTACTACCGCGAGTACACCGTGCCCACGCCCGGATCGAAGGACCGCGGGGCGCGCCGACTGGTCACCGGCAGCCAGGAAGAGGTGTACTACACGGGTGATCACTACGGGTCGTTCGTGGTTGTGGATACGGCGGGTTGAGTGCCATGTTCGGGACGAAACTGGCCAGCAGGTTGCGGAAGGAGCAGCCGGTGAGTGAGCAGCCGACCGCAGACGTCACGACGCGCGAAGCCGTCGCCGCCGCCGAGGAGCGCGGCGCCACCGCGCACGTCCTCGACGGCACCGATCTGACGAGCAAGCGCACCGCGCTCGACGGCATCGCAGCGGTCCTGGACTTCCCGGAGTGGGCGGGCCGCAACCTGGACTCGCTCTTCGACTGCCTGACCGACCTGTCGTGGCTGCCCGAAGGGGAGCACGTGCTGGTCTGGTCCGGCTTCCAGGACTTGGCCGACCACGACCCGAAGGCCTTCAACGGCATCAACTCGGTGCTGCGCGACGCGGCCGAGCGCCCCATGTGCGGTCGCCGCTTCACGGCGGTCCTCACCCGGTCGTGATCAGCCGCTCGTAATACTGGATGCAGGTGGTGGGGGGGGGGGGGGGCCCCCCCCCCCCCCCCCCCCCCCACCGCTCATCTGAGGGCTTCCGGGACCCAGCGGGGCTTGCGCTTCTCGGCGAAGGCCGTGATGCCCTCCTGGCCCTCCTCGCCCGCGAAGTGCTTGGCCGACAGCTGCAGCATCTCGGCGAAGTCCTCGCTCATCGAGTCCGGGCGCTGGCTGCTGAGCATCGCCTTGGTGGCGGCCAGGGCGTGGGGGCCGCCGAGCGTGAGCATGTCGGTGTAGCGCCGGACCTCGGCATCGAGGTCCTCGGCCGGAACGGCCGAGTTGAGCAGGCCGATCTCGGCTGCGCGCTTGCCGTCGAAGGTCTCGCCGGTGAGGAACAGCTCGTGCGCCGGGCGGGAGTGGAGCCGGGGGAGCACGGTCACCGAGATCACCGCCGGGACCACGCCGATGCGGACCTCGGTGAAGGCGAAGGTGGCGGTCTCGGCCGCCACCGCGATGTCGCAGGCCGCGACGAGACCCACACCGCCGGCGCGGGCCGGGCCTGCCAGCTTCGCGACGACCGGCTTCGGGCTGGTCCAGATCTGCTCCAGCAGTGCGGGGAACTCGTTGACGCCCTGCTGGTCGGAATCGGCCGAGCGCGATTCCTTGAGGTCCATGCCCGCGCAGAACACCTTGCCGGTGTGCGCCAGGACGATCAAGCGCACCGCGTCGTCGTCCATCGCGGCGTCCAGGTGCCCCTTGAGCTCCCGGCGGAGCTGGGCGGACAGGGCGTTGCGGTTGTGCGGCGAGTCCAGGGTGATCGTCCCGACCCCGTCGGCCACGTCGAAGTGCACGAGCTCATCCATGACCGAGACGTTAACCAGCCCAACACCTCCGACGCCACACCCAGCCGCACCCCCCGACGCGCCGGGGAACCGGATTTCAAGGGAAGTCGGGTGCGCGATTTCAATGGAAATCAGGGGGACGACTTCCGTTGAAATCCGGTCACGTGGCCGGGTAGCGGGTGTTCCAGGAGGCGGGTGGGCGCGGGCCGAACTCCTGGACGGCGTCCCGGGCGAGCTGCTCGATGACGTCGTGGAGTTCGAGCTCGGCGGTCCAGCGCTGGGGGATCTTCGAAGCGCCGGTGATCGCGGCCGTGAGGGCTCCTGCGACGGCCGTGGTGGTGGCGCTGTTGCCGGAGTGGTTGGCCGCGATCGGCAGCGCGGCGTCGAAGTCGCCTTCGGCGACCAGGGCGGCGTGGAGGCCGATCGCGAGGGCTTCGGCGGCCGTGCCCGCGGTGCCGAGCTCGCGTTCGAGTTCCTCCGGTGCGAGTCGGCCGCCCGCGAGGTCCCTGGCGGCGGTGAGCCTGCGCGTCACCTCGTCGTGCCCGGAGTGCGGGGCGAGCTGGGCCAGGACGCCGGTGACCGCGTCGGCGAGGGGCTCGCCGATCAGCAGCCTGGACACCAGGAAGCCGAGGGCGCCGGCGCTGAGCAGGGCGGTGGGGTGGCCGTGGGTGAGCGCGGCGCTGCGCATGCCGAGCGCGAAGACCTCCGACGGGTCGTCGGACCACAGGGCGGCCGGGATCGCGCGCATGATCGCGCTGCTGCCCGCCGAGTCGCTGACCGGCTGGTCCGGGGTGCCCATCGGCTGCTGCCCCTTGGCGAAGGCGATCAGCGTGCGCATCATGGTGCGGCCCGGGTTGCGGGTCTGGAACAGCGCGCGCTGCTGCACCAGCCAGCCGTCGGGTTCCGGTGCGCGGTCCAGGAATTCGCCCGCGGCGCGCGGCCAGCTGAGGTGCTGGGTGTGCAGCCACCGCTGGTAGGCGTGCTGCAGGTGCCGGATCGGGTCGTCGGTGTCGCCGGTGCGGCGGGCGATGTTGGCCCGCAGCACGCCCTCCACCGAGAACAGCAGCAGCTGCGTGTCGCTGCCGAGGCGGCCGGACGGGTGCCCGGCGGGCACGTATTCGGTGAGCCCGTCGGCGCCGTGGCGCGCGCGGATCTCGTCCCAGTTGTCGGAGGCGATCGGCATGCCCATCGCCTCGCCGACGGCGCAGCCCAGCACCGCGCCGAGGAACCGGTCCCGTGAGGCGGCCAGCCGGGGCACGTCGCTCAGCCCGGTCCGGTGGTCCGATGTGGACGCGGTGCTCGCGGTGGCGGTGGAATCGTCGGCGGGGTAGTGGTTCTCCCACGCGGCGGACTCGTCCGGCTCGGGGCCGAACTCCGTTGCGGCGTCCCGGCCCAGGCGCTCGACCACGTCGATGATCGGCAGCCGCTCCAGCAGCTCGGCCGGGATCGCGGTGGGGCCGTGCAGCGCGCCGAGCAGCTGCCCGCACAGCATCGCCGCGCTCGCGGCGTCCCCGTCGTGCTCGGCTGCCGAGGCGATGGCCGCGCCGAAGTCGTCGTCGCAGGCCAGCGCCACCCGCGCGGCCACGGCGAGCGCGCCCAGTCCGCTGCGGCAGGTGCCCAGGTGCTCGAGCCCCGGCCGGGACCCCGCAGGGCTGAGCAGGCCCAGCCGCAGCGCGTCGCCGAGCGTCGTCCGTCCCGGCTGCCATCCTGAGATCCCCTGCCGCAGGGCGGTTTCCAGGTCGTTGCCGCGCAGCAGCCACAGCGTGGTGGCGCCCAGCACGCTGGCCGGGCTGTGCCCGTGCGGGTGCCCGTGGGTGAGCGCGGCCAGGTCACCGCCGAGCGCGAACACCGCGCCCGGATCGCCCGACCACAGCGCGGCCAGCGCGCCGAGCGGGACCGCGGTGGCGGTGTCCGAACCGTTGATCGGGTGCTGCCGGGTGCCCTGCGGGTGCCCGGCGACGACCTTGGCCACCGCGGTCAGCATCGTGGGTTCGTCGCTGACCTGGTCGTGCAAACCCCGCTCGGCGGCGAGGAATCCGCTCGGCCGGGGCGAGTCGCCGCCGCAGTCGCGCCACGGCACGCCCCGGGTGTGCAGCCAGCGGCGCAACGCCGCCTGCGCCCCGGAGGTCGGCTCGCCGGAGCCGGTCGAGCGCAGCTGGGTGTGCGCCCGGATCAGCCCTTCCAGCACGAACAGCAGCGCGCCGGTGCGCTGGCCGACGCGGCCGAGCGCGGTGAGCTCGCCGACGGCACCGCCGAGCAGCATGCCCAGCACCCGGGCCGAGGCGCCGGGCAGGGCGCCGTTGCGACCGGCCAACCCGGTTGCCGGGGCGCCCGAGTCGACGGCGAGTCGTTGTTGCAGCTCAGCGGCCCACAGCGGGCGGGACGAGGGGCGGTGCTCCCAGCCGCGCCAGACGGCCAGCAGCCGGCGCTCCACCGGGTCGCGTCGGCAGGCGGCCAGCAGCGCGCGTTCCTCCTCGTCCAGCCCGCTCGTGTCCACTGCGGACTATCCGGCGTGGTTGGCGGCGGGTTCGGGCGTCTCGGCCTCGGATTCGGAGACGTCCACCTCGGCCAGCAACCGCTCCAGGACCTCCCGCAGCTCCAGCTGGTCGACCCACTCCTGCGGCAGCTCGGCCGCGCCCCGCGCGGTGCCCATCAGGGCGCCGCAGATCGCCGCGGTCGCCGCGCTGTTGCCCGCGTGGGTGGCCGCCAGCGACACCGCGTCACCCACCGAGTTCGGGTGCGACAGCGCCGCAGCGACCGCGATGGCCAGGGCTTCCGGGGCCTGCCAGCCCAGGCCCAGGGACTCCAGCACCGTCGGCGACACCGGGCCGCCGGTGGCGATCTCCACCGCCGCGCGCAGGCCTCGCGTGGTGTTCTCGGAGCCCTCCATCTGGTCGAGCTCGGCCAGCACGACCTGCACCGAGTCGATCAGCGTCCGGCCGCCGTCCAGCCCGCACACCAGGCCCGCGAGCGCCGCGGCGGGCAGGTAGCCGTCCGGGTGGCCGTGGGTGAGCACGCCGATGCCGATGCCCAGCGCGATCGCCTCCGCCGGGTCGGTCATCTCGAAGCCGACCGCCGCGCCGCGCACGGTGGCGGCGGCGTTGCGGGCGTCGTTCGGCGGGTTGCCCGGCGTCGGGTTCTCGCTGCGATCGCCCCAGCGGGCCACCGCGGTCAGCGTGGCCTCGTCTGGGAACCGCTGCGCGCGGAGGGCTTCCAGCTGGGCGAGCTTGCCGCCGCTGTCCGGCGTGGGGCGGCCGCCCTGGGTGCGCACCCAGTCCCGCAGCGAGGCCCGCACCAGCGACGGCCGGTCTGGGTTCTCCCCGTTGAGCCCGGCCAGCACGAACGCGGTCTGCTGGGTGTAGGCGGTGGCGGTGCCGCGACGGCCGAACAGCTCGGCGTGCTCGCGCACGCCGTCGGGGTTCTCGCGCAGCGTGGTGAGCAGGTCGCTGAACATCCAGGGCGCGCCGAGCGCGTCCCCGGCGGCGGTGCCGAGCACGCAACCGGTGAGGCGGTCGCGGCGGCTGGGCCGGACCTGCTCCTCCTCGGCGAGCTCGGGTTCGTCGTCGCCGGTTTCCTCGGTCTCGGCGACGGCCTCACCGATGAGTTGCGCGGCGCGCTCCTCGCCGAAGGCCTCCACCAGGAGCTTGTGCAGGCCCTGGGTGAGATCGGTGCTGTTGCTGCCGTCGTCGTTGTCGCGGAACTTGCGCCAGGCCAGCAGCAGCCGGAGTTCCTCGTCGGAGAGCCCGTCGTCGTCGGACTCCTCCTTCGCGGCCGCGGGCTCGGCGGGAGCCTCCTCGGCGGCAGCGGTCGTCTCGGGCTCGGTCTCCTCGGCTTCAGCCGCTTCGGGCTCGGTCTCTGCGACCTCGGCGACCGGTTCCTCGGGGGCGGGTTCTTCCTCGGCCACCGGGTAGCGCGCCGCCCACAGCTGACCGGACGGCGGGTTCGGCCCGAACTCCAGGTCGGCGTCGGCGGCCAGGAACTCCAGCGTCTCGCGCAGCTCCAGCTTGTCCCGCCAGTGCTGCGGGATCGCGCTGGCGGTGTGCGCCGCGCCCATGATGCCGCCGCAGATCGACGCGGTGGAGTCGCTGGCGCCGGAGTGGTTGGCGGCCAGCACCAGCGCCTCCGGGAACGACTCCGGGTGGGTCAGCGCCGCGCACACCGCGATCGCCAGCACCTGGGCTCCCGAGTGCGCGGTGCCGAAGGCCTCCTCGATCTGCTCCGGCGTCGGCGTGCCGGTCGCGGCGAGCTCGACGGCCTTGCGCAGCGCGGTGATCGGCTCCTCGTGACCGTCCCATTCGGACAGTTCGATGAGCGCGCGATCCACGGCCTGCGGCAGCGAGCGGTTGGCCAGCAGCTGGTGCACCAGCAGCGCCAGCGCACCGGCGGGCAGGTAGGCGCTGGCGTGGCCGTGGGTCAGCAGCGCGGTGCGCACACCGGCGCGGAACACCTCCGACGGGTCGTCGGACCACAGCGCGGCCGGGGCGGCGCGCATCACCGCGCCCCAGTCGGCGGCGTCGTTCGGCGGGGTGTCCAGCGAACCCTGCTGGTGGCCGCCGGCGTAGCCGCGCAGCGCCTGCATCGTGGTCATGCCCCGGACGCGGCGGTCGAACAGCTCGCGCTGGTCGATCAGCCAGCCGTCGGGCTGCTCACCGCTGCCACCCGCCTCGGCCCAGTCGACGCCCTGGGTGTGCAGCCAGCGCTGGTAGGCCTGCTGCACGTGCGCGGCCGGATCGGCCGAACCGGTCTGGCGGCGGGCGGTCGCGGCCCGGATGAGGCCCTCGGTGGTGAATGCGGTCAGCTGCGTCTCGTCGCTGATCGACCCGGCGGGGCGGTGGCCGTCGACGTAGTCGATGAGCCCGGAGTCGCCGTACTTGGCGCGGATCTCGGCCAGCGAGTCGGCTTCGATCGGGAAGCCGAGCGCGTCACCAGCGGCGGCGCCCAGCAGCATCCCCAGGATCCGCTGCGTGCGCAGGTCCTCCGGCGAGGACGGCGGGGGCGGCGCGGCCGATTCCGGCGGGGAGACCACCGATTCGACTTCCGGGGCGGCCACGGCGGGCTCGGGCTCAGCAGCGTCCTCAGGTTCCGCCGCGTCCTCGGGGCCAGCGGCTTCCTCGGGTTCAGCCGCCTCCTCGGGTTCCGCCGCGCTCTCGGGCTCGTCCTGCGCCGGTTCGCTCTCCGGGCGCGGCAGCGAGGAGGCGAAGTCGAGGTCGGAGACGTCGCCGGAGGCGGGGTAGCGCTTCGCCCAGGCGTCCCCGGCGGGCGGGGTGCCGCGGAACTCCAGCAGGCCGTCCTTGGCGAGGGTTTCCACGATCTCGCGCTGCCGCAGGTCGCGCAGCCACACCCCGGGCAGAGCGGCGGCGCCGTGCCGGGCGCCCACGATGTTGCCGCAGATCGCGGCCGTCGAGTCGCTGTCGCCGGAGTGGTTGATCGCGATCATCAGCGCGTCGGCGACGGTGTCGGTGCTCAGCGCCGCGCACACCGCGATGGCCAGCGCCTCGTGCCCGGCCCAGCCGCCGCCGAGCGCGTCCTTGAGCTGCTCGGGAGTGGGCTTGCCCTTCTTGGCGAGCTCTTCGGCGGCGTGCAGCGCGCGGTCGGTGTCCTCGTGATCGCGGTAGGTCTGGAGCAGTTCGCGGGCCTGTTCGAGCGCTGCGGTCAGGGTTTCCTCGTGCAGCAGCCGGTGCACCAGCACCGCCAGCACACCGGCGGGCAGGTAGGCGTTCGGCTTGGAGTGGGTCAGCGCGGCGGTGGCCGCCGCGAGCTCGAAGACCGAGCGCGGGTCGTCTGACCACAGGGCGACCGGAGCCGCGCGGACCACGCCGCCGCAGTCGTCGGAGTCGTTGATCGGCCGCTCGAACGTGCCCGGCGCCCCGACCGAGGCGAACTCCCGGAGCGCGCTGATGGAGCCGCTGTTCGGCGAGCGGACCGCGAACAGGTCGGACTGCTCGACCAGCCAGCCGTTGGCCTTGGGGTGCTTGGCGGCGAACGGTCCGGCCGAGCGCATCCACGCGTAGCCCTGGGTGTGCAGCCAGCGCTGGTAGGCCAGCTGGACCGCGGGCAGCGGACCGGCGGAGTCGCCGCTGCGCGCGAGGCTGTGCGCGCGGATGAGGCCTTCCAGCGTGAACAGGGTCAGCTGGGTGTCGTCGGTGAACTCGCCCGGGTGCTCGCCGCTGCGGTCGTACTCGGTGACGCCGTCCTCGCCGAAGCGGCTGCGGATCTGGTCGATCGGGTAGAACTCCACCGGCGCGCCCAGCGCGTCACCGATCGCGCCGGCCAGCATCGACCCCACGAAGCGGCGGCCGAACTCGGTCTCGGCCGGGTCCGCCGGGGCAGCCGGGGCGGTGGGAACGGCGGGAGTCGCGGGCCCGACCGGCACGGCCGGGGCGGGAGCCGCAGGTGCCGCGGGCGCGGCGGGCGCAGCAGCGGCAGGCACCGGAGTGGCAGGCGCAGCAGCCGCAGGCGGGGGCACCGGCGTGCCGACGGGCGGCGACACCGGGGTGCCCGGGGGCACCGGGGTCCCGGCCGGCGGGGAGGTCGGCGCGCCCACCTGCTTCGGCGGGACCGAGGCGGAGATCTTGACCAGGTCCTCACCGGGCATCCGGGCCTTGACCGGGCTGGTGGGGTTGATCTGCAGGTCGATGCCGGCCAGCGGGTTGGCGGCCAGCTGCCTGCCGGTCATGCGCTGCCAGGTCGTCCAGTTCGGCGGAAGGAAGCCCTCCGAGGTGAACACCTGCAGCTGGCGGCGGCCCGACTCGTGCTCCATCGTGAACAGCCCGCTGCCCTGAGGCTGGGCGAACAGGATCAGCTCGGAGTCGAGCATCGCGGCCAGCAGCGCCTGGCCCTGGGCGTATCCGGTGGTGGTCAGCTGCAGGGCGCGCTCGACGTCGTTGGTCGGCGCGGGCAGCCGCAGCGCCACGGGAGACGGCCGGTAGTTCGGGTTGGGGGAGAAGTCGTCGGTGATCTCACCTTGCTCGTCGACGCGGTACCCGCCGATGAAGCCCCACGGCGGCACCTCCGCGTTGGGATCGGTGAAGATCGGGTCGACCACGTACAGCCAGGTGTTGGGCTGCTTCTTGGCCTGTTCCCGCATAGCCGGTGTGATGACCGGTCGACTCGGCTGCTGCGTGTTCATCTCGCCCTGTTGTCCCTGACTCCCTGTCCAGCCTTGCATTGATCGCCCCCACAGCGACGGTCACTCGAACGCGCGGGCCTGGCGGTGAACGATGCACGGTGAGCTGCCGGTACCCCGTCCAGACGCCGTCATGCACTCTCTCATGACCTCATGGGGTGAATCGTAGTCTTTGAGTGAACAACTCTGCGTGAAACTCAGCGGCGCGCGGTCCGGTGGATCACACGTCGGCCGGGACGGCAATGGTTCACTCGGCCGGTGCCGGGCGCTCAGTCGGACAGCGCGGCGGCCATCAGACAGCCCAGGCACGGCATGCCCGCAGGACCCTCCAGCGCTTCGGCCTGGCCGGGTGCGATGCTGAAACCGCAGTAGGCGCGCAGGGTTTCGGGCAGCGAGTCGCCGTTGGGCAGCGGGAAGAAGTGGCAGGACTTGTCCTGCTCGCTGCGCGCGAACTCAGGGCGCACCCGCGCGATCAGGTGCGGGATCGAGCTCATCGGGCACTGACCCCCTGCGCGCGCAACCCTGACGTGAACGGCACAGATCACATCATGCCGACCAGGTCGTCCCGGTGAATCCCGTTGGCGAGTTCTCGCCAAACCGTTGCGCGCGAGGCGCACCGCGCTCCGGCTCAGGCCAGAGCGGGCAGCGGGACCTCGACCGAGGCCAGGTCGTAGCGGTGCAGCACCAGGTCGGCCACCCCCGGGTCGTCGGCCATCGGCCCGGCGACCAGCGGGGAGTCGGAGTGCGCCGAGGCGAGCTCGATGATGCGGTCCGGCAGCAGGCCCGGGGCCAGGAACCACGACCCGACGGCGATCCGCCGCGCACCCCGGGCGCGCAGCAGCTCGATCGCGGCGGGCACGTCCGGCGCGGCAGCGGCGGCGAAGGTCGCGACCGTGCCCGCCCAGGAGGTGCGCGCCTGCCAGCGGGCAGCGACGTCGGCCACCAGCCGGTTGGCCGGGGCGTGCGAGGAACCCGCGCCCGCCAGCAGCACGCCGAGCTCCGGATCGTCCGGATCGGCGCCGGCGGCCAGCAGTCGCCGCCACGCGGCGGCGTCCAGGCGCGGATCGGGGCCCAGCACGTCACCGATGCGCACCCGCAGGTCCGGGTGGCGCTGCTGCGCGTCGGCGACGGCGGCGGGCACGTCGACGCGGGCGTGGAAGGCGTGGCCGAGCAGCAGCGGCACGACCACGGCCTCCCGGTGCCCGTCGGCGCGCACGGCGTCCAGGACGTCACCCAGCAGCGGCTGGGACAGGTCCAGGAAAGCCGCGCGCACGTCCAGTTCCGGCCGAAGCGCGCGCACCACGCCCAGCAGCCGGTGAACCGTCTCGGCGGAGCGCGGATCCCGGCTGCCGTGCGCGACGGCGACCAGGGGCGCGGTGGTCATCGCGACGCTTCGGCGAACGGGGCGAGCGGCACGCCGATCAGGCCAGCGGCCAGCGTGGTGCCGTCGGCCGGGTCGATCACCAGGAACGACCCGTTGCGGCGGCTGTCGGAGTAGTCGTCGACCGGCAGCGGCTCGGACGTGCGCAGCTGCACCCGCCCGATCTCGTTGAGCTGCAACGACTCCGGGGACGCGACGCTGGTCAGCTGCTGCTCGTCGAAGCGCGCCGACAGCTCGGTCACCATCGCCTGCACCGTGCGGGCACCGTGCTTGACCAGCACCTTCGCGCCCGGGTTCAGCGCCTTCTCGGCCAGCCAGCACACCGTGGCGTCGAGCTCGTCGGTCAGCGCCGGGGCGGTGTCGGCGGCGGCGATCAGGTCACCGCGCGAGATGTCGACGTCGTCCTCCAGCAGCAGCGTCACCGAGTGACCGGCCGCGGCCTGGGCGCGCTCGCCATCGGCGGTGTCCACCTGGGACACCTTGGTGCGCACCCCGGCGGGTAGCACGACGACCTCGTCACCGGCCTGCACCACACCGGCGGCGACCTGACCGGCGTAGCCGCGGTAGTCCGGGTGCTCGGCGGTGCGCGGCCGGATCACGTACTGCACCGGCATCCGGAACGGCACGTCGTGCGGGTCCGGCGCGACCGGCACGCTCTCCAGGTGCTCCAGCAGCGAGGGGCCGGAGTACCAGGGCGTGTTCTGCGAGCGCTCCACCACGTTGTCGCCCAGCAGCGCCGACACCGGGATGGTCACCACGGCGTCGTCGGCGTAGCCCAGCGCCTTGGCGTGGGTGGCGAACTCCTCGGCGATGCGGGTGAAGGTCGCCTCGTCGAAGTCCACCATGTCGATCTTGTTCACCGCGAGCACCAGCTGCGGCACGCCCAGCAGCGCCAGCACGGCCGCGTGCCGCCGGGTCTGCTCGACGACGCCGTTGCGGGCGTCGACCAGCAGCACCGCCAGCTGCGCGGTCGAGGCGCCCGTCACCGTGTTGCGGGTGTACTGCACGTGGCCGGGGGTGTCGGCGAGCACGAAGGTGCGCTTCGGCGTGGCGAAGTAGCGGTAGGCCACGTCGATGGTGATGCCCTGCTCGCGCTCCGCGCGCAGGCCGTCGACCAGCAGCGACAGGTCCGGTGTGGCCAGTCCGCGGTCCGCGCTGGCGCGGTGCACCGCGTCCAGCTGGTCGGCCAGCACCGACTTGGTGTCGTGCAGCAGCCGACCCACCAGCGTGGACTTGCCGTCGTCGACGGAGCCCGCGGTGGCCAGCCGCAGCAGGTCGGTGTGCACCGGCAGCGTCACCTCGGTGCCGCTGTCCGGGGCGGTGCGGGTCGTGGTCTCGGTCATCTGGGAACCCACTCCTGGTGGTAAAGGCTTGGTCGTCGGGAAAGTTTCAATGGGTCGCGAGGTGGCATACATAAGGAGTGGCGCCCGGAGCCACGGAGCCGCTCAGGTTCCCCTACTGGCACCGCTAAGCAACTCAAGTGCGACCCCTTCTTGTCAGAAGTAGCCTTCGCGCTTGCGGTCTTCCATCGCCGCTTCGCTGATCCGGTCGTCGGCTCGGGTCGCGCCGCGCTCGGTGAGGCGGCTGGCCGCGACCTCAGCGATCACGTCGTCCACCGTGTAGGCCTCGGATTCGACCGCACCGGTGCAGGAACCGTCGCCGACCGTTCGGTAGCGCACCGTCTTGGACTCCGGCGTCTCGCCCTCGCGCGGACCGCCCCACGGGCCGGAGGTCAGCCACATGCCGTCGCGCTGGTAGACCTCGCGGCGGTGCGCGTAGTAGATCTCCGGCAGCTCGATCTTCTCCCGCTGGATGTAGCGCCAGATGTCCAGCTCGGTCCAGTTCGACAGCGGGAACACGCGCACGTGCTCACCCGGGCGGTGCCGCCCGTTGTAGAGG
The DNA here is from genome assembly GCF_035320975.1 of Saccharopolyspora mangrovi. Classification (NCBI taxonomy): domain Bacteria; kingdom Bacillati; phylum Actinomycetota; class Actinomycetes; order Pseudonocardiales; family Pseudonocardiaceae; genus Saccharopolyspora; species Saccharopolyspora mangrovi. The sequence goes on along the minus strand of NZ_JAWLNX010000006.1, from coordinate 130,097 downwards.
TTCCACAGCTCCGGGCGCTGCCGGCGCGGGTCCCACTGCCCGAAGGCGTTGCGCAGGCTGAAGATGCGCTCCTTGGCGCGAGCGCGCTCCTCGTCCCGGCGACCGCCGCCGAAGACGGCGTCGAACTTGTTGTCGCTGATGGAGTCCAGCAGCGGCTGGGTCTGCAGCGGGTTGCGGGTGCCGTCGGCGCGCTCCTGCAGCCGCCCGTCGTCGATGTAGTCCTGCACCTTGGCCACCACCAGGCGCAGCTGGTGCTTCTCGGCGATGTCGTCGCGGAAGTCCAGCACCTCCGGGAAGTTGTGCCCGGTGTCGACGTGCAGCAGCGGGAACGGCACCGGAGCGGGCCAGAACGCCTTGATCGCCAGGTGCACCAGCACCGTGGAGTCCTTGCCGCCGGAGAACAGGATCACCGGGCGGTCGAACTCGCCGGCCACCTCGCGGAAGATGTGGATCGCCTCGGACTCCAGCGCGGCCAGGTTGTCCACCTGCGGCGGCGCGGACACCTCGGTGTCTGCTGTGGTCATTTCCCCTCCGTCGTCTCCCGGACACCCGCACCCGGGGTCAAAGTCGCTCTCGTGTGGGCTGAGTGCTCAGCCGTGCAATCCGCACTCGGTCTTGGAGCTGCCCGCCCAGCGCCCGCTGCGCGGGTCCGCGCCCGGAAGCGGCTTGGCGGTGCAGGGCTGGCACCCGATGGACGGGTATCCCGCCGGAACCAGCGGGTTGACCAGCACGCCGTTGTCGTCGATGTAGCGCTGCATCTCCTCGTCGGACCAGGCCGCCAGCGGGTTGACCTTCACCAGCCCGTTGCGGTCGTCCCAGGTCAAGACCGGGGTGTTGGCGCGGGTCGGCGCCTCCACCCGGCGCACGCCGGTCACCCAGGCCTCGTAGCGGGACAGCGTGTTGCGCAGCGGCACGACCTTGCGCAGGAAGCAGCAGCGCTGCGCGTCGCGCTCGTACAGGCGCGGGCCCTCGGCCGCGTCCTGCTCGGCGACGGTCTGCTCCGGGAGCGCGTTGACCATCTTCACGTCGTAGACCTGCTCCACCGCGTCGCGCGTGCCGATGGTCTCGGCGAAGTGGTAGCCGGTCTCCAGGAACAGGATCTCCACGCCGGGCATGGCCTTGGCGGCCAGGTCGACCAGCACCGCGTCCTGCATGTTGGAGGCCACGATCAGCCTGCCGTCGCCGAAGTTGTCCGCGGCCCAGCGCAGCGCCTCCTCGGCGGTGGCCTCGGCGAGTTCCGGCGCGGCCTTCTCGACCAGCGCCTTGAGCTCCTCGTCGCTGCGCCGCGACCCGATGTTCGTGGTGGTGGTTTCGGCGGTCATCAGTCTCCGTTCCCTCCCAGCGCCAACCCGACCAGCCGCACGGTGAACACCCGCCGGCAGGCCTGGCACTTCCAGGCCCCGGAGGGTTCTTCCTCCGGGGTGAGGTCCTCGTCGCCGCAGTACGGGCAGTACTGCGGCACCGCCCGCTCGCTCACTTGAGGTCGTCTTCCTCGGCTCGGGCCACCCACTGCGCGAACCGCTCGCCGTCGGCGCGCTGGTCCAGGTAGTTGCGCACGAGCCGCTCCACGTAGGGGCCGACCTCGGCGGAGGTGACCTTGTGGCCGCGGATCTTGCGCCCGAACCCGGCGTCGATGCTCAGGCCGCCGCCCAGGTGCACCTGGAAGCCCTCGACCTGGTTGCCGTTGCCGTCCGGGACCATCTGGCCCTTCAGGCCGATGTCGGCGACCTGGGTGCGGGCGCAGGCGTTCGGGCAGCCGTTGAGGTTGATCGACACCGGATCGGTGACACCGGCCTGCACGTCCGCGAGCCGCTGCTCCAGGTCGGCGACCAGGTCGATCGCGCGCTGCTTGGTCTCGACGATGGCGAGCTTGCAGAACTCGATGCCGGTGCAGGCCATCACGCCGCGCCGCCACGGCGACGGGTCGGCGTGCAGGCCCAGCTTCGCCAGATCCGCCCGGAGACCGTCCACTTCGGACTCCGGCACGTCGAGCACCAGCAGGTTCTGCTCGACCGTGGTGCGCACCCGCTTGGACCCGACGCGCTCGGCGGCCTTGGCGACCTCCATCAGCGTCGAACCGCTGACCCGGCCCGCGGCCGACTTCACGCCCACGTAGTAGTTGCCGTCGACCTGCTCGTGCACGCCGAGGTGGTCGCGGTGCCCGGACGGGGCTTCCGGCGCCGGGCCGTCGATCAGCTTGCGGCCCAGGTACTCGTCCTCCAGCACCTGCCGGAACTTCTCGGCGCCCCAGTCGTTGATCAGGAACTTGATGCGCGCGCGGTGCCGCAACCGGCGGTAGCCGTAGTCGCGGAAGATCTGCACGACCCCGTGCCAGACCTCGGCCACGTCCTCCTGCGGAACCCAGGCGCCCAGCCGCACGGCCAGCTTCGGGTTGGTCGACAGGCCGCCGCCGACCCACAGGTCGTAGCCCGGGCCGTGCTCCGGGTGCACCACGCCGACCAGCGAGATGTCGTTGATCTCCGGCACGGTGTCCCAGCGCGGCGAGCCCGACACGGCGCTCTTGAACTTGCGCGGCAGGTTCGACAGCGACTTGTCGCCGATGTAGCGCTCGGTGATCTCGGCGATCGCCGGGGTCGCGTCGATGATCTCGTCGGCGGCGATGCCGGCCACCGGAGAACCGAGGATCACGCGCGGGCAGTCGCCGCAGGCCTCGGTGGTGGACAGGCCGACGCCCTCGAGCTTCTCCCAGATCGTCGGCACGTCCTCGACCCGCACCCAGTGCAGCTGGACGTTCTGCCGGTCGGTGATGTCGGCGGTGTCGCGGGCGTAGGTCTGCGAGACCTCACCGATGACCCGCAGCTGCTCGGTGGTCAGCGCCCCGCCGTCGATGCGCACCCGCATCATGAAGTAGCTGTCGTCGAGCTCTTCGGGCTCGATGGTGCCGGTGCGGGCACCGGGGATGCCCGGCGCGCGCTGCGTGTAGAGGCCCCACCAGCGGAAGCGGCCTCGCAGGTCACCCGGGTCGATCGAGTCGAAACCCCGGTGGGCGTAGATGTTCTCGATCCGCTGACGCACGTTGAGCGGATTGTCGTCCTTCTTGGAGCGCTCGTTGGCGTTGAGCGGTTCGCGGTAGCCGAGCGCCCACTGGCCCTCGCCGCGGCCCTTGCGCTTGCGGGTAGGACGAGCAGGCGATTCCGTCGGGGGAACCATGTCCGCGACCTCCGGGACTTTCAGGCGCGAAACCCCCGCGTGGAATCACCGTCGGCGTGACGGCTCTCACTCCTCGGAGGCCCGGCGCCGACTGAACAAGACAAAAAGACGGCGGGGGATCAGACCTTGCCGAGGCACAGCGCGCTGGCCACCCGCCGCAGGTCAACGTACCGGCGGGCGACCAGAAGCAGCTTCAGCAGAGTCGCACCCACGTCGCGAAGCCTGCCACGCGTGAACCGGAGGATCCAACCCCATCCGCATGGTGAGACAGTGGGAGCGTGCCTGCTCAACCCCCCACCGGCGAACCCGCTCCGGCCGACGGGAGCCTCCCCGAAACGGCCTTGACCGGGCTGGGTTCGCGGCCCTTCGGCGTCTACGTCCACGTGCCGTTCTGCGCCACCCGCTGCGGGTACTGCGACTTCAACACCTACACCGCCGATGAGCTGGGATCTTCGGCGAGTTTCGGCAGCTGGCTGGACGCCTTGCGGACCGAGTTGGAGCTGGGCGCGAAGGTGCTCTCGGCGGGCCCCGCACCGGCCGCCGAAACCGTCTTCGTGGGCGGCGGAACCCCCTCGCTGCTGGGGGCCGAGCGGCTCGGTGCCGTCATCGATGCGATTCGCGACACATTCGGCCTGGCAGCGGGCGCTGAGGTCACCACCGAGTCCAACCCGGAGTCCACCTCACCGGAGTTCTTCGAACGGATTCGAAAATCCGGTTTCACGCGCGTGTCCCTCGGCATGCAATCGGCCGCCGAGCACGTCCTGCGCGTCCTCGAGCGCACCCACACGCCGGGCCGCGCCGTGGCCGCCGCCCGCGAGGCCCGCGCGGCCGGGTTCGAGCACGTCAACCTGGACCTGATCTACGGCACACCGGGAGAACGCGAGCAGGACCTGAGAGCTTCCCTCGACGCCGTGCTGGAAGCCGGGGTCGACCACGTCTCCGCGTACTCGCTGATCGTCGAGGACGGCACCGCGATGGCCCGCAAGGTCCGCCGGGGTGAGCTCCCGATGCCCGACGAGGACGTCCTCGCCGACCGCTACGAGCTCATCGACGCCAAGCTCGCCGAGGCCGGGCTGCACTGGTACGAGGTGTCCAACTGGGCCCGCGACGCCGACGCCGAGTGCCGGCACAACCTCGGCTACTGGCAGGGCGGCGACTGGTGGGGCGCGGGCCCCGGCGCGCACAGCCACGTCGGCGGCGTCCGCTGGTGGAACGTCAAGCACCCGGCCCGCTACGCGGCCACCCTCGCCGAGGGCGGTTCCCCGGCGCAGGCCCGCGAACTGCTCACCGCCGAGGACCAGCGCATCGAGCGCGTCATGCTCGAACTCCGCGTCCGCAGCGGCCTGTCGACCCGGGCCCTCGACGCCGGCGGCCGCCGCGCCGCCGAGCGGGCCGCGGCCGACGGTCTGCTGGTGCCCGAAGCGCTCGCCGAAGGCCGCTGCGTGCTCACCGATCGGGGCCGACTGCTGGCCGACGCGGTCGTGCAGGACCTCCTGGCCTGACGAGGCGACTGCGCTGCTGCGGCTCTCGGCTCTGGCGGACGAACACCGTAAACTCGATGTGGGTGCCCGGGGCGCCAAGCTCCGGGCGCGCGGATTCGCGTGGGCACGTCCTCCCGCGAAATCCGCTGGGCAGGCAGCAGAGGAGGTGGCGCGGTTGAACGCGGATGAACGCCGTTTCGAGGTCCTGCGGGCGATCGTGGCCGACTTCGTGTCGTCCAAGGAGCCGGTCGGTTCGAAGGCGTTGGTCGACCGCCACAACCTCGGTGTGTCCAGCGCCACGGTCCGCAACGACATGGCCGCGCTGGAGGAGGAGGGCTTCATCGTCCAGCCGCACACCAGCGCCGGTCGCGTTCCCACCGACAAGGGCTACCGGCTGTTCGTCGACCGGTTGCACGAGGTCAAGCCGCTGACCGGCCCGGAACGCAGGGCCATCCGCAACTTCCTGGACGGCGCGCTGGACCTCGACGACGTGATGCGCCGCAGCGTGCGGCTGCTCGCGCAGCTCACCCAGCAGGTCGCGGTCGTGCAGTACCCGACGCTGACCAGGTCCACGGTCCGGCACGTCGAGGTGGTCACCATCACCCCGGCCAGGCTGATGCTGGTGCTGATCACCAACACCGGCCGCGTCGACCAGCGCATGGTCGACCTCGGGGACGTGATCACCGACGACGACGTGGCGCGGCTGCGCACCGTGCTCAACTCGGCGATGGCCGAGAAGCGGCTCGCCGACGCCTCCGCCGCCGTGGCCGAACTGCCCGACCAGGCGCCGCCGGAACTGCGCGACGTGCTCATCCGGGTCTGCGGCGTGCTCATCGAGTCGCTGGTGGAGCACCCGGAGGAGCGGATGGTGCTCGGCGGCACGCCGAACCTCACCCGCAACGTCGCCGACTTCCCGAACTCGCTGCGGCAGGTCCTCGAAGCGCTGGAGGAGCAGGTGGTGGTGCTCAAGCTGCTCGCCGCCGCCCGCGATTCGAGTACCGTCCGCGTCAGCATCGGGGCCGAGAACGAGGCTTTGGAGATGCAGACGACCTCGGTGATTTCCACCGGATACGGTTCGGATGGCATGGTCTTGGGCGGTCTGGGCGTTGTCGGCCCGACCCGCATGGACTACCCCGGAACGATGGCGGCGGTCCGTGCCGTGGCCGCGTACGTGGGTGAGATCCTGGACGGCCGGTGAGGTTGCACCGGCATTGACCGGCAACAACTCGACTCAATCGAGCAGAGGAAGTACGGAGAAGGTGGCCAGGGACTACTACGCGACCCTCGGGGTTCCCCAGGACGCGACACCCGAGCAGATCAAGCGGGCGTACCGCAAGCTCGCCCGGGAACTGCACCCGGACGTCAATCCGGACGATGCGGCCCAAGAGCGGTTCGCGGAGGTGACCACCGCCTACGAGGTGCTCTCCGACCCGAAGAAGCGCCAGGTGGTCGACCTCGGAGGCGACCCGCTGGGCAACGGCGGTGGCGCCGGCGGCGGCATGGGCGGCGATCCGTTCGCCGGCTTCGGCGGCCTCGGCGACATCATGGACGCCTTCTTCGGCGGCGGAGGTGGCGGCGGTGGCCGCGGCCCGCGCAGCCGCGTGCAGCCCGGTTCCGACGCCCTGCTGCGCCTGGACCTGACGCTGGAGGAGTGCGCCAGCGGCGTCAACCGCGACATCACCGTGGACACCGCGGTGCTCTGCGACGTCTGCGACGGCGGCGGCTCGAAGGCCGGCAGCGCGCCCTCGACCTGCGACACCTGCGGTGGTCGCGGCGAGGTGCAGTCGGTGCAGCGGTCCTTCCTGGGCCAGGTCATGACCTCCCGCCCCTGCCCGGTCTGCCGCGGCTTCGGCGAGGTCATCACCGACCCCTGCGGGCAGTGCTCCGGCGACGGCCGGGTCCGCGCGCGGCGCACCATCACCGTCAAGATCCCGGCCGGTGTCGGCGACGGGATGCGCGTCCGGCTCGCCGGTGAGGGCGAGGTCGGCCCCGGCGGTGGCCCGGCGGGCGACCTGTTCGTCGAGGTCGAGGAGCGGCCGCACGAGCGGTTCACCCGCGACGGCGCCGACCTGCACTGCAACGTCGAGCTGCCGATGACCGCGGCCGCGCTGGGCACCGTGCTGCTGCTGGAGACCCTGGACGGTTCGCACGAGGAGATCACCGTCGAGCCCGGGACCCAGCCCGGCACCGAGCACGTGATCACCGATCGCGGACTGCCCAAGCTGCGCTCCAACGGCAAGGTCAGCGGCCACGGCGACCTGCACATCCACCTGGACGTCGTGGTTCCGACCAACCTCGACGAGACCCAGTCGGAGATGCTGCGCGACCTGGCCAAGCTGCGCGGCGAGGAGCAGCCCGAGCCGACCGTGACCGCCAACGGCAACGGCAGGCAGGGCCTGTTCTCCCGCTTCCGCTCCTTCGGGCACCGCTGAGGCGGCCGTGTCGCTGCCGGTCTTCTCGGTGGAGCAGCTGCCCGCCGTGGGCCCCACCACGCTGGACGGCCCGGAGGGCAAGCACGCCGCCACCGTGCGCCGCCTGCGCGTCGGCGAAGAGCTGCTGCTCTCCGACGCGCGGGGCGGCGTGGCGCGGTGCGTCGTCGACGCCGCCGAACGCGACTCGCTGCGGCTGACCGTGTCGGAGACCTGGCACGAGCCGCAGCCCGAGCTGCGCGTGCGGGTGGTCCAGGCGCTGGTCAAGGGCGATCGCGGGGAACTCGCGGTGGAGCTGGCCACCGAGGCCGGTGTCGACGCGGTCGTCCCGTGGCGTGCGGCGCGCTGCGTGGCCAAGTGGGACGACGGGCCGCGCGGCGCCAAGGCCCTGGCCCGCTGGCGCAGCACCGCCGACGCGGCCGCCAAGCAGGCCCGGCGCGCCTGGACGCCCGAGGTCGCCGAGCCGGTCAGCACCAAGCAGCTGGCCGGGCTCGTCGCCGGCGCCGACACCGCGCTGGTCCTGCACGAATCGGCCACGGGTCAGCTCACCGACCTCGACCTCCCGAAGTCGGGCGAGCTGCTGCTGGTGGTGGGCCCGGAGGGCGGCATCACCGACGACGAGCTCGCCGCCCTGAGCGAGGCAGGAGCTGAGGTCACGCGCCTGGGGCACACGGTCCTGCGAGCCTCCACCGCCGCAGCGGTGGCCCTGGGCGCGCTGGGCGCTCTCACCACCCGCTGGTCCTGACACCGCAGGTGACCAACATCGAGAACCAGGGGTCTCGCGTAGCGCGATCGGCTGACACGGCGATACGCTCGGTTGCGACGCTCGCCGGACTTCCCCTCCCCCCTTGGTCCGGCGAGAGCTGCGCCGCAAGTGGAGCAACTCCCCCAGCCCCGGTTGCGGCGCAGCACCCCAAGGTCCGGGGACGTCAGTGGCAACTTCCCAGCTCGGGTCGAACATCCACTTCGGATAGCCTTCGGGCATGAGCGAGGAGACTGAGCTGTTCCTGCGCATCATCGCGCGGGAGATCCCGGCCGACATCGTGCGGGAGAACGAGCGGGTCATCGCGATCCGCGACATCAACCCGCAAGCGCCGACGCACGTGCTGGTCATCCCCAAGAAGCGCTACCGCAACGCCGCCGAGCTCGCGGTCGCAGACCCTGCGCTGCTGGGCGAGCTGATCAGCACCGCGCACGAGATCGCCGAGTCCGAGGGAATCGTGGAGTCCGGTTATCGGTTGTTGTTCAACACCAACGCCGACGCGGGTCAGACGATCTTCCACGTGCACCTGCACCTGCTCGGCGGGGAATGGCTCGGTGGCATGACCGGCGGTCCGCTCAAGGGCTGACCGGGCGTGGTCCGGGGGAGCAGGTCGGCATCTCGGTTGCTCCCTTGGACTACCATCGGTGCCAGGGAGAACTGACCGAACGACCCGCGCGCACGCGCAGAAGGTAGGCCCGAACTACGTGGCCGGTTTCGCAGCGGGTGGCGCCGCCGCCCAGTCCGGGGAGCAGTCGCAGTCCGCAACCGCTCAGTCCAAGGTGAACATCCCCGACGACGTCGTCCTGACGCTGGTGGGGAGCCGGGACGAGAACCTGCGGGTGATCGAGGACCTGCTCACTGCCGACGTCCATGTCCGGGGCAACGAGGTGACGCTCTCCGGGGAGCCTGCCGAGGTCGCGTTCGCCGAGCGGGTGTTCGCCGAGCTCATCGCCCTGATCGGCAAGGGCAGCCAGCTCAACCCCGACATCGTCCGCCGCAGCGTGGGCATGCTCTCGGCCGACCACAACGAGTCGCCGGCCGACGTGCTCAGCCTGGACATCGTGTCGCGGCGCGGGCGCACCATCCGCCCCAAGACTCTCAACCAGAAGCGCTACGTCGACGCCATCGACCACCACACCGTGGTCTTCGGCATCGGACCGGCCGGTACCGGCAAGACCTACTTGGCGATGGCCAAGGCCGTGCAGGCGCTGCAGGCCAAGCAGGTCAACCGGATCATCCTGACCCGCCCCGCCGTCGAGGCCGGTGAGCGGCTGGGATTCCTGCCCGGCACCCTCTACGAGAAGATCGACCCCTACCTGCGGCCGCTCTACGACGCGCTGCACGACATGGTCGACCCCGAGTCGGTGCCGCGCCTCACCCAGGCGGGCACGATTGAGATCGCGCCCCTGGCCTACATGCGCGGCCGGACGCTCAACGACGCGTTCATCATCCTGGACGAGGCGCAGAACACCACGCCCGAGCAGATGAAGATGTTCCTGACCCGGCTGGGCTTCGGCTCCAAGATCGTGGTCACCGGTGACGTCACCCAGATCGACCTGCCCGGGGGCCAGCGCAGCGGCCTGAAGATGGTGCAGGAGATCCTCGGGGACGTCGACGACGTGCACTTCTCCCAGCTGGACAGCCACGACGTGGTGCGGCACCGGCTGGTCACCGACATCGTCAACGCCTACGACCGCTGGCACGCGCTCAACGACACCGACCAGCACGACGGACGCCGCAACGGCCAGCGACGAGGACGAGCATGACCATCGAGATCGCCAACGAATCCGGCGTCGCGGTGCCCGAGGAGACGATCGTCTCGGTGGCCCGCTTCGCGCTCGACAAGATGAACGTCAGCCAGCTCGCCGAGCTGTCCATCGTGCTGGTGGACCTCGACGTGATGGCCGACCTGCACGAGCGGTGGATGGACCTGCCCGGGCCCACCGACGTGATGTCGTTCCCGATGGACGAGTACGACTCGGCTCGCCGCCCCGACTCGGCCGGTTCCGGCCCGGCGCTGCTCGGCGACATCGTGCTGTGCCCGGCGTTCGCCCGGGACCAGGCGAAGAAGGCCGGTCACAGCACGCTCGACGAGCTGCACCTGCTCACCGTGCACGGCGTCCTGCACCTGCTCGGCTACGACCACGCCGAGCCGGAGGAGGAGCGCGAGATGTTCGGGCTGCAGAACCGCATCCTCGCCGAGTACCGCGAGGCCCGCGACGAGGCCGAGCGGGCGAAGGCCCAGCGCAGCATGGACGACAAGGTCCTGGGCGCGGTCGGTTTGGACGACGAGCCGGGCACCGGCCCGGCTCCGGCGAACTAGGGGAGTGGCGTTGGCCGGTTCCACCGCGTTCCTGGTGCTCGCGGTGCTGCTGGTGCTGGCGGCCGGGGTGTTCGCCGCCTCCGAGGCGGCCATCACCGTGGCCTCCCAGGCGCGCGCCGAGGACCTGGTCCGCCACGGGCGCACAGGCGCCAAGCAGCTCGTCGCCGTGCTCGGCGACCGGCCGCGCCACGTCAACCTGCTGCTCCTGCTCCGGCTCGCCTGCGAGATGGGCGCGACCGTGCTGGTCACGGTGGTGGCGCTGCGGATCGCCGAGTCCGAGACCTGGGCGCTGGTGATCGCGGTGCTGATCATGCTGGTGGCCTCGTACGTGCTGGTCGGAGTCGGCCCGCGCACGCTCGGCCGCCAGCACCCGTACGGCATCGGCGTGAAGGTCGCCGCACCGGTCCGCGTGCTCGCCCGGCTGCTCAACCCGCTGACCAGGCTGCTGATCCTGATCGGCAACATGATCACGCCCGGCAAGGGCTTCCGCGAGGGGCCGTTCTCCACCGAGGTCGAGCTGCGCGAGCTGGTCGACCTGGCCGGTGAGCGCGGCGTGGTCGCCGCCGGCGAGCGGGAGATGATCCACTCGGTCTTCGAGCTCGGCGACACCCTCGCGCGCGAGGTGATGGTGCCGCGCACCGAGATCATCTGGATCGAGCAGACCAAGTCCTCCCGGCAGGCCCTCGCGCTGTGCCTGCGCTCGGGCTTCTCCCGGATCCCGGTGATCGGTGACAGCGTCGACGACATCGTCGGCCTGGTCACGCTCAAGGACCTCACCCGCGTCGTGCTGGAGACCACCGACGCGGCCGGGCCCGCCGTCGCGGAGCTGATGCGCCCGGCGACCTTCGTGCCGGACACCAAGCGGCTCGACGAGCTGCTGCGCGAGATGCAGATCTCGCGCGGGCACCTCGCCATCGCGGTCGACGAGTACGGCGGCACCGCCGGGCTGCTGACCATCGAGGACATCGTCGAGGAGATCGTCGGCGAGATCACCGACGAGTCCGACCTGGAAGAGCACCGCCCGGTCGAGCACCTCGAGGACGGCACCGTGCGGGTCAGCTCGCGGCTGCCCGTGGAAGACCTGGGCGAGCTGTTCGACGTCGAGCTCGACGACTCCGACGTGGAGACCGTGGGCGGGCTGCTGGCCCAGCGGCTGGGCCGGGTCCCGCTGCCAGGTGCCGAGACCGAGATCGCCGGGCTCCGGCTGCGCGCCGAGGGCGGCAAGGACCACCGGGGACGGATCCGCATCAACGCGCTGCTGGTCCGCCGGGTGAACAACGATCAAGCACCGCTGCGCGGTGCCGAGCAGGAGGGAAGCAACAGCCGTGGCTGAGCATGTCGAGAAGGCGGCACCGCAGGAGCTCGACCAGGAGGACGCCAAGATCGTCACGCTCGCGCGTTCCTCCCGCGCCCGCAACGGAGCCGCCGAAGGCGCGGCGGTCCGCGACACCGACGGCCGCACCTACGCCGCCACCACGGTGGACCTGTCGTCCCTGAAGCTCACGGCCCTGCAGGCCGCCGTGGCCGCAGCGGTCTCCAGCGGCGCCGAGGGCTTGGAGGCCGCCGCGGTCGTCACCGACGCGGACGCCCTCGACCACGCCTCGGTCGCCGCGGCCCACGACCTCACCAAGAGCACCCCCGTCCTCCGAGCCAACGCCAAGGGCGAAGTCCAGGGCGTCATCGCCGACTGACCCGCCCCGACCACGGCAGTTCCCCGTCACGGATTACCGCCGTAATCAGGTACCCGATTACGGCGGTAATCAGGGTTCGAAAACCGCCGCATTCGGGTGACGGATTACGGCGGTAATCCGGGTCCCGATTACGGCGGTAGTCGGGAACCCCGGGGCGGTGCGGGGTGGTGGGTGGTGAGCAGGTGGAGACCGGGAGCCGTCACAATGGGGCGGTGACCTCCGAAGATGCCCACCGTTCCGGATTTGCCTGCTTCGTCGGCCGGCCCAACGCAGGCAAGTCGACGCTGACGAATCGCCTGGTCGGAACGAAGGTGGCGATCACCTCCAGCAAGCCCCAGACGACCCGGCACGCCATCCGCGGCATCGTGCACCGCCCCGATGCCCAGCTGATCATCGTCGACACCCCCGGCCTGCACCGCCCGCGCACGCTGCTCGGACGCCGGCTCAACGACCTGGTCTACGAGACCTGGTCCGAGGTGGACGTCGTCGGTTTCTGCGTGCCCGCCGACGAGAAGGTCGGTCCCGGCGACCGATTCATCGCCGAGCAGCTCAAGAAGGTCGCCCGCCGCACCCCGGTGGTCGGCATCGTCACCAAGACCGACCTGGTGCCCAAGCAGCAGGTCGCCGAACAGCTGGTGGCGCTGCAGGAGGTGATGGACTTCGCCGAGCTCATCCCGGTCTCGGCCAAGGACTCCTTCCAGGTCGACGAGCTCTCCGACGTGCTGGTCTCGCAGCTGCCGGAAGGCCCGCAGCTCTACCCGGACGGCGAGCTGACCGACGAGCCGGAGTCGACGCTGATCGCCGAGCTGATCCGCGAGGCGGCGCTGGAGGGCGTGCGCGACGAGCTGCCGCACTCGCTGGCGGTCACCGTCGAGGAGATGAACCCGCGCGAGGGCCGCGACGACCTGATCGACGTGCACGCGCTGATCTACGTGGAGCGCTCCAGCCAGAAGGCCATCGTCATCGGCCGCGGCGGGGAACGCCTGCGCGCGGTGGGTTCTCAGGCGCGCAGGCAGATCCAGGCGCTGCTGGGAAGCAAGATCTACCTCGATCTGCACGTCAAGATCGCCAAGGACTGGCAGCGCGACCCCAAGCAGCTCCGCAAGCTGGGGTTCTGATCACTTTTTCCACCTCGGTTTTCCGGAACCGCCCACGATCGCACCGCGTCTGAGCTACGTTCCCAACGGCCTCGCAGCGGGCCTTCAGACGTTCCGAAAAACCTGGAAAAAGGACTCCCTGTCGTGAATTACCCCTACGGCGGCCCGCCGTCCGGTCCGCAGCAGCCCTACGGCGGCCCGCCCTCGGGCCCGCAGCCGCAGCAGCCCTTCGGCCCTCCGTCGGGCCCGCAGCCCCAGCAGCCCTACCCACCGCAGCAGGGCTACCCGCCGCAGCCCTACGGCGCGCCGGGCGTGCACCCGGCCGGTCAGCTGGCCGAGTGGGGCACGCGAGTGCTGGGCTACCTGATCGACGGTGCGATCCCGGGTGCCGTGTTCTTCCTGCTGTACATCGTTTCCGGGTTCGTCGCCGGGGCCGTGGCGAGCAGCGGTGACGAGGACGCGGCGATGACCACGATGATCATCCTGTTCGTCGTGCTCGGCATCCTCTACCTCGGTCTGCTGGGGTTCACGATCTGGAACACCTGCTACCGGCGCGGCACCACCGGCCAGACGCTCGGCCAGAAGGTCGCCAAGATCAAGACGGTCAGCGAGGCCACCGGCCAGCCGATCGGCTTCGGCAACGCCTTCCTGCGCCAGATCTGCCACGTAGTCGACTCGGCGATCTGCGGTCTGCCCATCGGCTGGCTCGCCCCGCTGTGGGACGAGAAGAAGCAGACCTGGGCGGACAAGATCATGAAGACCGTCGTGGTCACGGCTCCCGAGGTGCCGCAGGCGCCGGGCGCCTTCCAGCCCCCGCAGCAGGGCTACGGTCAGCCGCCGCAGCAGTGGTGACCCATGACTGAGATCGATGCCGGCGCGGGTCGTCCCGCGCCGGCATCGTCGTTCCTGCACCGGGTGCGGCTGCCCGCCGCGACGGTGCTCGTCGGCTGCGTGGGTGCCGCGCTGGTGCTCGCCGCCGACCCCACCTCGGACGCCGGGTTCCCGCTGCCGCCCTGTCCGATCAAGCTGCTGACCGGCCTGGACTGCCCGGGTTGTGGCATCACCAGGACGCTGTTCAGCCTGCTGCGCGCCGACCTGCCCTCGGCGCTGCACTACAACGCGCTGGCCGTGCTGCTGCTGCCGCTGCTGGCCTGGGCCTGGACGGCGTGGGTCGCCCGCCGCTTCGGCCGCGCGCTGCCGACCTGGACTCGTTGGCGCTGGTCACCGCACGTCCTGCTGGCGGTGGTGGTGCTCTGGGTCGTGGTGCGCAACGCCGTTCCGGGGCTGCGCCTCTAGACATCCCACCCGATCGTCACCCCGAAGTGCGAAAATGGACCGGTGAGCCTCTACCGGGATACCGCGGTCGTGCTGCGGGTGCAGAAGCTGGGTGAGGCGGACCGGATCATCACGCTGTTGACCCGGCGCTACGGCAAGGTGCGCGCGGTCGCCAAGGGCGTGCGCCGCACGACCTCCCGCTTCGGCGCGCGGGTCGAGCCGTTCTGCCACGTCGACGTGCAGCTCTACACCGGCCGCACGCTCGACGTCATCACCCAGGTGCAGACCGTCGACGCCTTCGGCGTGCAGATCGTCGAGGACTACCAGCGCTACACCGCGGCCTGCGCGGTGCTGGAGACCGTCGACCGGCTGGCCGCCGAGGAGGGCGAGCCGGTGCTGCGCCTGTACCTGCTGGCCGTCGGGGCGCTGCGCGCGCTGGCCGGCCGGGACCGCGATTCCTCCCAGGTGCTCGACGCCTTCCTGCTGCGCGCCATGTCCTTCGCCGGGTGGTCGCCCGCGCTGACCGAGTGCGCGCGCTGCGGCCAGTCCGGTCCGCACGCGGCGTTCAACGTCCAAGCCGGTGGCGCGGTGTGCACGACCTGCAGGCCCGCCGGGTCGGTCCGGCCGTCGGCGCTGACGTTGCCGCTGATGGAGGCGTTGCTGCACGGTGATTGGGACACCGCCGAGGCGGCGGTCGCCCCGGTCCGCCGGGAGGCCAGCGGCCTGGTCGCCGCGCACCTGCAGTGGTACATGGAGCGGCAGTTGCGGTCGTTGCCGTTGGTGGAGCGGACGGTGCCGGAGCTGATCCGCGAACGAGCTTCGGAAGCGGCGCTGGTCGGAGCCGCGGAGGGGGACAGCTGACGGCCGCTGAACTGATGATCGGGCTCGACGGGGACAATGGCCGCGCACGTCGAGCACGCCGAAGGAGAACCTGGATATGTTGCGACGCCGTGGGCGAGGCAAGGACGACCCGACCGTTCGGGCACCTGAGCCGCACTCCTCGGGGGCCAAGCCGCCGGCGTTGCCCCCGGAGTTCGTGCCCAACCACGTCGCGGTGGTGATGGACGGCAACGGTCGCTGGGCCAACGAGCGCGGCCTGCCGCGCGTCGAGGGCCACAAGCGCGGCGAGGCCGTGGTGCTGGAGCTGGCCAAGGGGGCCATCGAACTCGGCGTGAAGTGGCTTTCGCTGTACGCGTTCTCCACCGAGAACTGGAAGCGCAGCCCCGAGGAGGTGCGCTTCCTGATGGGCTTCAACCGGGACGTGATCGCCCGTCGCGTCGACGAGCTCGACGAGATGGGCGTGCGGGTCCGCTGGGCCGGGCGCAAGCCGAAGCTGTGGCGCAGCGTCGTCAACACCCTGCAGGACGCCGAGGTCCGAACCGCTGGCAACGAAGTCCTCAACCTGACGATGTGCGTCAACTACGGTGGGCGCGCGGAGGTCGGTGACGCCGCGCGGGAGATCGCGCGACTGGCGGCCGCCGGGAAGATCAACCCGGACCGAGTGGACGAGCGGACCATCGCGAAGTACACCTACCAGCCGGAGATGCCGGACGTGGACCTGTTCATCAGGCCATCGGGCGAGCAGCGGACGTCGAACTTCCTGCTCTGGCAGTCTGCCTACGCCGAGATGGTCTTCCAGGACACGCTGTTCCCCGACGTGGATCGCACGCACTTCTGGCGGGCGTGCGAGCAGTACGCGCGCCGGGACCGCCGCTTCGGCGGCGCAATCGATCGGTCGGCGACAGCCACGTCGGCCCAGGAGGGCTAATTGATGACCCAAGAGGCCGCTACCACCGCGCGGTTGATGACCGCGGCCAAGGAAGCGCTCGAGAACTACCACGACGTTCACGTCGACGACGACGGCGCGCTGACGTTCCGGCACTCCGAGGTGCCGTGCGCGGTTCAGGCGATGCAGCTGGCGGAGGGCCTGACGGTGCTGAGCCTGACCTGCGTCGTCGCGTGGGACCTGCCCCCGGGTGAAGAGCTGGCGCAGTCGGTCGCCGAACGCGCTGGCCAGGGGCTGTTCGGCACGCTGGGCGTGGTCCGCACCGAGCGGGGGATGGACGTGACCCTGCGCTACGCCTTCCCCGCCGAGGGGATGGACCCCTCGCCGCTGGGGACCTTGCTGATGCTGGTGGTCGCCACGGCGTCCCAGCTGCGCTCGGAGCTGCTCGCCGAGTCCGAGGGCACGGGCTGACCCACCGAGGGGCAGTTCCAGCCGCGATCGCGATCGATGGCTGGAACTGCCCTCCCCAACCCCCGCCCAGGTGACCCGCCCGTGTGTCGGAACCCTCGCTACCTGGGCTTTCGCCCGCCCAGCGCCCGAGCCTCGAACGGCGCTCAAGGGGTGCTGGCACGATTGCGCTCGTGACCGAGATCGCCGAGCCCCAGCGGACGCGCCGTCCCGCGATCACCTCGCTGGAGGTGATGTGCGGGCTGCTCGTGCTGGCCGTGATCTTCCAGCCGCAGCTGACCGCGGTGCTGGACGTCCCCGCGCTGCGCACCGGATCGACCGTGTTCGTCGCGGTGTGCGTGCAAGCCATGCCGTTCCTGGTGTTCGGCGTCCTGGTCAGCGGCCTGATCGCGGCGTTCGTGCCGCCGCAGGCGCTGCGCCGCGCGCTGCCCGCGCGGGCGGGCGCGGCCGTGCCGGTCGCCGGGCTGGCCGGAGTGGCGCTGCCCGGCTGCGAGTGCGCCTCGGTGCCGGTGGCGCGACGGCTGATGCAGCAGGGCGTCGCCCCGGCCGCCGCGCTCGCGTTCCTGCTGGCCGCCCCGGCGGTGAACCCGGTCGTGCTGGTGTCCACCGCGGTGGCCTTCCCGGCCGATCCGTGGATGGTGCCCGCCCGGTTCCTCGGTTCGCTGCTGACCGCCTGCGTGATGGGGTGGCTGTGGGCCAAGCTCGGCCGAGCCGAGTGGCTCGCCGAACGCGCGCTGCGGCGCGTCGAGGCGCACCACGACGAGGGCAGCAGGTGGGCGGTGTTCGCCGAGTCCGCCCGGCACGACCTCGTGGAGGCCGGCGGCTTCCTCGTCCTGGGCGGGCTGACCGCGGCGGTGTTCAACGTGCTGGTGCCCGCCGAGTGGCTGGAGACGCTGGGCGGTCAGATCCTGCTCGGCGTCCTGGTCATGGCGGTCCTGGCGGTGGTGCTGGCGTTGTGCAGCGAGGCCGACGCGTTCGTCGTCGCCTCCATGCCCGGCTTGCCGCTGCTGCCGAAGCTGGTGTTCCTGGTGGTCGGCCCGGCGGTGGACCTCAAGCTGATCTCGCTGCAGTCCGGCGCGTTCGGCCGCCGGTTCGCCGCGCGGTTCGCACCGGCGACGTTCCTGGTCGCGGTCGGATGCGCGTGCGCCGTGGGCGCCGTAATGCTCGGAGGTGCCTGATGCGGCGGGAGACCCAGAACGTCCTGCTGGTGCTGCTCGGCGGCGCGCTGCTGAAGATCTCGCTGACCGGCGGCTACCTGCGCTACGTCAAGCCTTCGCTGCAGCCGTGGCTGGTCGTCGCCGGAGCGGTGATGATCTTGCTCGCGGGTTTCGCGATCGTCCGCGACATCCGCGCCGGGCACGCGGTCGACCAGCACGAGCACGGCACCCGCAGTCCGTGGATGCTGCTGCTCCCGGTCTTCGCGATCTTCCTGGTCGCCCCGCCGGCGCTGGGCTCGGATTCGGTCACCCGCGACCGCGCGGCCTCGGCCCCGGCGGCTCCCAGCCAGGCCAAGTTCCCGCCGCTGCCGGCCGGAGAAGCGCCGGTGCTGAGCATGTCGGAGTTCCTGACCCGCGTGGTCTGGGACGACTCCGGCGAGTTGAACGACCGCACGGTCACGTTGCAGGGGTTCGTCGTCCACCCGACCCCGCAGACCACCCAGCTGGCCAGGATGCGGATCAGCTGCTGCGCCGCCGACGCCACCCCGGTCAAGATCGACCTCGCCAGCCCCCGAGCAGAAGCGCTCCCGGCCGACACCTGGATCGAGATCACCGGACGCCTCCGCCCGGGCACCGCCACCGAGGCCAACGACTACGTCCCGACCGTCGACCCGCTCACGATCACGCCGATCCCGGCCCCACCGGACACCTACGAGTACTAGCGGCCCTTCGCCGAGCAGTCCGGGCAGGTGCCGATGATCTCGACGGTGTGGCTGACGTCGGAGAAGCCGTGCTCCTGGCCGATGCGCTCGGCCCAGTTCTCCACCGGCGGGTCGGCCACCTCGACGGTGCGACCGCAGTGCCGGCACAGCAGGTGATGGTGGTGGTGGCTCGAGCAGCGCCGGTAGACGGCCTCGCCGCTGGGCGTGCGCAGCACGTCGACCTCGCCGGCGTCGGCGAGCGTCTGCAGCGTCCGGTAGACGGTCGTCAGACCGATCCCCTCGCCCTGCCGCCGCAGCTCCTCGTGCAGCTCCTGGGCCGAGCGGAAGTCGTTGACCTGGTCAAGCAGCTGCGACACCGCAGCTCGCTGCTTGGTGGCCCGCAGTCCCGGTACTCCGACAGTGGGCTCCTGGCCGGTGGTCACGCTGTCTCCGTCTCCTGTCCGCCGTCGCTTGCGTCGTTGCCCGCTCGCTCGCGGGCGATCTCCTCGGCGTGTGCTGCCGCATCCACCACGATATGCGCCAGGTGCTCGTCGACCAGCCGGTACATGACCTCCCGGCCGTGCCGCTCGCCGTAGACCACGCCCGCCGACTTCAGCACCCGCAGGT
Source organism: Saccharopolyspora mangrovi (assembly GCF_035320975.1). Taxonomy (NCBI): domain Bacteria; kingdom Bacillati; phylum Actinomycetota; class Actinomycetes; order Pseudonocardiales; family Pseudonocardiaceae; genus Saccharopolyspora; species Saccharopolyspora mangrovi. The sequence continues at coordinate 111,188 of NZ_JAWLNX010000006.1, read as the reverse complement.
GCTGGCTGATCAGCGGCTGCGCGACGCCCAGCGCATCGACCAGCTCGTGCACGCAGCGCTCCGAGGTGTGCAGCTGGAGCACGATCGCGATGCGCACCGGCGCGGCCAGCGCCCGCAGCAGCTCACCCGCGTCGTGCAGGACCCGCTGGTCGCGCACCGGCACCGGCCGCACGTCGCGGTCCGGCGAGTGGACGTGGTCCTCCGGCCGGTCCGGACGCGGAGCCGCGCTCTGGTCGGGGGCCACGCCATGACGTTCCACGCGCACCATCCTACGGGTATCGGGGTCGCGCCCCGATCGGTCGATGCCGGGTCGATCACCCGCCGCGAGCGGGCGGTCCCGCAGCGCGCACGGCCCGGGCCGAATGCGGTCCCCGCGGCATCGGTACGCTGGGAAACTCCAGCTCGCCAGCTGGTTCGACGTGTTTCCAGTGAAATCTCCGGAGTGAACGTGCCCGCCGACCAGATCGACACGATCGTCAGCCTCTGCAAACGCCGCGGATTCGTATTCCCGTCCGGCGAGATCTACGGCGGTACCCGGTCGGCCTGGGACTACGGCCCGCTCGGCGTCGAGCTCAAGGACAACATCAAGCGCCAGTGGTGGAAGTTCATGGTGCAGGGCCGCGACGACGTCGTCGGCCTGGACTCGTCGGTGATCCTGCCCCGCCAGGTGTGGGAGGCCTCCGGCCACGTCGGCGCCTTCCACGATCCGCTGGTGGAGTGCACCTCCTGCCACCGCCGCTTCCGCGCCGACCAGCTCGCCGAGGAGTACTCCGAGCGCACCGGCAAGGAGGTCACCGAGGACGACCTGTCGGACGTCCCGTGCCCGAACTGCGGCAACCGCGGCCAGTACACCGAGCCGCGCGAGTTCAACATGATGCTCAAGACCTTCCTGGGGCCGGTGGAGTCCGAGGAGGGCATGCACTACCTGCGGCCCGAGACCGCGCAGGGCATCTTCGTCAACTTCGCCAACGTGATGACCACCGCGCGCAAGAAGCCGCCGTTCGGCATCGGCCAGATCGGCAAGAGCTTCCGCAACGAGATCACGCCCGGCAACTTCATCTTCCGGACCCGCGAGTTCGAGCAGATGGAGATGGAGTTCTTCGTCGAGCCCGGCGAGGACGAGCAGTGGCACCAGTACTGGATCGACCAGCGGATGAGCTGGTACGCGGAGCTGGGCATCGACACCGACAACCTGCGGGAGTACGAGCACCCGAAGGAGAAGCTGTCGCACTACTCGAAGCGCACCGTCGACATCGAGTACCGGTTCCGCTTCGGCGGTCAGGAGTGGGGCGAGCTGGAAGGCATCGCCAACCGCACCGACTTCGACCTCACCACGCACTCCAACCACTCGGGCGTGGACCTGACCTACTTCGACCAGGCCAGCAACTCGCGCTACCGGCCGTACGTGATCGAGCCGGCGGCTGGTGTCGGTCGTCCGATGATGGCGTTCCTGATCGACGCCTACACCGAGGACGAGGCGCCCAACGCCAAGGGCGGCGTGGACAAGCGCGTCGTGCTCAAGCTGGACCGCAGGCTCGCCCCGGTGAAGGCCGCGGTGCTGCCGCTGTCGCGCAACGCCGAGCTCTCGCCGAAGGCCCGCGACGTCGCAGCGATGTTGCGCCGCAACTGGAACGTCGACTTCGACGACGCCGGTGCGATCGGCCGCCGCTACCGGCGGCAGGACGAGATCGGCACGCCGTTCTGCGTGACGATCGACTTCGACAGCCTCTCCGACCACGCCGTCACGGTGCGCGAGCGGGACACGATGAGCCAGGAGCGCGTGGCCATCGACAAGCTCGAGGAGTACCTCGGCGCCCGGCTGATCGGCTGCTGATCACGATGCGGAAGACCGGATTACCGGGCCCGTTCCAGGACGGGCCCGGCCCGGGCGCGGCCGGTTTCGGATCTGCGAGGATGCCTGAGTGAGCGCACATCATCCCGCCCACCGGTCGCGGACCGGTCGCATCCTCTCGCGTGCCCTGGTGGGGGCGCTGCTGGTGGCGATCCTGGTGGTCGGCGGCACGGCGATCCGCGTGTGGCAGGTCGCCCGCGCGGATGACCGGCAGCCGGTGGACATCGCGGTGGTGCTGGGTGCGGCGCAGTACCACGGCAAGCCGTCCGACATCCTCGAAGCCCGGCTGGAGCAGGCCCTGGGCCTCTACGAGGAGGGGCTGACCGACTACATCGTCACCGTCGGCGGCCGCAAGGCCGGGGACACCTACACCGAGGCTCAGGCCGGCAAGAACTGGCTGGTCGAGAACGGCGTCCCGCGCGACAAGATCGTCGACGTCGACGTCGGCACGGACACCCTCGGCAGCATGCAGGCGGTCGCCGAGCTCGCCGAGCAGCGCCGCTGGGACAGCGCGCTGATCGTCAGCGACCCCTGGCACTCGTTGCGCGCCCGGACGATGGCCAACGACATGGGCTTGGAGGCGTGGGCCTCGCCGGCTCGCTCGGGCCCCGTGGTCCAGACCCGCGAGATCCAGATGAAGTACATCGTCCGCGAAACCGGCGCCCTGCTCTACTACCGCCTCACCCACGCACCGGCGGAGCTCAACGGCGACGGCCTCGGCTAGGGGCTGTCGAGCTGGTCGGTCCGCCCCAGGTTTCCGCTGAGGCTTCGGGTTGCTCTTGTTGACGCCGGTGTCGGGGGCACGGCGTGGACATGTCATCTCGGGGCCTTAGCCTCACTGCGATGAGCCCCGTGAACCTGGCCGGGTACGGCGAGCACGACCTCCAGCGCCTGCACCCCGAGGCGCCGAAGGAGGCCGCGTCCGCGCACCCGGACGACCGGACCGCGTTCGCCCGCGACCGAGCCCGCGTCCTGCACTCCGCCGCGCTGCGCAGACTCGCGGGAAAGACCCAGGTCATGGGGCCGAACGAGGGCGGTGATGTGCCGCGCACGCGGCTGACGCACTCGCTGGAGGTCGCGCAGATCGGCCGGGGCATCGCCACCGCGCTGGGCTCCGACGCGGACCTGGTCGACACCGCTGGGCTGGCTCATGACATCGGTCACCCGCCGTTCGGGCACAACGGCGAGAAGGCGCTCAACGAGCTGGCGGCCGATCACGGCGGTTTCGAGGGCAACGCGCAGACGCTGCGCATCCTCACCCGGCTCGAACCGAAGGTCACCGATTCCGGCGAGATCGGGCGTGGCCTGAACCTGACCCGGGCCTGCCTGGACGCGGCGACGAAGTACCCGTGGCCGAAGCGACCCGGGGAGACCAAGTTCGGCGCCTACGGCGACGACCTGGAGGTCTTCGAGTGGCTGCGCGACGGTGCTCCGGAGGGCCACCGCTGCCTGGAGGCGCAGATCATGGACTGGGCCGACGACGTCGCCTACTCGGTGCACGACGTCGAGGACGCGGTGATCTCCGGTCGGATCTCGTTGCGCGCGCTGACCGATCCGCAGGAGCGGGCGCAGATCGCGAAGCTGGCCGACGAGCGGTTCCTGCGCAGCGGTGAGACCGCGCTGCTGGAGGAAGCGGCCGAGGACCTGGTGCGCTGGCCGGTGGTGGCCGCGGTGCTCGACTACGACGGAACGATGTCGGCGCAGGTCGCGCTCAAGCGGCTGACCAGCGAACTCGTCGGTCGTTTCGTGGCGGCGGCGGTCAGCGGCACGGTCGGCCGCTTCGGTCCTGGGCTGACCCGCTACCGCGCGGACCTGGTGCTGCCGGAGAAGGCGGTCGCCGAGGTGACGGTGCTGAAGTCGATGGCGGTGCGCTACGTGCTGCACGACGCCGACCGCAGGCGGATGCAGGCCCGGCAGCGGGAGCAGCTGGCCGAGCTCGTCGAGGCGTTGGACCAACGCGCTCCCACTTCACTCGATCCGGTGATGCGGGATGCCTGGCTGCGTGCTTCGGACGATTCGTCCCGCTATCGGGTGGTTTTGGACCAGGTCGCGTCGCTGACGGATGCGCAGGCCGTGACCTGGCATCAACAGCATGTGCATAGCGTGTCCAAACCAATGTGACGTTAATCCGAATGGGGGTGAATGGATCTAGGTTCGTCGGCGACAATCCTTACCCAGAGTGTCGACCGGCGGTTCTGCTGGCGGCATGTGCCCTGATCCCGTACCGCGAGGCACCCCGAGCCGAGCGGCGGCGGCCCGTCGTTCCCCCGACGCCGGGCCGCGAGGAGACCCCGAATGCGCAACCGGCACTACATCCAGAAGCTCGTCGTCGGCGGCGAGCCGTACGTCAACGCGGACAACCTGGCCGACTGGATCAAGGACCTCCGCTGGCAGGACCCCGCAGGCCAGCGAGCCGCCGAGTACATCGCCCAGGAACTCCGCCTGATGGGGCTGAGCGACATCGAAGAATCCCTCCGCTGAGAACCCTCCCGGTGGTCGTCCTGCTCGGCGGTGGGCTCCACCGCTCGTTAGCAGTTCCAGGGCGGAACGGGAAATCCGGCTAGAAGCCGGGAGCGTTCGCGGCCGTGGTCGCGTGCCGCGCTCTGGCAGACTCGGGATCAAGCCCGAGTCTCCCCGACGCGGAACGGAGCCCCGCCGACGTGAACGATCACCTCGACTTCACCCTGGCCCTGCACGAGAAGCTGGCTCCGCCGCCTGCGAAGACCTTCTGCTGGTCGCCGTACTCGGTGAGCAGCGCGCTCGGGCTGGCGGCCACCGCCACGGGTGGCCGGACCAGGGAAGAGCTGGTCAGCGCTCTGCGCGACGAACCGGCGACCCTGCTGGAACTGCTCGGCGCGGCCGCGGAGCTGACGGCGGCCTCGGGTGAGCAGCCGGTGCTGGCCGTCGCCAACACCCTGTGGGCGCACGCCGACCTGCCGATCGAGGAGTCCTACCGGCTGGCGCTCAAGGACTGGCCGGGCAGCGCGGTGCGCAACGCACCGTTCCGGGACGACCCCGAGGGCGCGCGGCAGCTGATCAACGCCGACGTCGCCGAGACCACCCGCGACCTCATCCCGGAGCTGCTGCCCACCGGGGCGGTCCACCCGCAGACCGTTGCGGCCCTGGTCAACGCGCTCTACTTGAAGGTCTCCTGGAAGGAGGCGTTCGAGAAGTCCAAGACCACCCAGCGCCCGTTCCACGCGCCCGCCGGTGACCGCGACGTCCCGACCATGACGGCCGCGAAGAACCTCGGCTACGCGACCGCCGACGGCTGGCAGGCCGTCGGGCTCCCGGCCGCCGGGGGAGTGGAGGCGGTCGTCCTCCTGCCCGACGGCGACCTGGCCGCCGCCGAAACCGCTCTCGACACCGCGCGGTTGTCCGGCCTGCTCGGCGCGATGGAACAGCGCAAGATCGAGCTCTTCCTGCCGCGCTTCAAGGTCTCCGGCGGCGCGGAGCTCACCGAGCCGCTCGGCGCGCTGGGCGTGCGCGACCTGTTCACCCCGGCCGCCGACTTCACGCCGCTCACCGACCGGTCGCTGCGGGTCTCGGAGGTGCTGCACGAGGCGGTGCTCGACGTCGACGAAGCAGGTCTGGAAGGAGCGGCGGCCACCGCGATGATGATGCGGCTGACCGCCATCGTCCGGGAGCCCGAACCGGTCCGCGTCGAGGTCGACCGCCCGTTCCTGCTCCTGGTCCGGCACCGCGACAGCGGAGCGATCTACTTCCTGGCCCGCATCACCGATCCGAGCTGAGCTGTCACGCTTCGACGCCCTGCCTCGTCACTCCGGTGACGAACCCCGAAAGCCGGGGTGGCGAGGAGGGAGCGAGCACATGCCGCGCATTCCGGGCGTGCCCACCAGCGAAGCGAACCTGCTGACCAAGCTCACCTACAAGTTCTCCAAGCGCCGCTACGGCGCGGTGCTCGACCCGCTGACCGTGGTCGCCCACCACCGGGGACTGCTGATGGCGGCGGGCGTGTCGGAGATGGCGGTGGAGAAGGCCGCGAAGGCGTTGCCCGCGAACCTGCGCGAGCTGGCGGTCTACCGGGTGGCCACCAAGATCGGCTGCTCGTGGTGCGTCGACTTCGGCACCATGCTGCAGCGCAACGAGGGCCTGGACATCGACCGGCTCAAGGAGATCGACGACTACCGCACCTCGGACAAGTACTCCGAGATGGAGCGGCTGGTCATCGCCTACGCCGACGCCATGACCGAGCAGCCGATGCAGGTCACCGACGAGCAGGTCGCCGAGCTCGACCGGCGCCTGGGCCACAAGGGCCTGGTCGAGCTGACCTACATGATCGCCGTGGAGAACCAGCGCACCCGCGTCAACCACGCCCTCGGCCTCACCGCCCAGGGCTTCACCAGCGGCGACGCCTGCAAGGTCCCGATGCCCTAGAACTCCACCCGGGTCAGCTTGTCCGGGTTGACGATGTCGAACACCTCCGCTGGCCGTCCGTCGCGGACGGCCAGCGTGAACACCCGGGGTGCCACCTGCGCGTCGCCCGGCAGCATCATCCCTAAGTCGCCGTTGACCAGCACCGGACGTGCGGCCCCGACCAGGTCCCCGCCGTACTTCTCGATGAGTCCGACCGCGAACCGGGCGACCTTGTCGGCGCCGACCACTGGACGCCGCGCGGTGCGGGCCTTGCCGCCGCTGTCGCCGTAGACGGCGGCGGCCGGGTGCAGCAGGCGGGTGAGCGCCGCGATGTCCTTGGCCGCCACCGCGGTCAGGAAGTCCTCCAGCGCGCGCTGCTGCTCGGGCAGCGGCACCCGCTCCGGGGGAGCGGCGTCGCTCATCACCTTGCGGGCCCGCGAGGCGTGCTGGCGGGCGGTCGGCACGCTGCAGCCCAGCACGTCGGCGATCTCGGCGAAGGGCACCTCGAACCCGTCGTGCAGCACCAGCGCGAGCCGCTGGTCCGGTGGCAGCTCGTGCAGCACCCGCATCGCCGCCATGCGCAGGTCGTCCTGCCCGGCCACGATGTCGCCCGGATCGGAATCCACTGCGCTGACCAGGGGTTCCGGCAGCCACGGCCCGACGTAGCTCTCCCGGCGCACGGCCGCCGAGCGCATCCGGTCCAGGCACAGCCGGCTCACCACGGTGGTCAGCCAGCCGCCCAGGTCTCTGATCTCGTCGAGGTCGGTGCCCGCCAGCCTCAGCCAGGCGTCCTGCACCGCGTCCTCGGCGTCGGCGAGCCGGCCGGTCAACCGGTAGCCCAGCCCGATCAGGCGGCTGCGGTGCCGGTCGAACTCGGCGGCGAGCGTGCTGATGTCCGGCTTCACGCGAGCGATTCTGCCGCACCGGGCGGACACCCGGTCGTGATCGATCACCTTGGCCCTAGACTGGGTGACGTGACAGGCAGGATCCGGGAGAGCGACATCGCCGAGGTGCGCGATCGCAACCGGATCGACGTCGTCGTCGGCGACTACGTCGCGCTGCGCAACGCCGGCGGTGGCGCGCAGAAGGGCCTGTGCCCGTTCCACGACGAGAAGACGCCGTCGTTCAACGTCCGCCCCAGCCACGGCACCTTCCACTGCTTCGGCTGCGGTGAGGGCGGCGACGTGATCGCCTTCATGATGAAGATCGAGCACCTCGGCTTCGTGGAGTCGGTGGAACGCCTCGCCGACCGGGTCGGCATCCAGCTGCAGTACGAGGGCGGCACGCCAGGCCCGAAGCGCGACCGGGGCAGCCGGGCGCGCATGGTCGAAGCTCACCGCATCGCCGCCGAGTTCTACGCCGAGCAACTGCGCTCGCCCGAGGCCCAACCGGCCCGCGAGTACTTGGCCCAGCGCGGTTTCGACGAGGCCGCCGCCCAGCGCTTCGGTTGCGGCTTCGCGCCCAGCGGCTGGGACAAGCTCACGAAGCTGCTGCTGAAGAAGGGCTTCGAGGTCGACGAGCTGATCAAGTGCGGCTTGTCGCGCGAGGGCAGGCGCGGTCCGATGGACCGCTTCCACCGGCGGCTGCTGTGGCCGCTGAAGGACCTCGGCGGTGACGTCGTGGGGTTCGGCGCGCGCCGGATCTTCGACGACGACCCGATCGAGGCCAAGTACGTCAACACCTCGGCGACCCCGATCTTCAACAAGTCGCAGGTGCTGTTCGGCATCGACCTCGCCAAGCGGGAGATCGCCAAGCGTCGCCAAGCCGTGGTCGTCGAGGGCTACACCGACGTGATGGCCATGCACCTGGCGGGCGTGCCCACCGCGGTGGCCTCCTGCGGAACCGCGTTCGGCGACGAGCACATCTCGGTGCTGCGGCGGCTGATGATGGACGACGACGCCTTCCGCGGCGAGGTCATCTTCACCTTCGACGGCGACGAGGCGGGCCAGAAGGCCGCGATGAAGGCCTTCGACGGTGAGCAGCAGTTCGCCGGTCAGACCTACGTGGCGATCACCCCGGACAACATGGACCCGTGCGAGCTGCGCGAGGCCCAGGGCGACGCGGCGGTGCGCGACCTGGTGGCCCGGCGGCGGCCGCTGTTCGAGTTCGCCATCCGCAGCCTGCTCACCGAGTACGACCTGGATTCGGTGGACGGCCGGGTCGCCGCGCTCAAGCGCACGGTTCCGCTGGTCGCCCAGATCAAGGACCCGGCCAGTCGCGACGGGTACGCGGCCAAGCTGGCCTGGTGGGCGGGCTGGAACGACGAGAACCAGGTGGTCAAGCGGGTCCGGGAGAGCTCCGGAGCCCCGGTCCGCAAGCAGCGGCGCCCGCGCCGCGACGAGAACCAGCAGTCGCTGGGCATGGACGTCGAGCTGCCGCCGAAACCGCCGCGGCACGATCCCCGCTGGCTGCAGCGGGAGGCCCTCAAGGCGGCGCTGCAGGTCCCCGCGCTGGCCGGGCCGCTCTACGACTCGCTGCCCGCCGAGGCCTTCACCGAGCCGGTCTACGCCGAGCTGCAGAAGGCCCTGCTGGCCGCGGGTGGCACGGCGTCGGGCCTGAGCGGAGCCGGGCTGGTCGACGCGGTCTCGCAGCGGTGCGAGAGCCAGGTCGGGGCCAGGTTGTGCACGCAGCTGGCCGTCGAGGCGCTGGAGTGGACGACCGAGGACGACCCGCGCTACGTGGGCGCGATCATCGCCCGGCTGCAGGAGCGCCTGGTCAGCAGGCAGATCGCGGACATCAAGTCCAAGGTCCAGCGGATGTCCCCGCTGGAGGACGCCGAGGAGTACAACGCCCTGTTCGGCGACATGGTCGCCCTGGAGGGCTACCGCAAGGCACTGCTGGACCAGGCGATGGGAACGACTCTGTGATCAAGAGGCTGCTGGCGAAGTTGAGCGGAACCGCCGAGGTGCCGGCGGACTTCGCAGGCAGCCTCGAGGAGCACGAGCACGTCCTGTCCGCCGCGCCCGGCGAGGGCGGGCCGGTGGTGGCCACTCACCTCGGCCTGTGGCTGCCCGAGGGCCGGCGGGTCGGCTGGCACCTGATCAGCAAGGCCACCTGGGGCAGCGGCGTGCTGACCGTGACCGAGGCGGAGGAAGCGCGGCGGATCGACGGCGCGGTCATCCTGCGGGACCTGCAACCCCGCCGCTTGGCGCTCACCGGCGAGACGCGGCTGCCGGACGTGGTCCACGAGCGCGTCAACCGCTCGATCCGCACCCGCCACCACCGGGAGCTGCCGGGTGGTGGTGCCTGGTTCGTCCAGCGCAAGGTTCCGGGCCGCAACGGCATCGAGCTGCAGATCCGCCCCGATCCGGGCACCGACGAGGCGGCCCTCGACCGCCTGGCGGGTGCTCTGGTGCAGCGCCTGCGGGAGTCCCGCGACCTGCCCGCCTGAGTTCGTTCCACCTCGAAACGCCCTCGACGGGAACGCACGACCGTTATACGGTACGGGCGTACTGCTAGCGGAGGTGGCGGCATGTGGGACCCGGGCACGTACCTGACCTTCAGCGACCAGCGAGATCGGCCGGCCTTCGAGCTGATCAGCCGGGTGCGCGCGGAGAACCCCAGGCGCGTGGTCGATCTCGGCTGCGGAGCGGGCAACCTGACGGGACTGCTCACGGGTCGCTGGCCGCGCGCCGAGGTCGAGGCGCTGGACTCCTCCGAGGAGATGGTCGCCGAAGCCCGCTCGCGCGGTGTGCCCGCCCGGGTCGAGGACGTCCGCGACTGGAAACCGCAGTCGGACACCGATGTGGTGCTCTGCAACGCGGTCCTGCAGTGGGTTCCGGACCACGTCGAACTGCTGCACCGCTGGCTGCCGGAACTGCCCGGCGGCGCCTGGTTCACCTTCCAGGTCCCCGGCAACTTCAACGCCCCGTCCCACGCCACCATCCGCGAGCTGGCTGTCGAGCCGCGCTGGCGCGGCAAGCTGGACGGCGTGCTGCGGCACGACGACGTCGTGCGCGACCCGGTGGAGTACGCCGACGAGCTCGCCGACCCGGACCTCGAGGTCGACGCCTGGGAAACGACCTACGTGCACGCGCTGCGCGGCCCCAACCCGGTCCTGGAGTGGGTGAGCGGAACTGCCCTGCGGCCGGTGCGCGCGGCATTGGACGACGAGGAGTGGGCGGAGTTCCGAGCGGAGTTGTCGAATCGCCTTTCGGCCGCCTATCCGAAACGACCGGATGGTGTGACCTGGTTCCCGTTCCGCCGGGTCTTCGTCGTCGCACATCGCGCGTGACCTGCACAGATGTTCGTGTTGAAGCTAACCCGGGGGGTGCCGTGAAACCCCTTTCGGGCATCCGCTAAAGTAGTTCCCGTCAGCGCGAGAGAGCGCCGACGACAAGAGAACATTCCTCCGTAGCTCAATCGGCAGAGCATTCGGCTGTTAACCGAAGGGTTACTGGTTCGAGTCCAGTCGGAGGAGCGCAAAGCCCAGGCCCCACGGCCTGGGCTTTTTCGTCGGAGTCTCAAGGCCGTCGGCGGTGACGACGTCACGTCAGATGATCTGGACCCGCGCCGTTGGTTGGGATCCTGCTGCGGGTCGGGGGCGGGGCTGGGTTCGGGGTGGGGATCTCGGGTCGCTAGCGTGCTCGGTCGTGGCGAAGCTCTACTTCCGGTACGGGGCGATGAACTCCGGCAAGTCGACGGCGTTGATCCAGGTCGCGCACAACTACGCCGAGCGCGGGCAGCGGGTGTTCGTGGTGAAGCCGGAGATCGACACCAAGAGCCCCGAGGTGCTGTCGCGGATCAACGTGACGCGGGAGGTCGATCTCGTCTCCGACGCCGACACCGCCGTGCGCGACGTCGTGCTGGCGTCCGGGGTGCCCGACTGCGTGCTCGTCGACGAAGCCCAGTTCCTCACCGGTGAGCAGGTGGAGGACCTGTTCCGGCTGGCCGTGCTCGACGGCATCCCGGTGATCGCCTACGGGCTGCGCAACGACTTCCGCACCCGCGGTTTCCCGGGGAGCCTGCGGCTGATGGAGCTCGCCCACTCCATCGAGGAGCTCAAGACGATCTGCCGCTGCGGTCGCAAGGCGACGCTCAACGCGCGCACCGTCAACGGCGAGTTCACCCAGGACGGCAGCCAGGTCGCCATCGAGGGCGACGTCGGCTACGAATCCATGTGCGGCACCTGCTACCTGCACAAGGTCGGCACCTTCGGCTGAGCTACAGCCAGTTCCGGCGCTTGAAGATCGCGTAGAGGCCGAGGCAGACCACGATCATCAGCACCAGGGCGAACGGGTAGCCCAACGACCAGTGCAGCTCCGGGATGACGTCGAAGTTCATCCCGTACACCGTGCCGATCAGGGTCGGGGCGAACAGGATCGCCGCCCACGAGGAGATCCGCTTGATCTCCTCGTTCTGCGCGTAGCTGGCCTCGGTCATGCGCTTCATCTCCTCGTTCTGCGCCTGGGTGACCAGCGTGGCGTTGACGGTGAGGATGTTGTCGAGCATCTGCCGGAACCCGTCGACGCGCTCGGCGACGGTGGTGGCGTGGTCGGCGACGTCGCGCAGGTAGCGCTGCAGCTCCTCGTCGATCTGGTACTTCTCGAACCCGGCCTCCAGGCTGCGCAGGATCGCCAGCAGCGGGCGGGTCGCGCGCTGGAACTCGATGACCTCGCGGGAGAGCTCGTAGATGCGCCGCGACACGTGCGGGTCGGAGCCGAAGACCTCGGTCTCGATCTCGTCGATGTCGTTCTGCAGACCCGCGATGACCGGCGCGTACCCGTCCACGACGTGGTCGAGCACCGCGTAGAGCACCGCCTCCGGTCCGCGTCGAAGAAGGTCGGGATCGGCCTCCATCCGCCGTCGCACCACCGACAGGTCGGGTGCCTGGCCGTGGCGGACGGTCAGCACGAAGTTCGGTCCGATGAACAGGTGCAGCTCGCCGAAGCTGACCTCCTCGACTTCGTCGAGGTAGGTGGCGGCGCGCAGCACCACGAACAACGTGTCGCCGTAGCGCTCGATCTTGGGGCGCTGGTGCGCGACGATCGCGTCCTCGACGGCGAGTTTGTGCAGGTCGAACTCGTTGGCGGCGGCCAGCAGCTCCTCCTCGGCCGGCCGGTAGAGCCCGATCCAGGCCATCGTCCCGTTCGCGCCGGGCAGCTGCCGGTAGGTCTCGCCGAGGCTGGCGGGGGTGGAGATGCGGACGCCGTCGCGGTAGATCGCCGTGTCGATCAGCGGCCGGTCCGCCAGCGGTCGCTCGTCGGCCGCGCGCGGATCCATCGAGTGCTCGGGCGCGGCCTCCTGGCGGGTCACCGGCTCGGGCTTGCTGCCACGCCTGCGCAGCGGGCGGGGGCGCCATTCGGGCACGGGGACCTCCCGAGGTGGTCAGGGCAGGCGATCGAGTCGAGCGTACCCAGCCGCGCCCGTTGCGCGCTGGCCCCGGAAAGCCGTCGCAGCCGCCGCGGCCCGCTGGTCACGACGGCTGCGATGCGCTCGGTCAGGGCTTGCGCGCGACGCCCGCCCAGACCACCGACTCGTTCGGGCTGTCGAACTCGATCTCCGGCGCGTTCTTGCCGGTCTCCTCCGGATGCCAGAGGGGAGTCCAGGTGCAGCCCGGTTCGACCATCTCGAGGTCGCCGAAGAAGGCTTCGATCTGGTCGTGCGGACGCCAGATCACCGGCGTCGCCGACTTGTCGTACATCTTCCCGAACTCGGCCATCTCCTGCTTGCGCTTCTCAGGCACGTCGTCAGCGGTGCCGTGGGTGATCACCAGGTAGGAGCCCTTGGGCATCAGCTCCCGGAAGCGCGCCACGGCCTGCGGGCCGACGTCCTCGCCGCTCGGGCCCGGCTGGGTCACGTGCAGCACGGCGATCAGCAGCAGCGCCACGGGCTGCTCGACGTCGATGACGCCGCTGTCCTCGATCTGCTTCCACAACTCTTCGGGTTCGCGCAGGTCGGCGTGCAGCACGGTGTGCTGGTGGGTGACGTCCTCCTGCTCCAGCAGAATTCGCGAGTGCGCGACGGCGACCGGTTCGTTGTCGACGTAGACGCAGCTGGCGTCGTCGACGACCTCGTCGGCGATCTGGTGGGTGCTGCCCATCGTCGGAACACCGGAGCCGATGTCGATGAACTGCCGGATGCCCTGCTTGCAGAGGTAGCGCACGACGCGGTGCAGGAAGAGCCGGTTGGCCTTGGCCGCCGGCGCGACGAACGGGTAGCGCTCCAGCGCCTTCTCGCCGAAGACGCGGTCCACCGCGTAGTTGGCCCGGCCACCGAGGTAGTAGTCGTAAACCCGCGCGACGTTGGGGTGTTCCAGGTCCACGCCTTCCGGCGCGAACATCTCCGCCTTCGACTGACTCACGGTTCAACCCCTTCGTGGTGCCCCTGCTCTCGTGACACATCGTAGTGATCACGTCACGCTCACTCGCGGCGTAGTCTGCCACCGAACGGGTGTCCGGTCATGCACCCATCAGGATGATTCCATTCCGGTTGTCGTGAGGTGCGAAAACAGCCGTCCGGGGGCTGGCGGCCGTGGTTGCCGGGGGTGCGCTGGGCATCTGGAATCGAGGAATCGTTCGCGCGCGGTGCGCCTCGAATTCGCATTCGATTCACTGTGATCGATTCCGAAATGGTTCCGGTCCGAAGCGGATGCTCGATCCCCGATCGGCGGTTCCGGTGCGCGACGACCCGGACGAAGATCGTCGGTGGGTGGTGTGAGAATCTTGGTGTGATCGGCGATGTCCCAGCGTGGGGGCATCGCGATCCACCAGCATCGCCAGTCCGCGAGCTGCGGACCGCCGGCCGGATAACGATCCAGGGTCGAAATGCGCGATGTCGTCCTCGTTCGGCTCGCGGCCGACGGCATTGGTGCGGATGATTCGTGCCAAGCCTGGCGGCACGCGGAGCCGCAGGGCCCGACCGCGTTGGTTGATCCGATCGATTTCCGACCGAGACGAATTCGTGATGCGAATTGGCGCAACGGTTCTCCGTTGCGCTCCGTCCCTCGAATGCAGGTGGTCGTTCGAGGGGACTGACAAGGGACGGGGGAGTCAGATGTCCGCACCAGGGATCGGCAAGGAACCGCACTTCGCGCTGCCGGATTTGGATTCGCTGAGCAAGCTGCCGAAACCGATCAAGGCAGTCGTGTACTTGATCATCATGTCGGTGCTGACGGTGGCCGCCATCGGGGCTCTGATGGCCACCATCGCGATCATCGGTCAACTATCCGGAGCGTTCGACATCTTCCGCCTGCTGGGCTGAAGATCGACACCTTCGGCGAAGGCCCGGCGCTCCCCACAGGCGCCGGGCCTTCGTCATGTCCGGGCCGATCACTGCGGTAGCGGGCTCGCGGACCGGCCCCGATACTCGGGCGCTCCGGGTACGCCAGCGGTGGAGGTGCGGGTGATGAGCAGACCGATCGCGACCACTGTCCTCGCGTTGGCCCTGCTGGCCTGCGAAGGCGCCCCGAACGAGTCCGCCCCGCCCACCGCGCCGGCCGGGTCGGTCGTCGATCGCGACTCCGCACCGGAGGAATTCCGTCAATTCCAGCGAGAAACCGGCTACCCGCACTCCTACGCGGAATATGACGAGCTACCGGGATTTCAGCAATGCGGCTCCGCCTGCGGCCAGAAACGCACCAGCGGTGAACGGCAACGCGCTCACCTGTGCGAACAGGGCGTGATCGATCCTGCGGAGTGCTGATCCCGACTCCGCTCGCGAAGATCTGTAGACCAGCCGACGCAACGCCGGTGCGCTGCGCTTTCCGCCGTTCCGCCCAACATCGCGATGGGCCGTCCGGCCGGAACACCCGGCGACCCCGCTCCGTCACACCCTCGATACGATCGCCGATACCGAGCATCCCACGGGGCAGTAGCTCAGCTGGTCAGAGCAGCGGACTCATAATCCGTCAGGTCGTGGGTTCAAGTCCCACCTGCCCCACGTGTCCGCAGGTTGAACATGTGTGGGGAAAGGGCAGAGAGGTCATCTCCACGCTTTCCCCGCACTCATTTCCGAGCTGATTCGCGGTGTCGCGCGCGGAAAGGGCTCGTCGAAGATTGTCGCCGCTGTAGGCTGGCGCGCCCCGCGCGGAACGGACCGGGGGTGGCGACGCGGCGTCCCGCCCAGCGCGTGACCGCGCAGCACTCCGCGGTCGGGGTCTCGGGCGGGTTTCGCGGCGGATCAGGTGTCGAAAGGAGTTCGGAGTTCTCGCATTCCGGCTTCGGTGTGGTCTGCGAGGAGTTGATGTTCTTCTTCGACGGCGTGTTCTGGCTCGACGAACAGCACCGGGGTGATCTCGTTCGGAGCGGGCCGCCTGGGGGCCGGTGTCCGGGAGGACACGGGTGTTGCTGTGGTTATGAGAAACCTTCCTGAGAGCAGCGCGCCGGCTGCCCACCCGGAGGTGTGCAGCCGGCGGCGTTCATGCCTTGCGAGGCTCAGACTCGAACCGAGCTGGCCTGCGGGCCCTTCGGGCCCTGGGTGACCTCGTAGGTGACCTGCTGGTCCTCTTCGAGGCTGCGGAAGCCGCCGGCGTCGATGGCCGAGTAGTGGACGAACACGTCGGGGCCGCCATCGTTGGGGGCGATGAAGCCGAAGCCCTTTTCAGCGTTGAACCACTTCACGGTTCCCTGTGCCATGTCTGTCTCCTCCTGGGAGCTGGAGCGTTTGACGGGCGCTCACACTTCGTGGGAGCCCGGGCCGGGGATCTCGAACGGCGGCTATTCCAGCTACAACCACGGACAGCAGCTCGCTCGCATCAAATCCTGCGAGCGTGCGCAAACACGAACCCAGAAAAACAACGACCACCACCTAGCTTACACACCACCCACCCACAGACCTCTCGGACATCGACTTGTTCACTCTTTTGGGCGCGTCTTCAGTGCTATGACCAGCGAACTCCCCATTTCAGCCAGGGCTGAACGGAAATTTCACGCGCAATGTCCCGCCCCAGCGCCGGGAGGGGGAGCGCGGAAATTCGGTGTTGCGGGGCCCCGGGGGTCGATACCGTCCGGGCATGGTGGGCGAGGAGCTGGTGGCGGCGCCGCGGGGGCGGCGGATGTGCTTCAGCGCGATCGCAGGTGGCCGGATGCGGTCGGTGTTCGACGTGGACGCGCGGCAGATCGTCGAGATCTTCGAGGGCGCCGACGCGCGTGAGCTCGAGGAGCTCGGCGAGGCGGAACTGCTCGTGCTGCTGGCCGATTCGGTCGACCGAGCGATGTACTGGCAGGAACCGGACGAGATCGACCGGGCCCTGGCCTCGCCGGAGATCCCCGCGGTGCTGCTGCCGACCGCCCGTGCGCTCTCCGCTGTTCCGGCCGCGCGCTGGTGGTCCTCACCCGTCGACCTCGGCGCCCAGTTCCACGTGCAGATCCCGCAGGCCGCAGCGCCGACGGGACGGCCGGTGGCCGAACTGCTGGCCGAGTGGCGGGCCGGCACCGTCGAGGACGAGCGCCGGTCGAGGCGCCGTCCGTCGGACGTGGACGCGCCGGTCAGCGGCCACTGGTGGTCCGCTCCGGTGGGGGGTCTCGTCACGAGCACCCGGGCCAGGCCCGCAGCCCTCGGGCTGTGCCTGCAGGAGGACGGCTTCGGGTCCGAGTGGGCGTGGTGCCGATCGGTGCGGCCGACCGGCGAACCGCGCGTGTACGAGATCACCGGACCTGAGGCGTGGTGCGAGCTCGTCGAGCGCTACCCGCTGGAGGTCACCCTCTCCCGCAGGCACGACTGGCGGCGGGTCACCGGCGTGGCCGGGCGCTGGGTGATCCCGGACTGGGCGGGCGTCGCCGCCGACCACGACGCCGTGCACCTCACCTGCACCGGTTACCTCACCACGGCGGGGCGGGCGCTTCCCGTGGGCGAGGCGCACACCCTGCTCGCCGGCTGGGACCCCGATCAGACCTACTGGCTCACCGACGACCTCGACCTCGGCGAACCCGTCCTGTGGCGCGGCGAACCCGACGACCTGGGCGGGTGGCGGCCCGCCGAGCCCGGCGAACGCCCGCCCGATCCACCCGCCCCGCTGCCGCGCCAGCCGCGCTGGAAGCGGTTGCTCCGAGCGCTGCGGACGCGGCCGGGCAGAGTGGTGGACTAGTAACTAGTCCGCGCGCCAGGTGTAGGCGGCCGAGAAGGGGTGGTTGCGGAAGCGCTCCCACTTCGGCTTGATCTTCAGCCAGGCGTCGTCGATGACGTTCTCGTGCAGCTCCGCGAGGCGCCAGCCGGTGCCGAGACCTGCGGCGACGTGGTCGCTGATGAGGTGCACGTTGGTGGCGATCGCGACCGGTTCACCCTCGGCGTTGGTGTAGTGGGTGGGCATCCCGGAGGTCATGATGAAGTGCGGGTGGAAGGTGACCAGCACGAACGCGGCCCCGGGCGCCGCCAGCCGGTGCGCCTCGGCGTACAGCGGACGCAGGTCGTCGATGTGCTCGTCGATCAGCGAGCAGATCACCAGGTCGTAGCTGCCCCCGGGCAGGCCGGTCGCCGCGGCGTCGGCCTCCACCAGCCGCTCGTGCACGCCCCTGCGGCGGGCCAGGTCCAGCATCTCCGGGGTCACGTCCACCCCGTCGATGTGCTCCACTCCCCGGTCCCGCAGCCACTGGCCGGTGCGGCCGGTGCCGCAGCCGAGGTCGGCGGCCCGGCGCACCGCCGGCCACGACGGTTCGACCAGGCGCTCCAGCAGCGCCAGGTCCATCACGTCCTCGACCGTGTCCTCGTAGTGGGCGACCCACTCGCCGTAGCCGGTACGGACATCGACGGTCCGGTACCCCCGCGCGTCAAACGTCTGGAAATCCACGCCACGCATTGTTCCGCCCGGGGGACCGGCCCGAAACCGAATTTCCCGGAACCCGGATCACCGCCGCGACCAGCTACCTGATCACGGCGGTGATCCGGGTGCGATCAGCGCAGCGGCATGCCGACGTAGTTCTCCGCCAGCGTGGTCGCCGCGGCCTTCGACGAACGCAGGTAGTCGAACTGGGAGCGCTGCAGGCGACGCTCGAACTCCTGGTCGGGGCCCTCGAAGCGGTGCGTCATCGACGTCATCCACCACGAGAAGTGCTGCACCCGCCAGACCCGCTCCAGGCACTTCGCCGAGTACTCGTCGAGCCCGGTGTCGCTGCCCGTGCGGTAGTGATCGACCAGCGCTTCCGCCAGCCGGTCCACGTCGGCCACCGCCAGGTTGAGCCCCTTCGCGCCGGTCGGCGGCACGATGTGCGCCGAGTCGCCGGCCAGGAACAGCCTGCCGTGCCGCAGCGGTTCGGCCACGAAGCTGCGCATCGCGGTCACCGAGCGGTCGATGATCGGCCCTTCGTTCAGCTTCCAGCCGGGAACCGCCAGTCGCGCGTGCAGCTCGTCCCAGATGCGCTCGTCAGGCCAGTTGGTCAGCGGCTCGTCGGGCTCGCACTGCAGGTAGAAGCGGCTGATGGTGGCCGAGCGCATGCTGTGCAGCGCGAAACCGCGCCCGTTGTTGGCGTAGATCAGCTCGTCGGTGGAGGGTGCGACCTCGGCCAGGATGCCCAGCCAGCCGAACGGGTAGACGCGCTCGTAGACCCGGCGCACGTCCGGCGGGATGACGTCCCGGCACACCCCGTGGAACCCGTCGCAACCGGCGACGAAGTCCGCGTGCAGCACCTGCGCCACGCCGTCGTGGGTGAAGGTCACGCTCGGGCTCTCGGTGGTGACGTCGTGGACCGCGACGTCGTCGACCTCGAACAGCACCTGCCCGCCGTCGGCCCGGCGCCGCTCGTTGAGGTCCTTGACGACCTCCTGCTGGCCGTAGACGGTGATCGCGCGGCCGGTGAGCTCGGTGAACGGGATGTGCAGCCGCTCGTCGTCGAACTGCAGGTGCACGCCCTCGTGCCGGTCGCCCTCGCGCAGCATCCGCTCGCCGACGCCGACCTCGCGCAGCAGGTCGACCGTGCCCTGCTCCAGCACGCCCGCCCGGACGCGCTGCTGGACGTACTCCTGACTGCGCCGCTCGAGCACCACCGAGTCGATTCCCTGCAGGTGCAGCAGGTGGGACAGCAGCAGGCCGGCGGGGCCACCGCCGACGATCGCGACCTGGGTACGCAAAGCACGGCCTCACTTCTTCGGGACCACTGACGAGCATCACTCTCGGATCCGCGACCGCTGCGGGCGATGCCCTCGCTACCGCTGAGTGGAAAACGGGCGGGTGGATGCCAGTATGTGCGCGTGGCGAAGGCGCAGCGGCCCGGGCGACCCCGTGATCCTGGGGTCGAGCGGCGCGCGCTGTGCGCCGCGCGGGCCGTCTACGCCGAGCGCGGCTGGAGCGGGTTCTCGCTGGACGAGGTCGCCCGCCGCTCCGGGATCGGCAAGGGCTCGCTGTACCTGCGCTGGGCGGACAAGGCCGCGCTGCTGGTCGCCGCGGTGCGCGAGCGGGCCGCGTTCATCTCCGAGATCGACACCGGCTCGCTGCGCCAGGACTTGCTGGAGTTCGCCCGCGGCTGGCGGGACTACCTGCGCACCGACGAGGGAGCGCTGATCTTCCGGCTGGGCGTGGACGCCACGTTCTCACCGCAGCTGGCCCAGGCCTTCGCCGAAGACCCGTACCCGGAGCACATCCGCGCCACCCGCGCGATCGTCCGGCGGGGCATCTCCCGGGGCGAGCTGCCCGCGCACACCTCGGTCGCGCTGGTCGCCGACCTGGTGGCGGGCGCGGTCACCAACCACGTGCACACCACGCCCGCCCACCTGCTCGACTCGCAGAACCCCGACCACGTCGACGACCTCGTCGACGTGGTCCTCGCCGGAACGAGAAAGAGGTCGGAAGTTCCGACTGGAACTTCCGACCTCTGAACGCTCTTCCCGGCTCAGCAGCAGCGGGAGCCCGGGTTGGTGTCCTGGCGGTCGATGTGGGCCTTCCAGAACTCGCGCTCGGACATCGGCCGCTCGTCCGGGTGGTGGGTGCGGTGGTGTTCGAGGTAGGTCTCGTAGGCCGTCTCGCCCACCACCCCGCGCACGATCTGCCAGGCCGCGCGGACGGATCCGCGCAGCCTGGTCAGCGTCGTTCCGGTCAACTGCCGCTCCCGGACGCGGCGAGCTCCTTCTGCTTCTGCCGCTCCTCGGCCGTGGGGATGAGGCCCGACGGCGCCCACAGCTCCGACTTCACGTACTCGGCCTCGGTGCTGGGCAGCGGCTCGGTGGTGCGCAGCGCCTTGATCCAGACGCGGACCGCGTCCACCAGCACGATGATGATCAGCACCGCGAACAGCACGCTCAGCACGCCGTCCACAGTGGAGTTGACCACCACCTTCTGCATCTCCTCCACGGTGTCGGCCGTGCCCTTGCTGGTCTGCCCGGCGTCCAGCGCGGCCTGGTACGACGCCCGCTGGGCGAAGAACCCGATCTTGGCGTCGGAGGAGAAGATCTTCTGCCAGCTCGCGGTCAGCGTCACCGCCGCGTCCCAGGCCAGCGGGATCAGCGTCACCCACGCGTACTTGGCCTTGCCGGCCTTGATCAGCAGGGTGGTGGCCACCGCGAGCGCCACCGCCGCCAGCAGTTGGTTGGCGATGCCGAACAGCGGGAACAGCTGGTTGATGCCGCCCAGCGGGTCGTTCACGCCGGCCCACAGGAAGTAGCCCCACGCGCCCACGATGACCGCGCTGGCCAGCCAGTTGCCCGGCTTCCAGCTGACGTCGCCGAAGCGCTTCCAGACGTTGCCGACCGTGTCCTGCAGCATGAACCGACCCACCCGGGTCCCGGCGTCCACAGTGGTCAGGATGAACAGCGCCTCGAACATCACCGCGAAGTGGTACCAGAACGCCTTCATCGCGTCCCCGCCCATGACCTGCGAGAACACCTCGGACAGGCCCAGCGCCAGGGTCGGTGCGCCGCCGCTGCGGCCCACCAGGGTCTCCTCCTCGACCGCCGCCGCGGCGGCCGACAGCTGCTCCGGCGTGACGTGGAAGCCGATGCCCGCCACCGCCTGCGACGCCGACTGCACGGTGTCGCCCAGCGCGCTGTCGGGCATGTTCATCGCGAAGTAGATGCCCGGCTCGATGATGCAGGCCGCGGCCAGCGCCATGATCGCCACGAACGACTCGGTGAGCATCCCGCCGTAGCCGATGACCCGGACCTGCGATTCCTTCTCGATCATCTTCGGCGTGGTGCCCGAGGAGATCAGCGCGTGGAACCCGGACAGCGCACCGCAGGCGATCGTGATGAACACGAACGGGAACAGCGCACCGGAGAACACCGGGCCCTTGCCGTTGAGCGCGAAGTCGGTGACCGCAGCGGTTTTCATGCCCGGCATCGCGATCAGGATCGACACCGCCAGCAGCACGATCACGCCGACCTTCATGAAGGTGCTCAGGTAGTCGCGCGGAGCCAGCAGCATCCACACCGGCAGCACCGAGGCGACGAAGCCGTAGATGATCAGCGCGAAGGTGACCTCGTTGCCGGTGAGCGTGAAGAACTCCGCCATGCCGGACTCGGCGACCCAGCTGCCGCCGGCGATGCTGGCCAGCAGCAGGACGACGCCGATCGCCGACACCTCGACGATCTTGCCCGGGCGCAGGTACCGCAGGTAGAAGCCCATGAACAGGGCGATCGGGATCGTCATGCCGATGGAGAACGCGCCCCACGGCGAACCCTTGAGCGCACCCACCACGACCAGCGCCAGCACCGCCAGCAGGATGATCATGATGGCGAGCACGGCGATCAGCGCCGCCACACCGCCCACCGGGCCGATCTCCTCGCGGGCCATCTGGCCGAGGCTGCGGCCGTTGCGGCGGGTGGAGAAGAACAGCACCACCATGTCCTGCACGGCACCGGCGAAGATCACGCCGACGATGATCCAGATCGTGCCGGGCAGGTACCCCATCTGCGCGGCGAGCACGGGACCCACCAGCGGGCCGGCCCCGGCGATCGCGGCGAAGTGGTGGCCGAACAGCACCCGCCGGTCGGTCGGGTGGAAGTCGGCCCCGTTGTTGAGCCGCTCAGCCGGAGTCGCCCGCTCGTCGTCGGCGCCCAGCACCCGCTTGCTGATGAACCGCGCGTAGAAGCGGTACGCGATGGCGTAGGAGGCAAGCGCCGCGAAGACCAGCCAGGCGGCCGAGATCTCCTCACCGCGCACCAGCGCGATCACACCCCAGCTGACCGCGCCGACGAGCGCGACCAGCACCCAGATGACGATTTCCTTGGGACTCATTCTGCGCTTCCGAGCCGATCCACCGCTCGGGGCCGTTGTCGTAGCCACCGTCTCGGACTCCAATCCTGCTGTGCGAGACGCGTGTGCACAGCAGTTCTAGAGCATCGGCGCGCGCGTCTGGAATGTCCAGCCCGTTTCGCCAGCGTAATCAGGATGTGAAGTCCTCACCCGATGTCGCGGGTGAGCTCGGCCAGCTCGTCGAGCTTCCGCAGCGTCTCGTCCCGCGGGAGCGTCGGCAGCATCAGCAGCGCGCGGTCCACTCCGGCCTCGGCGTATCCGGTGAGCTTGGCGGTGTCGTCCTCGGCGCCGAACAACGTGACCGGAACCCTCCGCCCGGCCTTGTCGCGCACCTCGGAGATGAGGTCGCCGAGGTTCTCGGTGCCGCCGCGCGGCAACCAGCCGTCGCCGAACTCGGTGACCCGGGCGATGGAGCGGTCGCTCTCGCCGCCGATGTAGATCGGCGGGTGCGGCTGCTGCACCGGTTTCGGCCACGCGTAGATCGGGTCGAAGTCGACGAACTCGCCGTGGAACTCGGCGGTCTCCTTCGTCCAGATCTCGCGCATCGCCAGGATCCGCTCGTCCATCAACCTGCCCCGGGTGCGGGGATCGGTGCCGTGGTTGCGCATCTCCTCGCGGTTCCAGCCCGCGCCGACGCCGAAGATGGCCCTGCCGCCCGAGATCAGGTCGAGGCTGGCGACCTCCTTGGCGGTGGTGATCGGATCGCGCTCGACGACCAGGGCGATTCCGGTGGCCAGCATCAGCTTCTCGGTGACCGAGGCGATCGCCGACAGCGCCACGAACGGGTCCAGCGTGCGGTAGTAGATCCGCGGCAGGTCGCCGCCGCCCGGGTAGGGCGATTCGCGGCTGGCCGGGATGTGGGTGTGCTCGGCGAGGAACAGCGCGTCGAAACCGCGTTCCTCCAGCGCCTTGCCGAGGTCGACCGGAGCGATGCCTTCGTCGGTGACGAACGTGGAGATTCCGAACTTCATGGGACTCCTCCCGGGGACGCGACCACCCCCCAGCCCTACCGGTGCGCCCGGGGGACGGCAAGATTTCGCCCGTTTGGGCCGGTGGCGTGAACTCGCCGGACGGTCTGATCAACAAGGCCGCACGTCGGTAGAGTCGCCGCCGTTGATCGCAGCCGATTCGGTAACGACCCGATTCCGGCCACAACCCAGAAGGGGGTCCCGGGCGTCGTGCACAGATGTGACGGTGTCGATCGCAATGCCTGTGACCGTCCGGCCGGTTGACGGGTCGGCGGAGATGGACGAGCTGACGAACAAGCTGACCGACCTCTACCAGGAGCACTACGCGCAACTGCTGCGCATAGCGGTGCTGCTGGTGGACGACCGCGCCTCGGCCGAGGACATCGTGCAGGACGCCTACCTGCGGGTGTTCGACTCGCGGACCAGGCTGCGCGATCCGGAGAAGGCGCTGGCGTTCCTGCGGCAGGCGGTGCTCAACCGGGCGAGGTCGACGCTGCGCAGACGACTGGTCGCGCGCAAGTACCTGCCGAAGCTGGCGGTGGCCGACAGCCTGCCCGACGACACCGGGCGCGGGCTCGACCGGGCGGTGCTCGCCCAGGCGCTCGCGCGGCTGCCGCGCAGGCAGCGGGAGGCGATCGTGCTGCGCTACTACGCCGACCTGAGCGAGGTCCGCACCGCCGAGGTGATGGGCTGCAGCCAGGGTTCGGTGAAGTCCTACTGCTCGCGCGGGGTGGCGAGGTTGTCAGAACTTCTGGGGGAGCGGGTGTGAACGAACTCGATCGCGACACCGAGCTGGTGCGCGTCCGGCTGCAGCGGGCGGTCGCCGACGTCGAACCGGCGCCGGACTCGTTGCCCCGGTTGCTGGCCGCCGCCCGGCGCCGCCGCGCGCCGTACCGTCGGCCGACGTTCCTGGTCCTCGCCGCGGCCGTCGTGGTGGCCGTGTTCGTCGGCGTGGCGGTGAGTTTCCAGACACCGACCCCGCAACCGGCGAGCGTGCGGCCGGGCGACTACGTCGCGGCTGTGCGCGACGGGGTGGTCGCCACGTTCGACGTGGCGTCCGGGCGCGAGCGGGGTGAGATCGCGCGGATCAGCGGTGGTGCCGCCACCGAGCTGGCCGGTGATCAGGGCCGGGTGTACGCGATGCTGTCCACTTCGGAGGGTGGCCGGGTGGTCGAGGTGACCGCCGAGGGCCAGCGGCCGATCGCCGACGTCCGCGACGGTCGGGCGCTGACCGCCCACGGCGGCCGGGTCGCCTACTCCGACGGCGACCACGTCGTCGTGTGGACCGGTGGCACGCGCCGGGACATGCCGACTCCCGGGATGCGCGTGCTCGACCTGGCGCTGTCCGGCGACGGGCGGCTCGCCCTGCTCGTCGAGCGCGGTGCTCGGGCCGAGCTGCTGCTGACCGACCCGGAACCGAGCACAGTGGACGATGCCCGCGCGGTGTCGACGGCCGGGTGCGCGCCGTTGGCGATCACGGGGGCGGGGCAGGAGATCGCAGCCCTGGAAGCCGCCGACTGCACCGGCCCGGGCCGGGCGAGGGTCGCCACCTACGCCGCCGACTCCGGCCGGAAGCTGGCCGCAGGAGTCCCCTTCGCGACACCGCCCCTCCCGCCGGGCCGCGTGGGCCTCTCGGCGGACCCCCAGGGCCGCACCCTCGTCTCCGTCCCGGGCGAGGCCCAGTGGCTGGTCGACGGCCCGGAAGTCCTCCCCCTCCCACTGCCCTGCGCCCCAGCCGAACCCTGCACCACCCTCCCAGCAACCTTCTGACCAGCGAAAACGCGCCCACCCACCGGGCTTTTCAAATTTCGCGCGAAATTCGAAGTCCAGCTGCGAACGTCGAATTTCGCGCGAAATTTGAATTCCTTCACCCGGGCGGGGGAGAGCGCGGTGATGTGGTGGTCGGGGGAGTGGGGGTGCCCCATCCTCGGGAGACCGGTCGAGGGTTGGGGTGGTCGTGCGGGGATTGCGGCGGTTGGTGCTGGTGGCGTTGGACCGCCCTCGATGGCAGCAGGTCGTGGCGTGCTGCGTGTCGTTGTGGGCGCTGGCGTGGATCGTGGGGCAGTTCGTGGCACCTGAGCACGGGCCCAGCGCGTTGGGCGTGCTGGGCGAGCTCGCCGCGCGCTTCGGGCTCACCGGGGGAGGCTGGGCGCAGCGGGTCGCCGAGACCTGGCAGCACAGCGGGGGCGGCCTGGCGATCTTCGGCGGACTGCTGTGGGCGGCCACCACCGAGCGCGGCCAGCTGCCCGCTCTGCTCGGCTGGGTCGCGGTGATGCTGGGCGCGGAACGGCTCGGCTACCGGCCCGCGATGCTCGTCGCGGTGGCCAGCATGGTCGGGTTCGTGGTGCTGCTGTGGATCACCGCGCAGATCTCGCGCCGGTTCCTGGAGCGGACCACGCTGTTCCCCAGCGACGTCGTGCGGGCCGGCGTCACCGCCGCCGCGCTGGCCGCGGTGGTCCCGCTGTACGCGCCGATGCTGTTCCTCTCCCGGCTCGGCAGCCCGTACCTGACCAAGGGGCCGCGCCCGGTCCCCGCGCAGCGCCGAGAAGAACCCGGCGTCGCCGAGCGGGAGAACACCTAGGGGTTGAGCCGCAGCCCGCGCTCGGCCATCGCGCGCAGTTCCAGGTCGTCGGGGCTGGACGGGCGTTGCGCCCACACCGCCTGCACGACCCGGACCTGCCCCGCGCTCTGCTGCACCGCCTGCGCGGCGTCGCCGAAGTCGCGCGGCGCGCCGGGCCAGCCGCGCCCCTGCGCGACCAGGTCGCTGATGCCGCCGGTTCCCGCGGACTCCAGCAGCTTCCGCAGCTGCGTCGCCGACGCTGCGTCCGGCAGGTCCACGACCGCGACCGACAGCGCCACCCGAGCAGGTCCCAGCGGCGCCTCGAAGGCACCGCGCCGCAGGCTCCGGCACGGCTGCTGCTGGAACCACCGCTGCACGTCGCCGTAGGAGTTCGGCGCGCACGCCGCGACGTGGTCGGTCACGCGCTGCGCGAACTCCACGCCGTCGACCTGCTGCGTCGCGACCTCGGGCGGGCTCGCCGAGGGCGATCCCAGCGTCAGCGCGCCGAGCAGCGCGAACACCACCGCCAGCGCCGCGACGGCGCCGATCAGCTTGGCCCGCGAGAACGACCGGGGCGCAGCGGGTTCGGCGGCGCGGGCGAAGGGCCGGTACTCGGAGTACTTCGGGATGAGCATCGTGTCGATGCTGGACAGGTCCACGTCCGGGGAAGCCGGGAAACCTTCCTCGACCAGCTCCTCGCCGGTTGCCTCGGCGCCGAGCACCTGCAGCAGCGCCAGCGCGGAGACCGCGTCGCACGTGCTCTCGTAGGTCGCCAGCTCGCGGGCCGCGGACAGCACGGAGGTCGTGTTCGGCGAAACCACCCGCACCCCGCGGTGCAGGTCCGTGGTCGGCTGGGTGACCTGTCCGACGTAGGGGCCCACGGCGATGACCGCCGCCACCGGCAGCGGTTCCAGCCCGCGCGACTGCAGGCTGCGGGCCAGCGCCGCGGCCGACTCCAGTCCTTCCTGCGCCGGGTTGACCTTGCCCTCGGTGCGCACCAGCGGCCAGCCGTCGACCGTCCACGGCGTGCTCACCGGGGCTTCGAGCTTCAGCGCCGGTTCCGGTAAGTCCACGCCCAGCACTACGATCAGCCCGCGGGGCAGCACGATCACGGCGTCGAGCTCGCGGGGGCTGCCCGGAGGCCGGCAGCCGAACACGGCGACGCCGCCGAGCACCGAACGGCCGGCGCCCCACGCGGCGATGGCCGCCCGGATGTCGGCACCGACCTCGGTCGGTTCCGCTCCGAGCCGCACCAGGTGCATCAGGCCTCCTCGAGAGTTCCGGCGTGCCGGGTCCTTTCGGACTGGCCCGGACGACGTTAGCGGGGGCCGGGACGCCGCGTACCCCAGATCGCGCATTAACCCGTTCGAGTGGTAATCGCCACTCGTATGCCGAAGCCGCGTTGCTGCGTCCGAGGGAAGTCGATCACCCGGTGCGGCGCCTGGATCAGCGATTTCAGTGAATCTTCGTCGTCGACGAGGCAGTGGTCCCGGCTGGTGCCGGGCATTTTCGGAGGTGGCTCGATGATGATGTCGCGGTGGCGAAGATCTCCACCGGCGATGCAGAATGACGCCGCACCTGATGATCGCCGGGTTCGCGAGGTCGTAGGGGAAGACGTCCCTCGTCGAATAGCGGAGGTCAGCAGTGAGCACCCGTGGCAGCGACAGTGGCCTCACCTGCGGTGTGGTCTACATCCACTCGTCGCCGTCTGCGGTCTGCCCGCACGTCGAGTGGGCGATTTCCGGCGCACTCGGCACACGGACGGAACTCCGCTGGACGGCGCAACCGGCAGCCCCAGGGCAACTCCGAGCGGAGTGCACCTGGACAGGCGAGCCGGGTACCGGAGCACGCCTGGTGACCGCGCTGCGCGCGTGGCCCATGTTGCGCTTCGAGATCACCGAGGACCCCAGTCACGGGGTCGACGGGCAGCGGTACTGCCACGCGCCCGGACTCGGCCTGTGGCGCGCCTGCACCAGCGCCAATGGTGACATCGTCGTGAGCGAAGATCAACTCCGCACGCTGGCGGCGAACGCCAAGGGCTCGGAGGCCTTCTCGCACCGCGTCGAGCAGCTGCTCGGCGCCGCGTGGGACGACGCCCTCGAACCGTTCCGCCGCGCGGGCGACGGCGCACCGGTCACCGTGCTGCACCGCGTCGGCTGATTTCGGGGAAGCGCGCACCCGGCTGATCGGGTTGTGCGAAGCTGAGCCCGTGCGCTCTTGGCTGAAGTGGGGGATTCCGCTCGCCGTCGTCGTGCTGCTCGCGGCGGGTGTCGGCGGAGTCGTGCTGGCCCGGCAGGTCTACGACCAGGAGTCCGGCGAGCGGCCTCTCGGCGTCATGGCCGTCCCCTCAGACCAGAAGGTCGTGGTGTCGCGCTCCGGGGTGGAGTACTCGCCGGACGCCGCCGCCTACCCGGACCAGCGGATCATCGAAGGCCTGCTGGACAACTACTTCGACGGCATCAACCGCCAGAACTACGAGCTGTGGAAGTCCACGGTCCCGCCGAGCAAGTGGCGCGAACTGCCGGCGAACAAGTGGTACGAGGCGTACGACTCCACCCGGGACCACGAGATGAAGGTGCACCGCATCGACCCGGGCCAGGACCGCTCCGCGCTGGTCATGCTCAGCTTCAAGAGCGAGCAGGACATCGAGGACGCACCGCCGCAGGTCAAAGCCCGCTGCGTGCTGTGGAACGTCGTCTACCCGGTGGTCGTCGACGAGAACGGCAACGCGGTCCTGGACATCAGCAAGCTCCCGAACAGCGCGATCGCCGTGCCCTGCACGTGAACCGCGGGCTGCTGCTCAGCTAGCGCCGGCTCGGCAGGGCTTCGCGGGGACGAGCTCGCGCCCGTCCCCGCGGCCGCTGTCATGCCCTGGCGAAGGCGAGGGCCACGTTGTGGCCGCCGAAGCCGAAGGCGTTGTTGATGGCGGCGGTCTGCTCGACGTGACGCGGCTTGTCGGCCACCACGTCCAGCTCCACCTTGGGGTCGAGGTTCTCGAGGTTCTGCGTCGCCGGGATGACGCCGTGGTGCAGCGAGAGGATCGTGACGATGCTCTCGACCGCACCGGCCCCGCCGACCAGGTGCCCGAGCGAACCCTTCGGCGCGGTCACGACCGCACCGTCCCCGAGGGCCTTGCGCACCGAGTTCGCCTCGCCCACGTCACCGACCACGGTCGAGGTGGCGTGCGCGTTGACGTGCCCGATGTCGGAGGCCTGCAGGTTGGCGGCCGCCAGCGCCTTGCGCATCGCGGCGACCTGCCCGAGGCCGTCCGGGTGGCTACCGGTGATGTGGTAGGCGTCGGAGGTGATGCCGGATCCGGCCAGACGGCCGTAGATCCGGGCACCGCGCGCCTTGGCGTGCTCGGCGCTCTCCAGGATCACCACACCGGCGCCCTCGCCCATCACGAACCCGTCGCGGTCCACGTCGAACGGGCGGGAGGCGCGCTCCGGCTCGTCGTTGCGGGTGCTCAGGGTCCGGGCCTGGGCGAAACCGGCGATCGTGACCGGGTGGATGCAGGACTCCGCACCGCCGGCCACCACCACGTCGGCGTGCCCGTACTGGATCATCTCGGCGGCCTTGGCCAGGCCCTCGGCACCGGACGCGCACGCCGACGCAGGCGAGTGCACACCGGCGCGGGCGCGCAGCTCCAGGCTGATCATGGCGGCCGGGCCGTTGGGCATCAGCATCGGCACGGTCAGCGGTGAAACCTTGCGCAGGCCACCCGCTTCCAGCTGGTCGTCCTGCTGCAGCAGGGTCAGCGGGCCGCCGATGCCGGTGCCCAGCGCAACGCCGAGCCGATCCGGGTCCACCGGTTCGGACTCGTCGGTGGGCATGTCGAAGCCGGCATCAGCCCACGCCTCGCGGGCCGCGATGACCGCGATGGCCTCGCAGCGGTCCATCCGGCGCAGCTGCACGCGGGGCAGCACCTCGCTCGGGTCGACCGCCAGCGGCGCGCCGATCTTGGCGGGCAGCTCGTAGGTGTCGAGCCATTCGGCCTCCAGGCGGCGGATGCCGCTGGCACCGTTGAGCAGACCGTCCCAAGTGGACGCGACGTCACCGCCGAGCGGTGTCGTCGCGCCCAGCCCGGTGATGACGACTTCGGTGGTCATGCGTTGTTGGTGATGTAGTCGACCGCATCACCGACGGTCTTGAGGTTGGCCAGCTGGTCGTCCGGGATCTTGACGCCGAACTTGTCCTCGGCCTGCACGGCGATCTCCACCATGGACAGCGAGTCGATGTCCAGGTCGTCGACGAAGGACTTGTCGGTGGTCACGTCGGCTGCGTCGACACCCGCGACCTCCTCGACGATGGCGGCGAGACCCTTGGTGATTTCTTCGTTCGACACTGGTTTTCCCTTCCTGGTTCTTACGTCCCTACCGCCGGGCCTGCGGCCTGCGGTGGCTCTTCACTGGCAGAACGATCAAGGGCAGACGGCGACCTGGGCGGCGTAGGACAGCCCGGCTCCGAAGCCCACGAGAAGCATCACGGCGCCGCTGGGGATCTCCCCGGCCGCCCGCATGTGGTCGATCGACAGCGGGATCGAGGCCGACGACGTGTTGCCGGAGTAGACGATGTCACGCGCGACGACCAGGTCGTCGCGGGCACCCTTGCTCTGCAGCTTCTTGCCGATGGCCTCGACGATCCGCAGGTTCGCCTGGTGCGGCACCAGGACGTCGATGTCGGAGAGCTCCAGCCCGGCGGCTTCGACGGCCTCGATGGCCACCGGCGCGATCTGGGTGGTCGCCCACCGGAAGACCGACTGGCCCTCCTGGTAGATGTACTTGTTGTCGCGCAGGTAGATGGTGTCCACCAGGTCGCCCGCGCTGCCCAGCACGCCCGGTCCGAGCTGCGGCTCGTCGGACGCGCCGACCACGGTGGCGCCCGCGCCGTCGGCGAAGATGATGCAGTTGGCGCGGTCCTCCCAGTCGAGCCACTCCTGGAACCGCTCCGAGCCGATGACCAGCACGTTGCGCGCGGAACCGGCCCGCACCGCGTCGGAGGCCTGCGCGACGGCGTAGACGAAACCGGCGCAGGCGGCGTTGAGGTCGTAGGCGCTCTGGGCCTTGATCCCGATCTGGTCGGCGACCTGCGCGGCGGCGTTGGGGATCCCGCCGGGCATCGTGCAGGTCGCGACGACCACCTGGTCCACGTCGGACGGGCTCAGCCCGGCGTCGGCGACGGCCTTGGCGCCGGCCTCGACGGCCATGCTGACCACCGTCTGGTCCTCGTCGCCGAGGCGGCGGTGCACGATGCCGACGCGCTGCTGGATCCACTCGTCGTTGGTGTCGACGATCTTGGCCAGGTCGTGGTTGGTGACGACCCGGTTGCCCTGGGCGCTGCCGAAGCCCAGCAGCTTGGTGCCCGCGACTGCGGGCTTCGATGCGATGCGGGGCAGGCTCACGCGGCGCTCCCGAGCTGGTCGGCGACCTTGTCCAGGTCGGCAGGGGTCTTGAGGGCGATCGTCTGAACGCCCTTGAGGGCGCGGCGCACCATGCCGGTCAGCGCGCCCGCTGGCGGGAACTCCACGACGGCGTCCACCCCGCGCTCGCCCAGCGCGGTCATGCAGCTGTCCCAGCGAACCGGGCTGGTGACCTGGTTGACCAGGCGGCTCACGATGTCATCGGCGGAATTGACGACCGCACCGTCCGCATTGGACAGCAGCGGCAGCACCGCGTCGGTGGCGCTGACGTGCTCGGCGTGCTTGGCGAGGTTTTCCTGCGCAGGCGCCATGAACCGGGTGTGGAAGGCACCGGCGACCGGCAGCGGGCGTACCCGCGCGCCTTCCGGCGGTTCGGCGGCCAGCTGCTCCAGCGCGCCGTTCTTGCCCGCGGCGACGATCTGACCGGCACCGTTGCGGTTGGCCGGGTCCAGCCCGAGGCGCTCCAGCGTCTCCAGCACCGCCTGCTCGTCACCGCCGAGCACCGCGGCCATGCCGGTGGGCTCCAGCGCGCAGGCGGCGGCCATCTCCCGGCCGCGCACGGCGGCCAGCGCCACGGCGTCGTCGGCGTCGAGCGCTCCGGCCACGGCCGCTGCGGCGAGCTCACCCACGGAGTGGCCCGCGACGGGGGTGTCGGCGGGCACCTCGAAGCGGCGGCGCAGCTCCTCTGCCGCGATCAGCGACAGCGCCACGACCAGCGGCTGGGTCACGGAGGTGTCCTTGATCTCGTCGGCCTCCGCAGTGGTGCCGAGTCTGATCAGGTCCAGGCCGGTGAGCTCTGACCAGCGCCCGAGGTGGTCCTCGACGCCGTCGAGCTCCAGCCACGGGTTGAACATCCCTGGGGCCTGGGACCCCTGTCCGGGGGCGAGAAGCGCGATCACTCTTGCAACTGAACACCCGGTGACGGGATCGGGGTGATGCCGACGAGGACGAAGTCCGGACCGCAAAGTTGTGGAGTGTCTACAAGCGTCACCGGGCGCAACCGGACGCAACTGGGGAATCGTTGTCGGCCGTGTCCGGTCGGTGACCGTTCGGTGAACCGGAAGTCACCGAGCTCGCCCGGAGCGCGCCCTTCCGCTTCGTCCCCGGAGCCGGCATCACCACAGGCCACGGGCCTTGGCCAGCCGCCCGACCGCGAGCCCGACGCGCAGCACGTGCGCGTCGCGGGCGTTGGAGGGCGTGCGGCCGGTCAGCTCGGCGACGCGCCGGAGCCGGTAACGCACGGTGTTGGGGTGGACGTAGAGCTGGCGGGCGCAGTTCTCCAGCACGCCGCCGACCTCGAGGTAGGTGTCGACCGTCTCCATGAGCGCGCCGCCCGCGTCGACCAGCGGGAGCACGATGCGCTCGACGAGCTGCCGCTCGGCCTCGGGGTCGCCGGCCAGTGCGCGCTCCGGCAGCAGGTCGGCGGAGGGGACCGGGCGCGGCGCGGTCGGCCAGGCCACCACGGATCGCAGCGCCGACATCGCGTCGGCGGCGGAGCGGTGCGCGTCGGCCAGGCTCGGCATGCTCGGACCGGCCACCACCGGTCCTTCGCCGAACGCCTCGGTCAGGCCGAGGGCGATCTCGTGGTTGTCGCGGCCGTCGCCGACCCCGCCGAAGACCACCACCAGCCGCGTGCCCTGCACGCCCAGCAGCACCGGGCAGCCGAGCCGCGCGGCACGGCTGCGCACCTGGTAGACGACCGTCGGCGGGTCGTCGGAGGGGGCGTTGCCGACCAGCACGGTGGCTTCCGAGGCCGGGTCCCAGCCCAGCGCGGCGGCGCGGGACAGCAGTGACTCCTCGGCGTCGCCACGCACGATACCGTCCACGACCAGCGCTTCCAGCCGCGCGTCCCACGCGCCGCGCGCCTCGGCCGCGGCCGCGTAGGAGGTGGCGGCGGCGAAGGCGATCTCGCGGGTGTAGCGCAGGATCGCCTCCAGCAGCACGAACCGCTCGTGCTCCTTCTCGGCCAGCTCGGGCAGCTGCTGCTCGAAGACGTCGATGGCGACGCGGACCAGCTCCAGGGTCTGCCGCAGGCTGACCCAGCGGGACAGGTCGCGAGGTGCGTTGCGGAACGCCTCGGCGGTCAGTCGGATGGACTGGCTGGGGTCCTGCATCCAGGCGACGAAGTTGGAGACACCGGTCTGGGTCACCAGCTGGACGCTCGCCCGTTGGTCGGCAGGGAGCCGCTGGAACCAGGGGAGCCGCTGCTCCATCGCGGTGATGCTGGCCCCGGCGAGCCCCCCGGAGGCCCGCTCCAGCCGCCGCAGCGTCGCGGCGCAAACCTGATCTTGCGTACCGGTGTCCCGCTCACCAGCGTCTTCGGTACTCATGCGGACAGAATCGCACGCCTGAGATCAGCGCGGACGCGGGGAGCGGTGGAGGGCGAGCCGTCTCACTCGACTGACATTCGTATTCCCAGAGTTATCGGAGCGATCAAATATTCACGCGAACGAATTAAAAGATTCGTCCGTACGTGATGCCTGTCGGAGTTGCTGTCCACTTGTTGATCGAGAACGATTCCCCAGACGCGAATTCGCCCTTGATCTTTTTGGTTTCACCGAGGAGCAAGAAATATGGGAGCTCTCCAACAAGGATTGGCCGCCGCGTGGTCGGCCGTGGCCACCTTCGTGCCGAAACTCGTCGTTTTCCTGATCATCCTGCTGGTCGGCTGGCTGATCGCCAAGGCGGTCTCCAAGGCCGTCCAGATGGCGTTCAACAAGCTGGGATTCAACAAGCTGCTGGCGAAGTCCGGTCTGAACGAGATGACCTCGGGATCGGGAATCGACGTCGGCGGAATCCTGGTCAAGCTGATCTACTACTTCATCCTGCTGATCTTCCTGCAGCTGGCGCTGAGCGCGTTCGGGCCCAACGCGATCAAGGACCTCATCGACCAGGTCGTGCTGTTCCTGCCGCGCATCGTCGTCGCCGTCGTGCTGGTCCTGGTGGCCGCCGCCATCGGCCGCGCGGTCGGTGACCTGATCACCAGCGCGCTGGGCAACCGCCCGGTCGGCCCGCTGCTGGGCAAGATCGCCTTCGGTTTCATCCTGGCGCTGGGCATCATCGCCGCGCTGAACCAGATCGGCATCGCGGTCACCGTGACCACCCCGGTGCTGATCACGGTGCTGGCCGCGGCCGCGGGCGTGATCATCGTCGGTGTCGGCGGCGGTCTCATCCAGCCGATGCAGCAGCGCTGGACCCGCTGGCTGGACAACGCCGAGTCGCAGTTCTCCTCGCAGCGCGACGGCGCCCAGTCCGGTCAGGCCCAGCCCGGCCCGGGTCCGCAGGGGCACAGCGGCACGCTCTGAAGCAACGCTGAGAGATCGGGGCTCACCCAACGGGTGGGTCCCGATTTTTCATTCTCTTGGCCGTTCCAGGCGGGTGCCGGAACCCGGGACGATGGATCACGGGATCTCATTGGGGGTGATCACCGGTGGCCTTACCGCTCGTGTGGCTCGCCGACGTGCTGCGCTCGGCCGGACTGACTGTCGTGGAGACGCCCGGCTGGAAGGAGCGCACCGCCTCGGGCGAACAACCCGCCGCGGTCGGGGTGCTCGAACACCACACCGCCACTCCCGCCTCCTACGACAACCCCGCGCCCAGCGTGCAGCTGTGCATCGACGGCCGCGAGGACCTCGCCGGCCCGCTGTGCCACGCGGTGATCGGCTTCGACGGCGTGGTCCACGTGATCGCCGCCGGCCGCGCCAACCACGCCGGGGAGGCCAAGGCCTCCGGCCCGAACCCGGCTGGTGACGGCAACACCCTCTACGTCGGCTTCGAGTGGGACTACCAGGGCGTCGAGCAGGGGCCGAGCCCCGAGCAGCACGGCGCTGCGGTCACCGCGACCGTCGCGGTGCTGCGCCACCTGGGCCGGCCGCTGGAGGCCGCTCGCGGCCACAAGGAGACCAGCGTCACCGGCAAGATCGACCCGGGCCACGTCGACATGGACCGCTTCCGCGCCGACCTCGTGACCAAGGACCAGGAGGACGAGATGACCCCGGAACAGGACGCGATGCTGCGGCGCCTGGAGCACGAGCTGCTCGGGCCGCGCGGGCCCCAGGGCGAGATCCAGGGGTGGCAGACCGCGGTTGGTCCGCGCACGATCGTCGCGATGCTCGTCGACCTGGTCAACAGCATGGCGGCGGGCAACCAGCAGGCCGCACCGCAGCAGGGGCTGCGAGGCCCGGAGGCGATCAAGGCGGCCTTCGAGGCGATGCCCGCCGATCAGGCCGCGCCGCTGCTGGCGGAACTGGTCCGCATCCAGCAGCAGCGGCAACCCGCGCCGGGTGCCTAGACCGCGCGGCGCCGTTGGGCGCGCTGGTCGCGGCGGTTGAGCAGGCGCTTGACCAGTGCGGGCTGCTGGGCCAGCGCTTCGGGTTCGTCGAGCAGCCGGTTCAGCCGCTGGTAGTAGCGGTTCGGGGAGAAGCCGAACCGCTCCTGGATGACGCGCTCCTTGTTGCCCTGGTACTGCCAGTGCTCGAGTTCGAAGGCGAGGATGGCGCGGTCGGTGTCGTTCATCCGGCGTTACCCCCTCGTTCAGCTTCGGACGATCAAGTCTAGGCGATCGGGGTACGGGTGTTCGATCGGCCATCAGTGGTGTCGGCGAGTTGTGATTCGACCCACGTGTTGATCGCGGAACAGATCCACCGGCGCAGGATGTTGCCAAGTGCAGTACGAACTCGTGCGCTCCGGGGTCGGTGGAACTCCGAACCGGCGGTGAAAGTCCGCGAACCGGCACCACGTTGGTGCTGGCCGATCCGGTGGAACTCTGGGACCGACGGTCAAAGTCCGGATGAGAGGCGCGCACGGGCCACCGCGACGTGCGAAACCGGGCTGTTGACGCCGTGTTCCGCGGTCCTCGCGGTCGCCCGCGCACACCCCGGCGCACCCGGCGGGAGGAGCGGGCGTGCAAGCGGTGGCGGAATGGCTGCTCGGCAGCGGGATCACCGTGCTGGGCCAGAAGATCTCCTGGGCCGAACTCGTCGGCCAGCTCTGCGCGCTCGCGGTGGTTTTCCTCGCGCAACGGCGCTGGGTGGCGACGTGGCCGGTGCAGGTGTCGGCGACCGTGCTGCTGTTCGCCGTCTACGCCTCCGCCCACCTGGGCGGACTCGCGGTCCGGCAGGTGGTGATCCTGTTGATCTCGGTCTACGGCTGGTGGGCCTGGAACCGCCGCAGCGACCCCGTTTACGGCGTCGCGATCCGCAAGGCCACCGGGATCGAGCGGCTGGTGCTGGTCGCGGTCTTGGCGCTGGGCACGTCGGCGTTCGCGCTGCTGCTGAGCGCGCTGGACGCCTCGTGGGCGCCGTGGCCGGACGCGTGGATCTTCATCGGCACCGGTGTCGCCTTCTGGGCGCAGGGCCGCGGCCTGGTCGAGTTCTGGCTGGTCTGGCTCGCGGTGGACGCGGTCGGCGTCCCGCTGCAGATCGCCTCCGGCCTCCACTTCAGCGCGGCCATCTACCTGGTCTTCGCAGCCCTGGTCATCCACGGCTGGTGGTCCTGGACCCGAACAGCCCGAACCCAACGCGACCGCGCCGCGGTCACAAGCGGTTGAGCGGATCAGCCGGGACGGTCATGGGGCGCCTGGCCAGTACTTCCGGGATTGAGTCGTGAGCATCGATCCATGCTCGAGCCTGTGGGTTGATGGAGCTTGCGACGACGCGCATCGATCCATGCAGTTGTAGCAGCGGCAATCGGTGGAGCGGTTCCAGGTGCGCGATCCGATCGCGCAGCTGGTGCAGTCGCGCGACGTGCGATTCCAGATCTCGCCTTCGCCCACGCAAGTGCGGAAAGGCGCGGTGCAAGCACCAACGCCGGAGCGTCGGGTCATAACGAGAGGCGAGGAGGTACCGCCAGAACCCCATCGACAACTCGGCTACGACCTGCCCGGGCATTTCCGGCCGGCCGTTGCGAGTGGCCCGCGCAATGGCCGTGGCCACGTCGGTGCGTGCCCTGTCGGACAGGTTTCCAACCGCAGCTCTGTACCAGCAGACATCGCCGTACTTCTTCGCTGACCATTGCTCCAACGTGTAGTGGCAGGTGTTGCGGAGCAATACCTCCACGTGCGCGAGAGTGCGCCAGTACGCGGCAGCAACGTCTCCGTTCCAGACGTAGAGGGCTTCTGCCCGCTCCGGGACGTTGTTCGTCGCGGCGAAATAAGGGGCCATCCGCTCGTGTGAGAACCAGCCCGAAAGATCTGCAGGCACGAATCGGATCTATGGTGCTCGCGTAGGCCCCGGTAGCCTCTCCACCCGCTCGGGTGCGACGCCGCCGGGGCTATGTGCGTTCAGTGATCGAAAATCACGGTCGCAAGCGGTTGAGGACTGCTGTTGTCACGCCCTTGGTGCCGCAGGTGGGGGTGCCGTCGGGGTCGAGGCCGACGGCGCCGTCGGCGTAGGCGGCTTCGACGGCGCCGGTGATGCGCCGGGCCGTGTCGGCAGCTCCCACGTGGTCGAGCAGCATCGCGGCGGTGAGCAGCTGCGACGTCGGGTTCGCCTTGTCCTGCCCGGCGATCGACGGTGCGCTGCCGTGCACCGGTTCGAAGTAGGCGGTTCGCTCGCCGATGTTGCCCGACGGGCACGTGCCCAGCCCGCCCACGGTGGCCGCGCCGAGGTCGCTGAGCATGTCGCCGACGAAGTTCTCGGTGACCAGCACGTCGAAGTGCCCGGGGTCGGCGACCAGGTCGTGCGCGGCGGCGTCGGTGTAGCGGTGGTCGGCCTCGACGTCGGGGTACTCGGCGGCGATCTCGTCGAAGACGTCCCGGAAGAACGCGAAGCTGCGCAGCACGTTGCTCTTGTCCACGCAGGTCACCCGGCGCACGCCGTCCTTCGGCGCACCGGTGCGCGCCCTGGCGGTGTCGAAGGCGAACCGCACGATGCGCTCGACGCCGACCCGCGTCATCAGCAGCTGGTCGCTGGCCGCCCGTTCGTTGCGCACCCCGCTGCCGCGCGAGAGGTACAGGCCCTCGGTGTTCTCCCGGACGATCACGTAGTCGATCGGGGCCGCGGCGTCGCGGACTCCGGGCAGCAGCCGCACCGGGCGCACGTTGGCGTAGGTGTCGAGCCCGTTGCGCAGCACCCCGCCGAGCACGCCGGCCTCGGTCCCGTCGGGCTTGCGCACCTCGGGCAACCCGACCGGGCCCTTGAGGACGGCGTCGTACTCGCTCCGGAACCGCTCCAACGCCCCAGCGGCCAGCGGTTCCCCGGTCTCCAGGTACGTCTGGGCGCCGCCAGGTTCGCTGCCGAACTCCACGGCCAGCCCGTCCATCGACGCGGCGGCCGCCAGCACCTCCCGGGCGCTGCCCATCAGCTCAGGCCCGATCCCATCCCCATCGATGCACGCGATTCGCACACCCCCACTCCACCACACCCCATTCCACCCGCACCCCGCCCTGAAGCCGGTTTCACACCCCCACCGGTCGAACCCTCGCCCACGCGGAGTTCGGGATTTCAATGGAAGTCGTGACCCTGATTTCAAGGGAAATCGGGAACCCGACTTCCATTGAAATCCCGTCGACCACCGCGGGGCCGCATGACGAAAGCCCCGGTGCCTCCGCGATGGTGGGAGGGACCGGGGCCTTCGGGGGAGTGACCGGGGTCAGGCGACTCCGGGGTCCGACGTCTGCGGGCCTGCGGCTTGGACGTCGTCGATGCGGTACTTGCGGGCCGCCTCGACCACCGTGGACTGGTCCACCTGGCCGGTGCGGGCCAGGGCCGCGAGGGTCGCGACGACCGTGGATTCGGCGTCGACCAGGAACACCCGCCGAGCCGCCGGGCGGGTGTCGGAGAAGCCGAACCCGTCCGCGCCGAGGCTGACCATCTCGCCCGGCACCCACGGCCGGATCAGGTCCGGCACGGCCCGCATCCAGTCGCTGACCGCCACGACCGGGCCTTCGGCCTGCGACAACGCGCGCGTCACGTACGGCACCTGCGGTTCGGCACCCGGGTTGAGCAGGTTGTGCCGGTCGACCTGCTCGGCCTCCCGGCGCAGCAGCGCCCACGACGTCGCCGACCACACGTCGGCCCGCACGCCCCAGTCCTCGGCCAGCAGCCGGGCGGCCTTGAGCACCTCCGGCAGCAGAACGCCTGAACCCATCAGCTGGGCGCGCGGACCGGACCCGGCGGGCGCGGCCTGGTACCGGTAGAGACCGCGCAGCAACCCGTCCACGTCCAGGTCGGACGGTTCGGCCGGCTGCTGGTACGGCTCGTTGTAGACGGTCAGGTAGTAGAAGACGTTCTCGGCGTTCTCGCCGAACATCCGCCGCAGACCGTCCTTGACGATGTGCGCGACCTCGAACGCCCACGCCGGGTCGTAGGCCACGACCGCCGGGTTCGTCGCGGCGATGAGCTGCGAGTGCCCGTCGGCGTGCTGCAGCCCCTCACCGGTCAGCGTCGTCCGGCCCGCGGTGGCGCCCAGCACGAAACCGCGCGCCATCTGGTCGGCCGCCGCCCAGAACCCGTCGCCGGTGCGCTGGAAGCCGAACATCGAGTAGAAGATGTAGACCGGGATCATCGGCTCGCCGTGCGTGGCGTAGCTGGTGCCCGCGGCCGTGAACGAGGCGGTGGATCCGGCCTCGTTGATGCCCTCGTGCATGATCTGCCCGGATTCGCTCTCCCGGTAGGCCAGCATCAGCTGGTAGTCCACCGGCGTGTAGAGCTGGCCGTGCGGGTTGTAGATCTTCTGCGACGGGAACATCGAGTCCATGCCGAAGGTCCGCGCCTCGTCCGGGATGATCGGCACGATCCGGCCGCCGATCTCGGAGTCCTTGGCCAGGTCCTTGAGCAGCCGGACGAACGCCATCGTCGTGGCGACCTCCTGCTTGCCGGAGCCCTTGCGGATCACCTCGTAGACCTTGTCGCCGGGCAGCACCAGCGGCTTGGGCTTGGCCCGCCGTTCCGGCAGGTAGCCGCCCAGCTGGCGGCGGCGGTCCTGCAGGTACTGGATCTCCGGCGAGTCCTGACCGGGGTGGTAGTAGGGCGGCTCGTACGGGTCGAGCCGCTCGTCGGAGATCGGGATCCGCAGGCTGTCGCGGAACAGCTTGAGGTCGTCCAGCGTCAGCTTCTTCATCTGGTGGGTGGCGTTGCGGCCCTCGAAGTGCGGGCCGAGGCCGTAGCCCTTGATCGTCTTGGCCAGGATGACCGTCGGCTGCCCGTGGTGCTCGGTGGCCGCCTTGTAGGCCGCGTAGACCTTGCGGTAGTCGTGGCCGCCTCGACGCAGACCCCAGATCTCGGCGTCGGTGAGGTGCTTGACCATCTCCTTGGTGCGCGGGTCGCGGCCGAAGAAGTGCTCGCGCACGAACGCGCCGTCGTTGGCCTTGTAGGTCTGGTAGTCGCCGTCCGGGGTGGTGTTCATCAGGTTGACCAGCGCCCCGTCGCGGTCGGCGTGCAGCAGCGAGTCCCACTCGCGGCCCCACACGACCTTGATCACGTTCCAGCCGGCACCGCGGAAGAACGCCTCCAGCTCCTGGACGATCTTGCCGTTGCCGCGCACCGGCCCGTCGAGCTGCTGCAGGTTGCAGTTGACCACGAACGTCAGGTTGTCCAGGCCCTCGTTGGCGGCCACGTGCAGCAGGCCGCGCGACTCGGGTTCGTTCATCTCGCCGTCGCCGAGGAACGCCCACACCCGCTGCTGCGAGGTGTCGGCGATGCCCCGGTCGTGCAGGTAGCGGTTGAACCGCGCCTGGAAGATCGCGTTCATCGGGCCGAGGCCCATCGACACGGTCGGGAACTCCCAGAAGTCCGGCATCAGCCGCGGGTGCGGGTAGGACGGCAGACCGCCACCAGCCCCGGCGTGCGAGTGCTCCTGGCGGAACCCGTCGAGCTGGTGCTCGGTGA
The DNA here is from genome assembly GCF_035320975.1 of Saccharopolyspora mangrovi. Taxonomy (NCBI): domain Bacteria; kingdom Bacillati; phylum Actinomycetota; class Actinomycetes; order Pseudonocardiales; family Pseudonocardiaceae; genus Saccharopolyspora; species Saccharopolyspora mangrovi. The sequence continues at coordinate 70,068 of NZ_JAWLNX010000006.1, read as the reverse complement.
GCCTTCCCTCCAGGAACGCCCGCGCGTAGATGCCGGGGGAGGCGTGGCCCTGGATGTAGAGGTGGTCACCGCCGCCGGGGTGGTCCTTGCCGCGGAAGAACCAGTTGAAGCCGACCTCGTAGAGGCTCGCCGAGGACGCGAAGGACGAGATGTGCCCGCCGACGCCGATGCCCGGCCGCTGGGCGCGGTGCACCATCATCGCCGCGTTCCAGCGCATCCACGCCCGGTAGCGGCGCTCGGTCTCCTCGTCGCCGGGGAACCACGGCTCCTGCTCGGTGGGGATGGTGTTGACGTAGTCCGTGCTGGTCAGCGAGGGGACGCCGACACCGGTCTCGCGGGCGCGCTGCAGCAGGCGCAGCATGAGGTAGCGGGCTCGCTGCTGCCCGTTGGCCGACAGCACCGAATCGAAGGACTGCAGCCACTCGTCGGTCTCCTGCGGGTCGATGTCGGGCAGGTGGGAGGCCAGGCCCTCCCGGATCACCCGGACCCGCTGGGCGGAGACGGCGTCGTGGGTGGCGTCGTTGTTGAGCGCGGACAAGGGAACTCCTCGACTACGTCGGGATTCGTGGCAGGGTGTGACGCCGGACGTGACGTCCGACACCACCATGTTCCCCCATGTTCGCCCCCGGTGGGTGCACGTGAAACCGAACAACGATGCACCGCAGGCTGTTGGTGCGGGCGAAGCCGGTCTAGAGTCGGACATCAACGCGTTGCTACGGCGTGTCGTACGCCTAGCAGTTGCGCCGGTAGCGGTCCGCAGTGTTCGCTATCGGCCAGGTTTGAAAGTCGTGCGGGGCCAGAGGTCACCGCACCGGTGCATTGGAGGAGTGAGCAAACCGTGGTCGCCGCGGGAGACGCCGGTAAAGGCGAAGCCGACGTCGCCGAGAGGCTCGACATCGAGCCGGAGATGGTTGTCCAGGAAATCGGCTGGGACGAGGACGTCGACGACGATGTCCGGGCCTCGATCGAGGAGCGTTGCGGGAGCGATCTGCTCGACGAAGATGCCGACGAAGTGGTCGATGTCGTGTTGCTGTGGTGGCGCGAAGACGATGGCGACCTCACGGACACGCTTCTCGATGTGATGACGCCCCTGTCCGACGACGGGGTCATCTGGGTGATGACCCCCAAGACCGGCCGAGACGGATACGTCGAACCGGCCGACATCGCCGAGGCCGCCTCAACGGCGAACCTGGCGCAGACCGCGAACGCCAGCGTCAGCGAAGGCTGGATGGGAACCCGGCTGGCATACCGCCGGGCCAAGGCCCGTCGCTGACCGGTTCGCACGTTTCGAACCGTGGGCACCGATGTCGCCATCGGTGCCCACGTTCGTCGCGCGGGTGTAGGTTCGGCCGGGACAAGGTCATGTCGAACAGGAGGGTGCGCTCATGACTGTTGAGGTCGGTGCACAGGCGCCGGACTTCACGTTGCCCGACTACAACAAGGAAAAGGTCTCGCTGGCCGATTTCCGGGGCAAGAAGAACGTCCTGCTGGTTTTCTACCCGTTCGCGTTCAGCGGCGTCTGCCAGGGCGAGCTGTGCCAGGTCCGCGACGACCTGAGCGACTTCCAGAACGACGAGGTGCAGGTCATCGGCGTCTCGGTGGACACGCCGTTCTCGCTGAAGGCCTGGGCCGAGCAGCAGGGCTACACCTTCCCGCTGCTGTCGGACTTCTGGCCGCACGGTGAGACCGCCAAGGCCTACGGCGTGTTCAACGACGCCGCTGGCATGGCCAACCGCGGCACGTTCCTCATCGACACCGAGGGCAAGGTCCGCTTCGCCGAGGTCAACCAGCCCGGCGAAGCCCGCGACCAGAACGTCTGGAAGAAGGCCCTGGCGGAACTCACCGCCTGAGCCTCTCAACCGGCACAGGTGGTCGACCGGCCAAGAATCCGGGCACGACACCCCGGTATCCTCATCGGGGTGTTGTTCCGGCCCAGCCGATCGACCACCACCAGGGCGCATAGCTCAGCGGAAGAGCACTTGCCTTACAAGCAAGGGGTCGTTGGTTCGAACCCAACTGCGCCCACCAACAGGTGATCTCGCCCCTCTCGCACTCGCAGGCGGCTGCTCGGTGCTCGCCGGGAGCGGGCCACGCGGACCTTTCCGTCGTCTTCCAGGGCCACCACGCCGCAGGGATCAGCTGCCAGCGCAGCCAGCAGCGCCTGGACGGCCTCATCGGCGGCCGAGCGGCTTCGGAACTCCCCAAGTCGACCGAACCGCGCTGAGTTCCGGGACGTTACCGACGAGGCGGGCGAAGCGGAGCGAAAGCACTCGGATCACAGGGCCAGCATGGCCGTCGCGACTTCCTCTGCGGCCGCGTCGGGGATGGCTGTCGAGGCGTGTTCGAGCACGTGGAGTTGGGCGCGGGGGATCTCGCGTGCGAGTACTTCGCCGTTGCCGACCGGGAAGAACGGGTCGTGGCGACCGTGCACGACCAGCGTCGGCAGCGTGAGCTCCGGGAGCCGCTCGCGCCAGCGCGGCTCGCAGTCCAGCTTCGCGAAGACCACGCCCAGCTGGTTGGCCAGCTGCACCGCGGGCAGCGTGCCAGGTGTGCGGTCCCAGGTGCGTTCGGCGAGTCGCCGAGCGGCGGCGGGGTCGTTGCCGAGGATCGCCGCGCCTTCGGCGGCGTGCTCAGCCACCGCGTCCCGGTCGGACCAGTCGGGCATGGGACGCGAGAACAGCCGGCCCATCGTCGCCGCGTCGTGGTCGGGCAGATCCTCGTCGACCGGGCCTGGAGCGACAGGCCGCGTCCCGGCGAGGGTGAGCGCGGAGAAGGTCCCCGGGTGGTCGAGCGCGGCGACCTGGGCGACCATCCCGCCCACACCGATGCCCGCCAGGTGCGCCGGCCGGTCGTCGAGCGCGCGGGCCAGCGCTGCGGCATCGGCCGCGAGATCGCGCAGCGTGTACGCCGGTGCCTCGGGATCGACGGTGGTCGAGGAACCGGAATCACGCAGGTCGTAGCGCACGACATGACGCCCGCCGCGCGCGAGCGACTCGCAGAGCGAGTCGTGCCACGAGAGCATCGTCGTGCTACCCGCGCACAGGACGAGCGGCGCCTCCACGTCGCCGAAGTGCTCGACACCGAGCACCACACCGTTCGCCTCGACTGCCGTCATCACACCCACCCTCCAGGTCGTGGTTCGGGACCCCATTCCTTCTCAGGGATCGACTTCCGGCGGAAGGAAAACTCATCGGACCGACGCTCTTGCGCGGTTCGGCCTGGCCGCGCTCAGCCGTGGCGGCTGGGGCGATAGGTGAGTTCTTGGATGTCGTTGTCGAGGGTTCTGCGCTCGATCAGGGACAGGTCGAAATCGGCTGCGTTGCGGAAGATCGGGTCGAGTCCGGTCTGGCCGGTGATCACGGGAAAGAGCGTGACCTGGATGCGGTCGACCAGTCCGGCGGCCATCAGCGCGCGGTTCATCGAGAGGCTGCCGTGCGAGCGCAGCGGGACCTCGGACTGCTCCTTGAGGCGGGCGACGACCTCGACGGCGTCACCGCGGGCGATCGTCGCGTCGGGCCAGTCGAGAGGTTCTTCCAGCGTGTTCGACACGATCGTCGCCGGCGTGGTCCGCATCCGGGTCACCCAGGCATCGCGCACGTCGGAGTCCTCGTCGCTCTCGGCCAGCATCTGCGCGAACACCCGGTAGGTGTTCGCGCCGAAGACCATCCGCTGCTCCTCGTCGTACAGCGCGAGGCGGTGCGCGAGGAGTTCGGGGCCTTGCTTGCCCCAGTAGCCGGTCCAATCACCTCCGGCGGCGCCGAAGCCGTCGAGGCTGGAGAAGACGTCGAACGTGTAGGTCGCGGTCATGAGGACCCCTCCGGGCGCGGTTCCATCTCTGTCGGTGATGGAGACCAGCGACCCACCCGAGACTCATCGCTCGAGCACCGGGATGCAGCGAGGGGCGGTTGGTTCGATCTCGACTGCGGCCACCACTTGCCTCCGGGTCAGCCGGTCAGGCCGTGGAGGCCCGCTGCGACGGACCACAGCCCCAGGGCCAGGAGCACCGCCGAGATGGGCAGCAGGACGTACAGCCAGGTCATGGACGACGCTTCGCTGCGTTCCGGGTTGTCGGGGTCGTACATGACCGCGATCTGGCTCTTGCGGCGAGGTGCTCGGAGCCAGGGCGTGTCGGTGCCGCTGCGCTGCTGTCCCGTCGCGTCGACGTAGCGGTAGCGGACAGCGGTGCGCGTCTCCCCGTTGGTCTGCCGCCGCGTCTTCACCGACGTCACTGTCCCGGTGACGTGGGTCCAGCCGCGGTGCCGCGCGCGGGTGCGCAGCAGCATGACGGCGACGAGGGGGAAGTGCGGTACGAGGACGACGCCGAGCCCGATGTAGAACCACGCCTCGTCGGTCCCCATGCCGCTCCGATCCCGAGGGCCGCCCCGCCGGCCACGCGTGCTGTTTCCGGACACCCTAGCCCGCCGCGTGGAACCGAGATCTCGACGTGCTCGGGCAGGTCTGCTGACGGCACGTCGACGGGTCGGCCCGGCGGTCTAAGCCCTGCTGAACTGGCCGTGGAAGTGGTAGGGGATGTGGTGCGGCACGGTTGCGCGGGCCAGGGGGTGCAGCGAGCCGGCGTCGAGGACCAGCATGGTGGAGTGGCCGCGCTGGGCGTCGAGCACGACGGACAGCAGGACTCCGTCGTCTTCCTCCGCAGCGCCCGGGCGGCCGACGAAGACCGGTTCGCTCGGGTACTGGTCCGGTTCGTGCCAGGTCAGCGATGATCCGTCCGAGGTGTCGATCTTGACGATCTCGTCGATCCAGCCGAGGCGGGTGCCGGTTCCCCAGACGTAGCGGTGGGGCTGCCTCGCGCGGTGACCGTTGATGCGCGGCAGCTCGATGGTGGCGTCGCCGATCTGCTCGGAACTGACGCCGTTCCCGCTCAGCCGCAGGCGTGTGAGGTGCGACCGCGAGATGCGCTGCGCGTCGTCGCGCATGATCTCGTGCATGCGGTCGATGTAGAGGTCCTGGATGATCTGCGCGTCCGGGTAGGCGCACAGGTCCACCACCACGTCGCCGCCGTCGTCGTAGGCGTTGACGTGGTGGAAGGCGAAGAACGGTTCGAGCGTGCGCCGAGCACCGACCTCCCCGCTGCGGCGGTCGACGAGCGTGACGCGGGTGCCGCGCTCCGGTTCCCAGCGGTAGTTCTCGATGAACGGCTTCCCGGAGAACACCATCGCCGCCGGTTCCACCACGAGCGGGAACTCGACGAGCACGAACCAGCGCTCGGTCATCCCGAACGAGTGCATGTACGAGGGATTTCGGACCGGGACGGACGCCAGGACCTCGGTGCCCCGGTCGTCGACGCGGTAGAAGCGGTAGGAGCTGCGCGGCCCCAGCTTGGCCGCGTAGTTGAGCATCGCGCCGGACTCGTAGTGCGGGTGCGCGGTGGTGAGCTGCCCCGGAGCTCGGTACGGGACGCCCGCGGTTTCCAGCGTGTGCTGGTCGAACTCGACCGGGATGGAGCTCTCGGTCAGCGCGACGAACCGCTCGCCGAGCTTGGCGACGTTGACGTTGGCGTTGTCCGTGACCGCGCCCGAGAAGGCGGACTGGATGCGCTGGAAGATCGAGCGGCACGGGTCGGTGGCGAACTGGCCGTAGGTGAGCTTCCCGGCCTTCTCGGCGGAGCGGTGGGTCCGGGTCTCGAGGTGCTTGTTCGCGTACGACACCGTGCCGTCGTGGACGGTGAAGCTGTGCAGCATCGCCAGCCCGTCGAACCAGTGGCGCAGCGCCGTGCTTCCCGCGTGCCACGTCGTCGGGCCTGTGCGCAGCAGATTTCCGGAGAGCCATGAGGGGATCTCGCCCTCGACGGGCAGCGCGTCAACGGTGATCTCGTCGTCGAGCGCGGCGAGCCCCAGTTCGGCGGTGGGCTGAGTGGTGACCATGTCCTTCACCTCGAATGATTCGAGTCGAATGGTTCGTTCCGAACGATTCGAAAGGTACGGTAGGGTGTCCGACATGTCAACGGTTCGCCTCACGAACGCGTCGTACGTGGTCCTGGGCCTGATCGAGGTGTTCCAGCCCGCCACCGCCTACGACCTCAAGCGGGTGGCCGGGCAGAGCGTGGTGAACTTCTGGTCGCTGCCGCACACGCAGCTCTACAGCGAAACCTCCCGCCTGGCCGAAGCCGGGCTGCTCAACGAAGAGCGGGAGGAGTCCGGTCGCCGCAGGCGCAGCTACACGCTCAGCGAGGAAGGGCAGGCGGAGCTGGACCGCTGGCGGGCCGAACCGGTGAAGAGCCTCTTCGAGGTCCACGACCCGGCGACGCTCAAGCTGTTCTTCGGCGCCGATCCGGCCACCCTGGCGGCCGACCAGATCGCGCTGCACGAGGAGAAGCTGCGCGAGTACGAGGAAACCCGCGCGAACCTGGCCGAGGGCACGCCGCGCGGCATCGCCCTGGCCCTGGAGATGGGGATCGGCCTCGAACGCCACTTCCTCGACTTCTGGCGCGCAGCGACGGAGCAACAACGCACCTGACATCACCTCGAGGGCGAGGGCGGCTGGCAGCATGAGGGACATGAGGATCAGTCCTGGCGATGTCGCCTTGAGCGTCGGCGACCTCCGGGTGGTCGCTCGCTACGCCGCCGAGAGCGCGGAGGAGGTTCTGCCCCTCTTCGAGCAGGACCGTCCTGATGACCGAAGGCCTCGTGCGGCGCTCGAAGCCGCCTGGGTCTTCGCTGATGGCGCTGATCGGACTCGACTGCAGCGAATCACGGCCGTGGATGCGCACCGGGCCGCCAAGGACGCCGCTGCTGAAGCCGCGCAGCATGCCGCGCGCGCCGCCGGTGATGCTGCTGCCGCCGCGTACTTGCACCCCCTCGCCCGAGCAACCCAGGTCCACCACATCCTCCGCGCCGCCGCCCATGCGGCCCGGGCGACCGAGCTGGCCGCCGGAGGCGATCTTGGCGTGGGCGACCAGCACATCGAGCTGGCCCAGCAGCGCGCGACCCCGGTCCTCGTCGACGTCCTCGGCCGCTATCCCGAGGCACCGACCGGAAGGAGCCGGGTCGCCGAGCTCATGAAGACCTTGGACACCTCCCTGAGAGCTGGTTGCCGAAGGTGAGGCGAGCGCCGATCAGTTCTGGAGGGCGAGGCCTGCGCCGAGGGCGATGAGGGCTGCTGCCGAGGTGCCGGTGATGGTGCGCTGGACCTTTCGGCGTTGCAGCCAGGTTTGGACCCGGCCGAGGATCGCGATGAGCAGGACGTACCAGGTCAGCGAGAGGAGGCAGAACAGCGCTGCGAGCAGGGCGTGCTGGGCCAGCGTGGGCACGCCCGGCAAGGTGAACTGCGGGAACAGGGCGAGGTAGAAGGCGGCGACCTTGGGGTTGAGGAGGTTGCTGAGCAGGCCCTGCCGGAACGCGTGACCACGGGGGAGTTGCGGCCGCGCGGGCACGTTCTCGGGACCGCGGGGTGCTTCGTCCCGGCGGGTGAGGCTGATCAGTGCGCGAACGCCCAGGTAGATCAGGTAGGTCGCACCCGCGAGGCGAATCGCGTTGTAGAGCGGCCCGGAGGCCTGCAGGAGCGCGGTGAGACCGGCGACCGCAGCCGTGGCGAGGATCGTGTTGCCCGTCATGATCCCGCTGGCCGTGGCCGCGGCACCCGAACGACCGGCAACAGCGGCGTTGCGCAGCAGCAGCGCCAAGTCGGGACCCGGAACGACGATCACGGCCAAGCACGCACCGATGAACGCCAACAACTGCCCTGACACCTGGTTCCCCCTCAGCACTGATTCCCGCGCGGCCGTTCCATGTTCCACGACCCATCAGCGACCCCAGCCCCAGACGTCCCCCGCTGTTCTCCGGGTCACGTCGCTCCGGTCACGGGGGTGCTGGGCGGAAGCTCCGCCCTGAGAGCGCGGGAACGGCGTCGCTGCGGTTGAGCTCGGCGGCCACGTCGACGTCGTGGCCGTAGTCGGCTGCGGCCAGTTCTCGACCGCTGGTCGAAGCGCGGAGTTGGCGCGGGAGATCGCCGGAGACGTGCTCGAACGACGCGATCGCCGCTTGCGCTTCCGGGGAGATGGAGCCGAAACCGTGGTCGCGCAGCGCGGCGAGGTAAGCACCCGCGCCCCACAGGTCTTCCACCGCACGACGGAGTCCGCCCTGCGGCCACTGCTCACCGGCGGCCACGACCGCGACACCGCACGCGTCGTCGCCTGCCAGGCGCGCGGCGGTCCACTTCGCCGCGGCGATCGAGTTCCGCAACGACACACCGATCACCGTGCCGTCCAGGTTCGCCATCGACTGCGCGATCGTCGAGCCGTTCGGAGACGGCAGGACCAACCGCCGGACACCGCTGGCCTCGCGCACCGTCGCCGGGGACAGGCTCACCTCTCCGGGTCGTGCCTGCGACCGGCCCACCGCCAGGACCGCGCCGTGCTGCGCCGCGAACCGGGCTGCCGACTCGTCACGCCATCGGTGGGGGAAGACTTCGACACCGCAGTCCATCGCGACGGTCAGTGTCGTGGTGAACGAGAGAACATCGACGACGGCGATCACCCACGACCGCTCCGCGATCTCGTGAGCGCCCGACAGCCCCCACTCGAAACGAAGACGACAACCGTCCTGCCGGTGCGGGTTTCCGCTCATGCAGCTGATCTTCGTGCCTCGCCGGGGCGCAGTCCACCGGCCCGATGGCCCGAAGCGCGCGGCTCGCTCCGGGCGCTTCGGGCCGGGCCTACCTCGGTCAGAGTGCTTCGGCGCGGACGACGTCGAGGTTGTGGAAGGTCGGTTCGCCCTCGCAGAGGTTGCGCATCCGCTGGGAGAGCTCGTCGGTCTCGGGCAGGTGTGAGTTGCGGACCGCCTCGTCGTAGGAGGGGAATTCGACGAACTCGTAGTACCTGTCCGGCTGCTCGTGATCGTGCGTGAGCACGGCGCGGGTGGCCGTTCGCTTGCCGCCGGTGCGTTCCTCCCACTCGTCCATCAGCCTGCTCAGCTCGTCGGGTCGGCTCGTCTTGAACTCGATGAGCTGCACGAACTCCATGCCGGTCGGTGCGGTCTCGTCCTCCAGCGTGGTGCGGATCTGCTCGCGCAGTTCCGGCGTGTCGTCGTGCCCGTGCGAGGACGCCGCGTGCTCGGCGGCCGCGCGCACGACCTCCTCCTTCTCACCGATGATCGTCAGCGAGCAGTTGATCTCGCTAGGCGTTCTCCTGCAGTCCGCTACTTTCCGCGTCATCGTGCTCTCCTCCTCGGGTCGTCCCCAACAGCCACGCGAACTCGCGCGCGTACTGCGGAACGGGGTGCGTTGCGACGCCCTGCACCAGCGGAGACCGGGGGTGCCCGCGGGGCCGCGACCAGTTGACGTCGTGCGTGATGAGTCCGCTGAGCCGGAAGTGGGTCAGGACATCGACCTGCCTCGGTCCCGCGACGACGTCCAAGAACAGCAGCTGGCCCGTCCGGCGGAGCACGCGGGCGATCTCCGATGCGGCCCGGACCGGGTTCGCCGCGCGCAGCAGGGCGAACCGGCACACGACGACGTCGAAGGAGCGGTCCGGGAACGGGAGGTCTTCAGGATCGGCATCGGTCCTCTCCGCCGGGAGCGGGAGGCTCGCCTCGCGCACCTCGGCGCCCGCTCCGACGAGGGCCAGGTGGCTGAGGTGCTGGTAGGCGGGCAGCTCGCTGATCCGGCGCGCCCCGATGTCGAGCACCCGCCCCGAAGCCCGGCGCCCGGCCTGCTCGCGGAACCGCTCCATCGGCACGGGCGGCAACCACCCGAGGCGGTCGCCCAGTGCTGCACGAGACCGGCGCTTCGTCATGCCCGGAGCATCCGCTCATGTCCCCGGCAGGACCAGGGGCTTTGGTCCGCGCCTCTGCACCGCTGGACGGCGCGGCGGGGGTGCGCAGGGCCAGGACTCCGATGAGGGCGAGGACGAAGCCGGGGATCGTGGTGAGGTGCAGGGGCTGGTCGAGGGCGATCGCGCTCCAGGCCGCGGCGACCGCCGGGGTGAGGAAGAGCAGGGCGCTGACGGCGACCGACCCCGAGCGGTCCAGGACCAGCAGGTAGCAGCCGTAACCGCCGACGAACGGGAACACGACGAGGAAGACGATCGCGGTCCAGAACTGCGGGCTGGAGGGCGGGGTGAGTCCGCCGCCTGCGGTGGCGACCAGTGCGAACGCGGCCAGGGCCGCGGCCGACTGCACCGTCAGCGAATCGAGCAGGTCGTGGCCTCCGGGGCGGGGTCGGCGGTCGCCCAGCAGGGTGGCGGCCGTGAGTCCGGCCATGCCCGTGAGGACCGCGAGCACGCCCAGCGCGCCACCGCCGGCTCCGATGTCGGCGACGACCACCAGGCCGACTCCGGCGATGCCCGCGGCGAGCCCGAACGCCCTTCGGGCGCCGAGGGATTCGTGCGCGAGCCTGCTGCTGATCACGGCGACCAGCACCGGTTGCAGCGACGCGATCAGCGCGCTGGTGCCCGCCGGGACGCCCAGCGACGCGCCGTGGAAGACGCCCGAGAGGTAAACGGCCTGGCCGAGCACGCCGAGGACGATCTCGCGGGCCAGGAACGCGCGGCCGTACCGGCGGCGCCGTGCGACCGCGATGGCCAGCAGCACCGCCGCCGTGACCGCGTAGCGCCAGAACAGGCTGGTGTTGGCTGAAGCGCCGGTGTCGGCCGCCATGCCGGCGCCGACGAAACCCGAGCTCCAGAAGACCACGAAGGCGATCGGAAGAACTGCACGCATGTCGCCAAGTAACCATACCGGTCGGTATACTCGCAGTGTCCTGTTTCCAGACCTGGGAGCGACGATGGCGCGCACGGCGAACCCGGACACGCCCGCCGGCCGGAAGATCCTCGAAGTCGCCGGGGTGCTCTTCTACGAGCGGGGCATCGGCGCGGTCGGGGTCGACCTGATCGCCGAGCAGGCCGGCACCACCAAGAAGACCCTCTACGACCGCTTCGGCTCCAAGGACGCCCTGGTCGCGGCCTACCTCGAGCGTCGTGAGGAGCGTTGGGAGGAATTCCTCGAGGAGTGGATGCGCGCCCGCGGGCCGAAGTCCGGGCTCGACCGCGTGTTGGCCGTGCTCGACGCCGAGGAGGCCTGGTGGGCGGGCAGCAGGCGCGGGTGCGCGTTCGTCAACGCCCACGCCGAACTCAGCGAGGGCGACCACCCGGGCCGCGCTGTGCTGCGCGAGGGCAAGCGCCGGTCCCGCGGGAAGTTCGTCGCCCTGCTCGCCGAAGCCGGTGTCCCCGACGCCGAAACCCTCGGCGCCCGAGTGCACATGGTCTACGAAGGGGCGATGGTCAACCTCACGGTCGGGGGCATGGCCGAGGCCTTCGACGAAGCCCGGGAGGCGATCCGCGCGCTGGTCGGGGAGGGGTGAGTCAACGGTCGTCGCCGGTGGGCGGATGTGACCGGAACTGCCCCGCGTGAGCGCGTGGGGGTCGGTGGCCGCATCCGGCTGGCGGGCGTGATCGTGAGTTGTCGGTCGACGCAGCCGGCAGTCACATCGGGGCGGGATCAGTCCGAGTCGTCTCGGGGAGAACCGGTGACCGCAGGTGAGTTTCGGCCGGTACGTCGAACGATCCCGTCGGCATGTTTCGAGAGCCTTGGCAAGAGCCGTGCTGACAGTTCTCGCCCCGGGGCACCGAGTGAGGCCAGCTCGTCGCGGAACGCATCGGTGACGGAAGTGGCCATCTCCGTCGCGCGGTGGAGTCGCTCGTCGGCGTCCAGACCCAGCTCGAGGGCGTGGCGGATCCAGTTCTTCTCCAACACCTGCCCGAACTTTCGCCGGCCACCGATCGACAAGGCCGTTCCGGTCAAGTCGTATCCGCCCCCGCGCGGCTGATACGCGAACCCGGTTGCCAGGTCGTACAGCGGCGCGAGTCTCGCGTTTCCGTTCGGTTGGTAGAGCAGTGCGAAGTTCTTCGAGTGCCCGTCAGGCGCCCCCACGATGTAGTTGAACATCACGGCATCCGAGAATCGAGTGACGTCCTGGTGCGGTGCGGACGAATGGCTCCGCAGCATCTGAGCGAGTGCCTGCGTTCGGGGGCCGTTCTGCTCCTCGTACTTGTTCTCGGGAAGGCGGCCCATCGCCTGGCAGAAATCGACCTGATGCAGTCGAAGTACGGACTCGGCTGCGCTGACCCGGTCGAATCGTGTGATGACGATGGCGGGCTCGCCGTTGAAGTCGTGAAGCTCTGTGCTGGCGACCCGCAAACCCAGCCGATGAGCGACGCGCATCGTGGCGTGCTCGAGAACGGCCTGATGGTGCAGTCGCCGAATTCCTGGCTTGACGATGTGCGTTGACGCCCCGGAACCTCGGGGCTCGTGCCATTTGTCGTTGCGCAGCGTCAGCGTGAATTTGTCCTGTGCTCCCGGAAGGCTCCAGTGCTCACCGGGCAGCGTCCACGACGCTCCCTCATCACGCAGCTCGTTCAGGCGCTCGGCGATCATTCGATCCGTCCAGGGGCGGTACTCCGAGCTTCGTTCGGAGATCTGCTTCTCGTCGCCCGGCTTGACGAACTGCACCGCGCCCACGCAGTCCAGACCCATGCTTCCGAGCAGGTCGAAAGCGTCGTTGCCGGTTCCGAGCGTGGCGGCCCAGCCTCGGCGAACTTCTGGTTTTTCGGGTAGTAGCCCTTCGAGATAGGCCTCGATGTGCCCCGAGCGGAAAGGTCCGACTCCGACGGGCAATGTCGGGCTGAGCGACACGCCGCCGCTCTTGCGGTAGTCGTCGCTGTACGTGAACTGGTAACGCCCACCGGCCAGACGCTCGACGATGCCGATCGGTTCGCCGGACAGGTAGACGTGGAGTCGGTCAGCCATCGACGATCCGGTCGAACTCTTCGCGCAGCAGGCGGTCGGTCGGCGACTCGACGATCTCGGTCACCTTCAGCCCGGCGTCGAGGGCTTCCAGGACGCGCATCACGGTCCTCAGCTCGGCGGTCGGGTGACCTTGTTCCAGCTTGACCAGATAGCCACGGGACACGTGGGCTTCAGCGGAGAGCTTCGCTTGCGTCCAGCCGCGTTCCTTGCGCAGTTCGCGCACGACGGCTCCGAGACGTCGAGCGTTGGTCACCTCATAACCCTCAGCCACGAATGTCATCGTACGCGGACATCGCTCGATTGTCATCGCTCGATGACATCACTCCGATGTCATCGAGCGATGACACGTTGCTGGTAGTGCGTCCGAGCGCAGGTATTCACGAGGGTGCGATGGTCCATCAGAACTGCCCGAGCCCGTGCGTGGGAAGCCGGTGGCCGCATCCGGCTGGCGGGCGTGATTCCGGTCCTGTTCGGGGGTCTCGGGTGCGGGTGGTTCCTATTCTGGTGCGGCACATTCCGCTGAACGGGGAGCGCAGTTCGTTGGTCGAGTCGGTTGGGGTCGCGTACTTCGAGCGCATGGGCGAGGGCCGGTACAAGCCGACCGAGCACGTCGGTGGCGCTTGGCGTGCTGATGAGCAGCACTTCAGCACGCTCGGCGGGCTGATCGTGCACGCGATCGAGCGGGCCCGGGCCGCCGAAGGCCGCCCCGGCTTGGTGATGAGCCGGATCAGCTTCGACATCCTCGGGCAGATCGGGCTGGAGGAGTTCGACATCCACGTCGAGACCCTTCGGCCCGGGCGGACCATCGAGCTGACCGAGGCGACCGTGGTCATCGGCGGCCGGGCCGTCGTGCGGGCTCGCGCGTGGCTGCTGGCCGAGGTGGACACCGGGGCCGTCGCAGGTGGCGAGGTCGACGCGTTGCCCCCGCCGGAGCAGCTGGAGCCGTGGTCGATGGACTCGGTGTGGTCTGGTGGCTTCATCGAATCGCTGCGGACGCGCGTCGTCGGCGAACCGCGGCCGGGGCGGACCACCGCGTGGATGTCCACCGGGTACGACCTCGTCGGGGGCGAGGAGGTCAGCCCGCTGGCTTCGTTCGTCGCGCTGATCGACACCGCCAACGGCATCGCCGTGCGCCAGGAGCCCACCAAGTGGATGTTCCCCAACGTCGACCTCACGATCCACCTCCACCGGCAGCCCGAAGGCGAGTGGACCGGGCTGGACACCGAGGTCACCTTCGGCGCCAACGGGCAGGGCCTGACCAGCACCCACCTGCACGACCGGCGGGGTCCGGTGGGACGCGCGGAGCAGATCCTGACCGTCCGCCCGCTGGGCTGAGAACCGCGACGTCGCGCGGGGTTCGCGCTTCCGCGCTAGGGGTTGCTGCGGGGTGCGGTGTGGGCCGCCGGTGCCACGGCGGATCGGCCGTCCGGGCGGCGGAATTCGACCGGGGTGTGGCTTTTTTGGTGAATTCCTGACAACGCGGCGAGTCCGCGGGTTTCTTCCGGGAACATCCGCAGCTGCAGATCATCCCCCGCAGCGAGAGGTGTCCCGCATGAAGACCCGATTAGCCGGTGTCACCGCCGCCCTCGTGGCCGGCGCCGTCGCATCCTTCGTCGCGCCCGCGGCGTCCTCGGCCCCCGCCGCGCCCGCGCCGACCGCCGACGGCTGCTACAGCTGGAGCAAGCCGCTCAGCGAGGGCGCTTCCGGTGACGACGTGCGCAACCTGCAGATCCGGGTGTCCGGTTACCCCGGCAACGGCGGAAAGCTCGCCATCGACGGCGTTTTCGGCCCCGGCACCAAGGACGCGGTCGTCCGGTTCCAGCAGGCCTACGGCCTCCCGGCCGACGGCGTCGCCGGTGAGTCGACCTTCGCCAAGATCTACGAGCTGCAGGACGACGACTGCTCGCCGGCCAACTTCGACTACTCCGAGCTCAACACCTGCAACTCCGACTGGTCCGGCGGCAAGGTCTCTGCCGAGGAGGCCAAGTCCAACGCGCTGGTGACCATGTGGAAGCTGCAGGCCATGCGGCACGCGATGGGCGACGCGCCGATCCAGGTCAACGGCGGGTTCCGCAGCGTCTCGTGCAACGACTCCGTCGGTGGCGCCCCCAACAGCCGCCACCTCTACGGCGACGCCGCCGACCTCGGCGCGGGGTCGCAGGGCTTCTGCGCTCTGGCGCAGCAGGCGCGCGACCACGGCTTCGGCGAAATCCTCGGGCCGGGCTACCCCGGGCACGACGACCACGTCCACCTCGCCGGTGGCGCCGACACCTGGTCCGCGCCGGACTGCGGGATCTGACAGGCGTTTTCACGCTGCGGGCACTCGGTTCAGCCGGGTGCCCGCGCTGCATCGGCAGGTGAACGACAGGTGTTCGCGCGCTGTGCGGCAGGTGTTATCCAGGTGTGGCGGGCATGACGTGTGACGTGACTATCCGTAGTCATCACTAACAACCGCGCGGCGAGTTCTACATAATGGTTGAAGCTTCCACGTCGTCGTCGGAAGCGTTCCGCGGGGAGTCGGCCACCCGGACAGGTGCGCAACGCCGCCCCCGCCATCACCGCGAACTGCCGACCGCGGTTCGCCGCGCCCCGATAGCGGCGAACCGTGCACCACCCCTGCTCTTCCGAGATCTCCTGTCCCCGGCGCGTGCTGCGCGCGGGGAGAGGGGTGCGGGCCGCGCGATGCGGCTCGCCCTGACCGGGCGCGGGCCGAACCCCCAGTCGGACCCCCGGTCAGCGAGGGAGCGAGCCGGGACCCTGTTCCCCCGGGGTCCCGACTCGTGAATCCCCGGATGGGGATTGAGCGGGCCGGACGGAGCGATCCCCCCACCTCCGCTCCGGCCCGTTCACCTGACCTCGGCCGTCACGCCGGGGGGTTGATGCCCCGCAGGTAGCCCTTGCCGGTGCACTGGGGGCACGTCCGCCATTCGGCCATCGTCATGCCGGTCTGCATCTCCTCGGTGGCCTGGATCATGTAGAGGCGCGGCTCGCTGATCTTCTTGAGACCGCCGCAGGTGAAGCACAGGGCGTTGGGGCCGTTGGCCTCGATACCGGTGTTCTCGCCACCCTCGTCCGACATGGGTTGATCCTCACACGGGAGGCCCGCCGCCTCGCTGTCGGCCCGGCGTTTCCCGGCAGTACGGGCAGCGCGCCAGGGCCATCACCGTGGACACCTCGCCGGTGTCGAGCGCCATGAACCGGCGGGCCACCTTGATGTTGCCGGTGCCGCTGCACCCTCGGCACTCCGAGTGCTCTTCCTCCGCCATGCCGCACCTCCGCAGTCGCTCCGACGCTACCGCCGGCGGGCCGACGGGTCGACATCGTCAACTCTTGGTTGACGCTGCATGGGCGTCAACCTATGGTTGACGTATGACCGACAAGAAGCAGATCCCCGCGACCATCCGCCTCGACGACCTCATCGAGGGCATCAAGAAGGCCAACGACGACGCGCTGTCCCAGCTGGAAGGGGCCGTGATCGTCGCCGACCACCTCGGCGAGATCGCCGACCACCTCATCGGTCACTTCGTCGACCAGGCCCGCCGGGCGGGCGCGTCCTGGACCGAGATCGGCCGCAGCATGGGAGTGTCGAAGCAGGCCGCGCAGAAGCGGTTCGTGCCCAAGGCTCCCGATGACGCCGGACTCGATTCCGGCACCGGGTTCAGCAGGTTCACCCCGCGTGCGCGCAACGTCGTCGTGGCCGCGCAGAACGCCGCCCACGAGGCCCGCAACGACGAGATCCGGGTGGAGCACCTCGTGCTCGGCCTGCTCGGCGAACCGGAAGCCGTGGCCGCCAAGGTGATCCAGGCGCAGGGCATCACCCTCGACGCGGTTCGCGAGGCCGCCACCGCGGTGCTGCCCGACGCCGCCGAAGACCTGCCCGCGCTGGTGCCCTTCGACACCGAATCCAAGAAGACCCTGGAGCTCACCTTCCGGGAAGCCCTGCGGCTCGGCCACAACTACGTCGGCACCGAGCACATCCTGCTCGCCCTGCTCGAGCACGAGGACGGTGACGGCGTCCTGTCCGGCCTCGGCGTCGACAAGCGGACGAGCGAATCCCAGATCACCGCCACCATCGAGGAAATCGTGCGTCGGCAACCCTGAAGCTGGGCCGTTCGGCCGCTTGTCCTCGTCCGCCGGCCGGGTGAGGCTACGCGGTGGAGGGGCGATGTGGGTTTTGCGCGTGCTCGGCACCCTGGTGTCGACCGGTCTGCTGGTGGTCGCAGGACTGGCGGTGCAGCCGACCGCGACCGTGTCGTTGCCGATCGTCGATCCGGTGCCGCAGCCCGCACCTGAACCGTCCCCTCCACCGCCACCACCGCCCGGACCACCGGTGCTCGCGGTCAAGGTCGACAACGCTCCGAAGGCGCGCCCGCACACCGGCACCGGTGCCGCCGACATGATCTACGTGGAACCCGTCGAAGCCGGGATCAGCCGACTGATCGGTGTTTTCGCCTCGCGCACCCCACCAGTGGTCGGCCCGGTGCGCAGCGCGCGGCAGACCGACCTGCGGTTGCTGCCCCAGTTCGGCAGGCCCACGCTCGCCTTCTCCGGAGCCGCGCCGGAACTCCTGCCCGAGATCGGGCGCTCCTCGGTCAACAACGCCTCGCAGCAGACGCTGCCCGGCGCGTTCTACCGGGGACCGGGAGTGGCACCGCACAACCTGTTCGCCCGCACCGACCGGTTGCCGCCCGGCGCGGGCTGGTCGCCGGCCGCCCCGCTGGTGTTCGGGCCCGCCCCGGCGGCGGGCGGCGTCCCCACCGGGCACGAGGAGATCGCCTACCGCTTCGCGCGCGTCGGGTTCGACTGGGACGGCGGGCGCTGGCTGGTGTCGATGGACGGCAGGCCCTACGTGACCACCGACAGCGGTCGCGGGGCTGCGAGCACCGTTGTGCTGCAAGAGGTTCCGGTGTTCAGCTCGCCGTTCCAGGACGTCTCCGGCAACGTCTCGCCGTTCGCCGAGACCGTGGGCGGCGGGCGGGCCGTGGTGCTGCGCGACGGGCTGAAGTTCAACGCCTCCTGGAACCGTCCCGCGCCCGAGGCGGGCACGACCTACACCACCGAGGCGGGCGAGCCGATGACGTTCGCCCCCGGGCAGGTGTGGGTGGTGCTCGTGCCGAAGGCACCCTGAGACGGCGAGAAGCACCACATCCCCGGCCTCCGTCGGTCCCAGTCGCTACTCTCGGAACACATGAGCGAACGCCGTCTGCTGCTGGTTCACGCCCACCCCGATGACGAGGCCACCGGGACCGGCGCGACCATGGCCCGCTACAGCGCCGAAGGCGCCACCGTCAGCCTCGTGACCTGCACCAGCGGAGAGCTCGGCGAGGTCATCGCCGACGACCTCGCGCACCTGCGCGGCAAGCCGCAGGAGCTCGGGGAGTACCGGCGCGGCGAGATCGAGCGCGCGCTGGTCGAACTCGGCGACATCCGCCAGCACTGGCTCGGCGGGCCCGGCCGCTTCCACGACAGCGGCATGGCCGGTGAGGACTCCAACAACGCCGAGGGCGCCTTCGCCACCGCCGACCCGGCCGAGGTGACCCGCGCGATCGTCGCCGTGCTGCGCGCCGAGCGCCCGCACGTGGCCGTCACCTACGACGAGAACGGCGGCTACGGCCACCCCGACCACATCGCCGCCCACAAGGCGCTGATGGGCGCGCTCGAACCCGCCGCCGACCCGTCCTACGAGCCGGACCTCGGCCAGGCGTGGGACGTGCCCAAGGTGTACTGGACGGCGATGCCGCGCTCGCTGCTCAAGCGCGCCGTGGAGGAGGGCTTCCTGCCCGAGGACGCCGTCGCCGCCTTCGAACCGAGCACCGTTCCCGACGAGGAGCTGACCACCCAGATCGACGGCCGCGAGTTCCACGCCCACAAGCTCGCGGCCCTGCGCACCTACCGCAGCCAGGTCAACGTCGACGACGACGGTTTCTTCGCCAAGATGGTCAACAGCCCCGAGTTCGGCCGCGAGCACTACCTGCTCGTCCGCGGCAAGAAGGGCCCGGGCGAGGGCCCGTTCGACTGGGAAACCGACCTCTTCGCGGGACTGGACTAGCCGGCTGCGAGGTGGGAGCGGTCGGCCGGGGCCGGGTGCGGGGGCCACGGACCGAGCTCGGGGAGGTCGCCGGAGGGCAGGCGCTGGGGAGGGCGCCCGGCCAGCCACGCCGCCAGATCCTGCGCGCGGCCGGTGATCTCGACGTCGGCCACCGGGCTGATCTCGCCGTCGGCGGACCAGCGGCGGGGACCGTCGGTCTGCCGCAGGGCGACCCCCGCGGGCAGGCGGGGCAGCAGGAATTCGATGGTGTGGTGGCAGAAGTTCTCGGTCCACTCCTGCGGCCCGACGCCCAGATCCAGGTCCACCAGGTGGATCCACACCTCGCGCCAGCGCATGAGCACGATCCCGGCCAGGTCGCCGTTGCGGAAGCGCACCGGGCGTTCCCAGTCGGCGGGGGAGGCGTGCGACCACACGGCTTCCAGCACGCCGATGTGGCGGTTCAGGCCGTCGTGGTGGGAGAAGGCGTTCCCGCCCGACAGGCCCTCGATGATGGCGTCGCGCTCGGCCTGCCCGCCCTCGTAGGCGTCGACGAGCTCGCCGTTCAGCGCGAGCGAGCAGACTCGCGCGAACGCCCGGGCGTTGTCGGTCAGATGTGCCAGCACGTGCCCGCGGGACCAGCCGGGCAGGAGTGAGGGGGCGGCCACCTGCTCATCGGTGAGCGTGGCGGTGAGGCCGAGCAGCCGCCGGTGGCCCTCTGCAACAGCTTTCAACGGAGGCATCACGCGGCGTGATCCTAGGGGTGGATCACCGGTTTGAAACCACCCCGGCCCGATCGGTACCCGAAAGAGGCTACCGGGACGGTTATCAAACCGTGTTGTCGCGAAACAGGATTCGTGCGTTCTGCGGTGTTGAAGATCCTCTTCCGATTGTTCGATCGGCGAAAGATCAATCGATCGAGAAGAGGAGGGTGCGCGTGGCGAAGCGACGCGTGCGATTACGGAGAACGCTTGCCATCGCGGCAAGTGTGCTGGTCACCGGTAGTGCGGTGGTCGCTGGAACGTCGGTGGCGCAGGCATCGCCGGTGGTCTGGGGGGCTTGCGACGAGGCCGCGCTGCAGGAAGTTCCCGTGATCGAGCGGTACTTGTTCAGCTGCGCCCGGTACCCGGTGCCGGTCGACCACGCCGACCCCGCCAAGGGGACCGTCGACGTCGCGATGATGCGGCGGGCCGCGACCGAACCGGCCGAGCGGATCGGCTCGCTGTTCCTCAACCCCGGCGGTCCCGGTGGTGCCGGGTTCGACATGCCGGTCGGCGCCGTGGAGCGCTTCGGCCCGGCCGTGCTGGAGCGCTTCGACATCGTCGGGTTCGACCCGCGCGGCATCGACCGCAGCACCCGGATGCGGTGCTTCGCCAACGCCGAGCAGGCCGAGAAGGTGCTGGGCAGGATGTCGTCGGTGCCGGTCACCGACGAGCAGATCAGTACCACGATGGGGGCCTACGCCGACTACGGCGACGCCTGCGCGAAGAACGCCGGCGAGCTGCAGCGGCACATGAGCACTGCCGACGTGGCCCGCGACCTGGACCTGCTGCGCGCCGGGGTCGGCGACGAGCAGCTCAACTTCGTCGGGTTCTCCTACGGGACGCTGCTGGGGGCTACCTACGTCAACATGTTCCCGGAGCGCAGCCGCGCGATCGTGCTGGACGGCAACGTCGACCCGGCGCTGCGCACCGCCGACGGCGTGCAGTACGACCGGGAGCGGGCGGGCGGTTTCGAGCTCGCGCTGGACGGATTCCTCCAGCGCTGCGCGGCCGAGGCGAGCAAGTGCTCCTTCGGCGAGGGCGACCCGCGGGCGAAGTTCGACGAGATCCGCACCGCGCTGCGACAGGCCCCGATCACGATGCCGGACGGTTCGAAGATCACCCTGGACCAGGTCACCGACGGCGTGAGCAGCGCGCTGTACGACCCGGAGCAGTTCCGTCAGCTGGCCAGCGACCTGCAGGCGCTGCACCTGCAGCTGCACCCGAAGGCCGGGCTGGTCCCGGACCTGCTGCGCGTGCTGCGGCTGCCGTCCGGCAAGCACCGCTTCGACGGCGTCGGTGAGGCCGAGGAGGCCTACGTCGACGACTCGTACTTCGCGGTGAACTGCACCGACAAGCCGATCCCGAAGAAGCCCGGCCTGGTGCCGGCGGTCGCGGCTCAGTGGGAGGCCGAGTCGCCGACCTTCGGGCGCACCCAGGCGTTCAGCGACGTCGCGGGGTGCTCGGAGTGGCCGCCGACCAGCCCTGACGTGCACCGCGGACCGTGGGCGCACCAGGCGGCCAACCCGGTGCTGCTGTTCGGCAACTTTTACGACCCGGCGACCCAGTACGAGTTCTCCCAGCGGATGGAGAAGGAACTGGGCAACGCGCGGCTGGTCAGCGTCGACTCGTTCGGGCACTGCATCCTCGGCGACAGCTCCTGCGCCGACACCCGGGCCGCCGACTACCTGATCAACCTGCGCGTCCCGCAGCCCGGCGAGGTCTGCCAACCGGACCAGCAACCGTTCTGAGGAACCAGACGCGGGCCGTCGCTCCGAGGAGAAGGAGCGATGGCCCGCGTGCTTGGCAGGGGTCGATGCGCCGGTCGCCTCTCGGCGAGTGGCGCGACGCGGCTCCAGCCGGACGGTGTTCCGCGAAGGCAATAGGTGAGGCCCGGGGACACGGTGCGCATCGACCGCCCCGTTCAACGGGGCCCGACCTCCCGTTGTTCCGACCGGAGGGGTGAGCCCGCTCTCATCGCGGCGGCGCATTCGATTTTGCGGGGCGGCGAAAAGCGCCTTTGGTGAAATGGAAATGCGAATTCCTCCGCGCCCCGAGCTTTTTTCATCCCGATCTTCCCGGTAATGTCCTCCGCAGTTGAAGGGGAGTAGTCCGCGAATTCGCGATCGACATGCTGGTTGCGCCGTTCTCGCACCCGGTCGCGAGCCTTGCGTTCGAGGTGGGCGAGACCTTCGGGATTCTTGGAAGGTGGGTTCACATCGTGCTGGGCAGCATTGCGCTGAGTTCCGCAGCAATTTTCGTCGCCGAACTCGGGGACAAGTCGCAATTGATGGCGATGACGTTCGCCACTCGATACCGGTGGTGGCAGGTGCTGCTCGGCATCACCGTCGCCACCACTGCCGTGCACGCGATTTCGGTGGCGCTGGGATTCGGGCTCGGCGAGCTGCTGCCGACCGAGTGGCTCGCGCTGATCGCCGGCATCGCGTTCCTGTTCTTCGCGGCCTGGACGCTGCGCGGCGACCACCTCACCGAGGAGGAGCGGCAGAAGGCCAACCGCACCTACGGGTCGGCCGTGCTCGTGGTGACGCTGGCGTTCTTCCTCGCCGAGCTCGGCGACAAGACGATGCTCGCCACCGTCACCCTCGCCACCCACCACGACTGGCTGGGCACCTGGATCGGCTCGACGGTCGGCATGGTGCTGGCCGACGCGCTGGCCATCGGCGCCGGGATGCTGCTCGGGCGGCACTTGCCGGAGAAGGTCATCCGCTACGGCGCCACCGCGCTGTTCGTCGTCTTCGGCGGCTGGCTGATCATCGACTCGGTGATCGCGCTGAACGGGTGATCACCGACGCGCCGGGCAACCCGTGACCGCGCTGCGCGGTGTTCGTTAGCGGGGGTGAGCACGGCGGAGGGAACGCGATGACCTGGATGATCTACGGCGCGAACGGTTTCACCGGTCGGCTGGTGGCCGATCTGGCGGTGGAGCGCGGCGAACGCCCGGTGGTCGCCGGTCGCGACCCGGGCAAGGTGGCCGCGTTCGCCGCCCCGCGCGGGCTGGAGTCGCGGATCTTCGACCTGTCCGAGCCCGCCCGGGTCGCCGAGATGCTGCACGACGTCGACGTGGTCGCGCACTGCGCCGGACCGTTCTCGGCGACGTCGGCGCCGATGGTGGAGGCCTGCCTGCGGTCGGGGACCCACTACCTGGACATCACCGGTGAGATCGACGTCTTCGAATCGATCTTCGCCCGGCACCAGGAGGCCCGTGACGCGGGAGTGGTGCTGCTGCCCGGTTCCGGCTTCGACGTGGTCCCCACCGACTGCCTCGCCGCCCTGGTCGCCGCCGAACTGCCCGGCGCGACCAGCCTCGACCTGGCCTTCCAGGCGGGCGGGCAGATCAGTCCAGGCACGCTCAAGAGCGCGCTGGAGGGCGCCGCGCTCGGCGGGCGCGCCCGCGTCGGCGGAGAGCTGCGCACCGTTCCGCTGGCGTGGCGGCGCCGCGAGGTGGCCTTCCCGTCCGGACCGCGCCAGGTGACCTCGCTGCCCTGGGGCGATGTGGCCACGGCCTACCGCAGCACCGGCATCGGGACCATCACGACCTTCACCCGCCTGCCGCTGCCGGAGGTCGGCGACGGGCTCTCGAAGCTGGGCCAGAAGGTGCTGGGATCCGCCCCGGTCCAGCGCGCGGGCAAGGCCGCGATCGGCGCCTTCGTCAAGGGGCCGGGACGCGCGACCCGCCAGCACAGCTGGGTCGAGGTCTACGCCGAGGCCACCGACGACGGCGGCCGCTCGGTCTCGGCGGCCCTGATCGGCCCGGACACCTACGACATGACCGCCGACTCGGTGCTGCGCGCGGTCAACGCCCTCGCAGCCGAGACCCCGGAACCGGGCGCCCACACGCCGTCCACGGCCTTCGGCCCCGACTTCATCCGCCGCCTGCACGGGGTCAAGATCATCGAACCGGCCTGAGCCCGCAGGGCGACGACGTTCGTCAGAGCCCCAACAGCGAGCGCATCTGCGCGTACTTCCGGGTCAAGCGCTCCCGCGTCGCCTCGTCGAGCACCGACAGGCGCCCTGGATCGGCGTTGTGCGCGAGGTCGGATTCCTTGACCAACCGAGCACCCGGCGTCGCCAGGATCCGCTCGGCGTAGTCCGCGGCTGATTCCCCCGGCCGCTTGGTCAGCGCGAGGACGATGTCCTTCGTGCGCTGCGACAGGGCGGCTCGGCGGAGCCACTGCTCGGACAGCGCGTCGTCCTCGACGGAATCGTGCAGCCACGCCGCTGCCACCTGCTCGTCCGAACCACCTCGTGCTCGAACCCCGTCGGCCACCGCGGCGAGGTGCTCGGCGTACGGGCGCCCGGCCTTGTCCGCCTGCGCCGCGTGCGCCTGCCTGGCCGCCTCCTCGACCTCGGCCAGCGACATCACCGGCTGATCACTTCCCTGCGACATCATCGCTCCGTCTTCGATCGGCGGCATGACCTCGACGAGTTTCTCCTGGCGGCCCGGTGTTCGGCGTCGCGTCACGCGGGCAACGGGCGCAGCATCCCCGGCTTGGGGTCGTCGTTGTGCAGGAACTCCAGGTGAGGGCCTTCGCCCGAGAGCGGGCGGAGGGAGGCGAACTCGGCTTGTTCGGCGACGATGTCGTAGTCGAGTTCCTCGGCCCAGGCTCGCGCCTGCTCGCGGGGATCGGTGCTGTCGACGACGACCGCGGCGAGCGGGCCGGTGTAGGCGTAGGCCTTGCGGGGTTCGAGGACGCACAGCTCGTTGTCCTCGATGTCGCTCATGACCACCCACGGCACCTCGGTGCTCTGGCCGATGTCGGCGAACCGGGCGCCGTGGTTGAACAGGCGTTCCACGATGTGGTTCTGATCCCCGTGCGACTCGCTGCGCAGGTCCAGGTGCACGTCGTTCTGGCCGCTCTTGCGGCTGGTCGCGGCCACGAACCGCAGCGGGACCCCAGGGCCGTCGGGTCGCACCTCGGTTCCGGCCACGACGGTCCAGCCGAGCACCCCCGCCCACCACGTCGCCAGGCGCTCCGGTTCCTGCGCGGCGAATTCCACCACCAACGGCATACCGGGAAGCTACCCGAAACGGACGAAACGGCACCCCGGGAAAACGCTGGCACCGGTACGGCCGATCGTCGAGGCTGGGGGCATGGAGATCAGGGAGGCCGAGGCGGCCGACTGGGCCGGGATCTGGCCGTTCATGCGACGGATCGTGGCGGCGGGCGAAACCTTCTCGTGGGAGCGGGACCTCGACGAGCAGCGCGCCAGGGAGAGGTGGTTCCCGGCGCCACCGGGGCGGACCGTGGTGGCCGTGGAGGGTGATCGGGTGCTCGGCACCGCGATCTCCGCACCGAACAGGGAGGGCCCGGGGGCGCACGTGGCGACCGCGAGCTTCATGGTCGACCCGGACGCCGGTGGGCGCGGAGTCGGCCGTGCGCTGGGACGGCACGTGCTCGACCGCGCCGAGGCCGACGGCTTCCGGGCGATGCAGTTCAACGCCGTCGTCCAGACCAACACCCGAGCCGTCGAGCTCTGGAAGTCCCTCGGCATGGAGATCGTCGCGACGCTGCCCGAGGCCTTCCACCACCCGACGCGGGGCCACGTCGGCCTCCACGTGATGTACCGCCTCTTCTGAACCCCGACCGGGGGACAGGATTCCAATTTCGCGCGAAATTCGAGCCCAGAACTTTGGAGTCGAATTTCGCGCGAAATTGGAATGTTCCCCTGCGGTCGGGTGTGTTTGTGCGGGCCATCGAGGGTGGGCGGGTCCGCTTGTCGAATTTCGCGCGAATTTCGACGGGCCCAGGGGGGGTGGGGGGGAGTGGGCCGGGCGGGGGGCGG
>NZ_JAWLNX010000006.1:0-44706 GCF_035320975.1 Saccharopolyspora mangrovi | reverse complement strand
GGGGGGGGGGGGGGGTGGGGGGGGGGGGGCGGGGGGGGGGGCCCCCCCCCCCCCCCCCACCCCCCCCCCCCCCCCCCCGGGCCCTGGTGAGGTGAGGGTCAGAGGCCGTTGCGGAGGTCTTCGAGGAGGGGGTGCAGGGTTTGCTCCTCCTCGATGGCTCGGGCCGTGTTGCTCATCAGGTCGGCCAGTTGCGGGTCCCACGGGGTGGGTACTGGGGCGCCGATGAGGTTGGGCAGGTCCGTGCGGTCCTGGGCGGCTCGGTCGAGGGCCGTGCGGTAGTCGTCGGCCGACATGCGCCAGGGGATCGCGCCGTGGCGCTGGGCAGTGAGGGCCGCGGCGATGCCCGGCCAGTCGAAGTCGGCGTGCACGTGGAGGACGGCGCCGTCGGCGGTCAGGCGTTCGAGGAGTTCCCGCGCGGCCGTCGACGGCATGCCGGACAGGCAGATCACCGGGTGGCGCAAGCCCTCCTGGACCGCCGCCTCCAGCAACCGGGGGTGCTCGCACACCGCGATCGCCGCGCCGTCCGCCACCAGCCGCGACGGGGCCGCGTCGAGGTCGAGGTGCGTCAGGTGCGCGGGCAGCCCGAGCTCGGTGCGGGCGCGGACGCCCGCCGACCAGGCGTCGTCGCCGGCGACCGGCAACGCCCAGGTCAGCACGGTCGCGGACACCGCGTCGGGGGCGACGCCGCAGCGCTCCCACAGCGCGCGCCGGTCGCGCTCGTTGCCGGGGGACTCGACGCCCTGCGCCAGCGCGGCAGCCTTGAGCACGACGCGGCTCAGCGCGGTGCCGTCGTCCAGCGAGTGCGGAAAACCGATCCGCCCGGCCAGCGCCGCACGCGACGTCCAGGAGCGCGGCGGCTCGGTCAGCGACATGGCCGTCAGCACCCGGGCGCCGGCGTGCGTGATGCCGGTAAGCTCGGCCTCGCCGATCCGCCCGTACTGCCGCATCCACCGCAGCCACGGCACCGCCCACGACGCGCCCGCCAGCCCGTGCTCGTCGAGCACCGGCAGCAGCTCGTCGGAGGACTCGGCGGCCGGTTCGGCCACCGCGACCGAGCCGTGCAGGGCCTCCACGACCTGCGAGAGCCCCACGCCGAATCGGTTCTGCAACGCCTCGTCCAGCTTGGACACGCTGATCCGGGTGCCCTCGCCCCACATCGGTCGCCCGTAGAGCTCCCCGACGGCGGTGCGGGTCGCGTCGTCGGGCAGCTCCAGCCGGAACGTCGGCTTCGACGACGACAGCGCTTCCCGCGCTGCCGCCCACAGGCCCTGCAACTCCGGTGCGCCGAGGGCGTCCCGGATCTCGTCCGTGACGGCCACGGCGAAAACCTCCGTTGAGAATCGCTGGTCAGGCGTTCGGACGCTGCAGGTCCGTGCCCGTCCAGGTGGTGTGCGTGGTCGCGATGCCGTGACCGCTGCGCGGGCGCAGCACGTCGTAGATGTGCATCTTCGGGATCTTCGGCGACACGCCCCAGCCGCTCGGCCAGGTGATCAGCCAGTCCATGTCCAGGTCCACCAGCAGGCCCAGCATCCGCGCGATCGTCGGATCGTCCAGCCGCTCGAACGCCTCGTCCAGCAGCACCAGCCGCAGCGGCCCGCGCCCGTCCGAGGACACGCTGACCGCGTCGTAGAACGCAGCCGCGGCCGCGAACAGCGTCACGTACGAGATCAACCGGGTCTCGCCCGAGGACAGCTGCCGCAGGCGGCGGACCCGCGGCTTGCCGTCCGGGCCGGTGTCGCGCACCCGCACCGTGAAGGCGAACCACGACCGGTAGTCCAGCGCCCGCGCCAAGATCTCCGCGTAACCGCCCGAGGCGCTGTCGCGCTCGGACTCGATGAGGTCGGTGAACACCCGCCGCAGCAACGCGTCCTGGTCCTCGCTGCGGTTGGCGAACGGCGTGCGCACCAGCTCGATGGCCTGCTTGATGTCATCGCCCAACGCCGCCGACGGCTGCCAGTCCAGCTGGACGTGCACGCCCTGGCTGGAGCGGGCGCCGTCGAGGACCTCGTTCATCCGATTGCACAGGTCTTCGGCGATGGTCATCTGCCCGCGCAGCCGCTCCGCCAAGTCCCGGATCAGGTAGTCGGCGAAGATCGACTGGTAGCGCTCGTTGAGATATCCGCGCTGCTCGCCGAGCCGCTCGGACACCCGGCGCGCCGCCTCGGCGACCGGCTGCGGGCCCTCCTCGCCGGTGACGGTCACCGTGAGCAGGCCGTGCTGGTCGGCGGCGGTGATGTCGTAGTTGCCGCTGAGCGCGTGCTGCAAGGTCTGCAGCCGGTTGAGCACCGTGGACTCGTTCGAGCCCTTGCGGTCGGAACCGGCCAGCAGCTCGGCGGCCTCCTCCCACTCGCCCGGCGGCTCCTCGGAGACCTCGGCCGCCGCCCACAGGCCCGGGATGTCCAGGGCCTGGCGGAACGCGGTGGTCGCCGACTCGGCGTCCTGCTCGCGACCGGCCAGCTGCGACTGCTTGTTCTCCAGCTGCGTCTCCAGCCGGGCCGCGGCCTCGCGCAGCGTGCTGATGCGCTCGCGCTCCTGCGGCAGCTTCTCCCGCAGTTCGGCGCGCTCGCGCTCGAAACCGCTGACCTTGTCGGCGATCTCCTGCGCCGCGCCACCGACCGCCGAGGTCAGCTCGTTGAGACCGCCCGCCTGCTCGGCGTATTCGGCGCAGCGGCGCTCGGCCTGCGATTCGGCCTCCATCCGGTCGGCCACCGCGACGTCGTGGTGCAGCGAGATCTCGCGCAGGTCCGCCAGCGTCGGCAGGCAGCGGGACTCGATGGCCTCGCGCAGCGCGTCGATGCCCGAGCGGGCCTCCACCGCGGCCCGGTGCGCGGCGTCGAGCGCCTGGGTCTCGGCCGGGAGCCCGGCCTGGCCCGCGGCGCGGACGAGCTCGCCCTGCGCGGCCTGCCAGCGCTGCTCGACCTCCAGGTGCTGCTCGCGCAGCTGCACGACCTGGCGCTCGGCGTCCTCGGCGGTCTCGATCGCGGTGGCCAGCTTCGCCTGCGCGGTCAGCAGGTCGCCGTCGTCCGGGAAGACCTCCAGGTGCTGCTCCAGCGCGGCCGCGTGCTCACCGGCCTCGCGCTGCCGCCGCTCGGCCTCGCCGACCGCCTCGCGCAGCCGGGCCAGCTCGTCCTCCAGATCGGCGATCCGGCGTGCCCGCGCGTCCTCGCGCGCGCCCGCGCCGACGTACTCGGCTGCCTCCTTGCGCCAGGTCCCGCTGAGCACCCCGGCCTTCCAGGACCCGTCGGTGGACACCGACAGCCCCGTGCCACCACCCGTCGACACCGTCGCGAGCAGCCCGGCGACCCGTTCCGGCGGCACCGGCGAATCCGCCACGGCGGCGGGGGAGAGCAGCGCGGCGAGCGTGCCGCCGGTGGTCGGGTCGACCGGGGCCGCCGGAACGGCCAGCAGGTCGGCCAGGCCGGGCACGTGGCCGTCGGCGGTGACCCAAGCGTTGAGCAGCCCGCTGGACTGCAGCGCCGCCTCCAGGCCCGCGCGGTCGGCGTCGCTCAGCGACGGGGCGAAGTCGACCAGCTCGTAGAAGGCGCGGCCCTGCGACGGGTCGCGTTCGGCCTCGGCCCAGGCCGGCAGCTCCGGCCGCTGCTCGTGACCGGCCCGCAGCTCGGCGAGCTCACCTTCGCGCATGCGGGTTTCCGCGCGCAGCTCGGTGATCTCCTGCTCCACCGACGACACCGCGCGCCGCGCCTCGTGCAGCTGCGGACGCGCCCACTGCCGGGCCTGCTCGCGGGCCTTGCGGCTCGCGCCGCGGTCGTTGATCAGGTCCTCGACGTTCGGCGGTTCCGGTGCGGGCTGCTCGGTCGCGGCGGGCCACTCGGTGGCCCACTTGCGGGCCAGCTCGACCCACACCGCGGCGGCGTCGGCGAGTTCCTGCTGCGCCTGGTTGCGGCGACCGGCCGCTTCGGTCGAGGTCAGCTGCGCCTGACGGGCGTTGCGCTGCAGCTCGGCGACCTGCGCCTGCTCGGCGTCGAGCTCGCGGGCCTGCTGGTGCAGCGCGAGGGTCAACGCGGCGCGCTCCCGCGCTTCGGTCGCGGCCTGCGCGGAACTCCCCACCACCGCCCGGAACTGGCCGGCCAGGGCGTCGGCGTCCAGCTGCGGCGGCTGGTACCGGTCCACAGTGGTCGGTTCGGCGTCCGGTTCCGGTGACGTGCGCACCGAATCGGACTCGGCGACCAGCTCAGCGGCCGGGACCGGCGGCGGCTGCGGCACGCCCGAACCGCCCAGGCCGGCGGTGCCCAGCTGCTGCCCGGCGCGGGTCGCGGCCTGCCCGGCGGCCTCGGCGTCACCGGCGAGCCTGCGCAGCACGCCCAGCACCGACTCCGCCGAACGCGTCTCCTGCGCCCGGTGCCGCGTCGCCGTGTCGAGCGCGGAAACCGCTGCGGCGCGGGAACTCTCGACGAGCTTCTCGCGGTCGCGCAGGTTCTGCAGCTCCGAGTAGGCGGGGTGGGAGCGCAGCGCGTCGATGCTGGACTCCAGCTCGCTCTCGCGCTGCTCCAGCTCGGCGATCGTGCGCTGCGCGGTTTCCCGGTCCTCGCGCTTGCCGGTGAACTGCTTGTCCAGGCTGGCGAGATCCTTGCGCAGCGAAGCCAGCTTCTGCTGCGCGGTGCGCATCGCCTCCGCGCGGTCGCGCAGCGCGCCGAACGCGTAACCGGAGTAGGTGGACAGGAACGCGGTCAGCGCTTTGTCCGCGCCGGTGAGCCGGACGATGTTCTCGCGGATCGACTCCAGGTCGTCGAACGAGGTCGCCAGCCGCTCGATCAGGCCCGCGTCCAGCGGCGGCAGCGCGTCGGACAGGATCTGCTCCAGCTGCCCCTCCAGCACTTTCAGACCCACGTCGGGGTTGCGCAGGGTGCGCTGCAGGTGCAGCAGGTCGCCGTAGCGGGCGGCCGGAACGCCGTAGACGGTGGCCGCGACCTTCGCGCGGAACGACTGGTCGTCGAGCACGCAGTCCGCGCCCAGCAGCTCCCGCAGCTGCGCCGCGCCCAGCGGCACCCGGTCGGACCCCACCAGGTGCAGGTTGATGCCCACCCGGCGGCCGGTGATGAACCGCCACGAATCGCTGATCGACTGCGAGGTCTTCGAGGCCTTGACCCCGAGGCCGCAGGTGAGGAACTCCTCGCCGCCCTCGGGGGTCTCGCGGCGCAGCTCGATCCAGGCGTAGCCGATGCGGTTCGGCCCACCCGGGTACTCGTCGAGCATCAAGCGCCGGATGCTGACCGTGTCGAACCCCTTCGACCCCAGCTGCCGCAGGTCGCCGTCCAGGCACAGCGGCAGCAGCAGCTCCAGGGTCCGGGACTTGCCGGAACCGTTGGTGCCCTGGAAGATCGCGCGCCCGCCGTCGAGGTCGAAGGTCGTCTCGGCGTACTGCCAGATGTTGACGATCCCGCCGCGGTGCAGTCGCCACCGGTGGGCGGTCTCTGCAACGGCCGCTTCGGTGCTGTGTGGGCTCACCGCTGTGCCTCTTCCATCTCGTCGAACAGTGACCAGCCCGGCGGTTCCGGTGCGGGCGGTTCGGATTCGCGTTGCTGCTGCGCCGGCGTCGCGTCCGGCTGCGGGAGCCAGCGGTGCGCTGCCGGGCTGAGCAGCCACGATCCGTCGGATTCGCGCAGCAGGACGAGCCTGCCCAGCAGGTCGATGACCGAGCGGACCAGGTTCTGGTGGTCCTCGGTGGCCTGCCGCGACCACGCCGACGGGTAGGAGTCGACGAGGTCCTGACAGACGTCGGCGAAGTCCTGCCAGCTCACCGGGTGCCGCCCCGCGGAATCGGGTTCACCCCGGTCGAGCAGCTCCGGCAGCGCCAGCAGCGCGATCCGCGCGACCGTGCCGGGACCCGGGAAGGCGAGGTCGGTGAGGTAGTCCTCCGGGTCGCACACCACCACGCCCTCGGCGCGGGCCTCGCCGACCAGGCCGAAGAAGCGCTCCAGCAGCCGAGATTCGTTGATGACGTGCTCGCGCAGCCAGCTCGCCTGCTCCGGCGGCAGGTCCGCGTAGAGCACCACCGGGTCCTCGATCAGCTTGCGCCGCACCGCGTGCTCGATCCGGCGCGGACCTGCGGCGGAGGCGAGCTCCACCAGCTGCTGCGGGTCGTTGGCCTCGGCCAGCGGGCCGGCGACCAGCTGGCCCAGCATGTCGGTGTCGATGGTGATCAGCGCTTCGGCGGCGGACTCGGCCGTCACCGAGCCCTCGGTCTCGGTGATCACCCCGAGCGCGACCAGGTGCCGCAGGGCCGCGGTCAGCGCGCGCCGGTCCGCCGGGTCGTCGGCCACCTCGATCTCGGCCTCGGCCGCAGCGGCGCGCACGTCGCTGACCAGCCGAGACAGCAGCACCTGGCGGCCGATGCCGGTCAACGCGGCCAAGGTGAGCGCGAAGTAGGCGTAGCCGCGCGGGCTCAGCGACTCCACACCGCGACCGGCGTCCTCACCCGGCCCGGACTTGTACAGCCGCGCGAAGCGGCGCTCCACCACCAGCCGGTAGCCCAGCAGACCGGAGAAGACGTCCTGCAGCGGCGCGCGCTGCCGGTAGATCATCGGCAGCAGGTCGCCGTCCGGGCCGTCGGCGCGCAGCAGCGGCCTGCGCAGCAGAACTCGGGCGCAGCGCACCACGTTCGCCGCGTCGATGTCGGGGAGCTCTTCGAACGTCGAGATCATCGGGCGGCTCCTCGGACGGCGGGGGCCTCGGACTCGGGCAATCCGCCGTCACCGACCAGTTCCAGCACCGTGTCGCGCAGCGTCAGCTCACCGGCCGCGCTGCTGATCCGGGTGTCCTGGCCGGGTTCCGGGCGGATCGTCACGCGCAACCGGTGCACCGGGTCCAGCGCCGAGCCCTTGTCGTCGGAGCCGTCGCGCTGCGCCATCGCCAGCGTCAGCAGCTCGCACAGCACGCCCAGCGCGTCCGGCGACAGCGTGCGCCTGCCGACGTCCGCGCCCGCCTCGGCGAGTTCGGCGACCGCCGCGCTGCGTCGCTGATCGGCCTGGCGGGCCTGCTGCAGCAGCGTCTCCTCGGTCATCGGGTCGTCGAGCACCCGCGAGGTGCGGCCGCGCGCACCGCGATCACCGCGGCTGCGGACGCTGACCGTCACGTCCTGCACCGGCCCGTCGCGCCACGGCACCTTGTCGTTGTCGGAGTCGTAGTCCGGCGCGGGCTGCAGGTGCCGCGCCGAGTGCAGGCCGAAGGCCGCCGCGTAGAGCCGGTGCGCGGTGCGCTCGTCGGCGCGGTCGAACCACTTCGCGAGCTTCAGCAGCTCATTGCGCCTGCCGGGCACCAGGCCGCCGCCGGAGGTGGCGCGCTTGACGCTGGCCAGCAGCGAACCGATGGCCCGGGCGGTGGCTTCGCGCAGCGCGGCGACCTGGCTGGGGCGGCCGGGGGAGTCGACGAACCAGTCGGTCAACTCCTGCCAGTCGGCCGGTGTGCGGCCGCGCGCCCGCTCGACGTCGGTGCCCAGCTGGTCGGCCGGGCCGAGCAGCCGCAGCAGCTCGCCGCGCGCCCCGGTCAGGCCCGCCAGCGAACCGGCGATCGTCTCGGTGTGCCGCAGCACGTCCTCCACGACCATCTGGATGTACTCGACCAGCAGGTTCCGGAAACCGGAGATCTCGTCCGGCGCCAGCTGGTGGCGGGTGACGACCTGGCCCAGGTAGGCGTAGAAGTCGCGGACCGTGGCGGCGAGCTCGGCGTGCTGCAGGAACACCGTGGTGACCTGCTCGGCCAGCCGCTCCCGCGCCTGGCGGGCCGGTTTGGCGCTGGGGTCGTGGCGCTCGGCGGCCAGCGCGTCCGACAGGGCCTTGCCGATGCCGGCCAAGCCCCGGTCGATCGCGGGCAGCAGCTCGCGGGACACCTCGCGGGCGCCCTCCGGCACCCGCAGCAGCGCGTCGACGTCGCGCTGGACGCGCACGGCGAGCTTGCTGACCTGGTAGCGGACGCTGCCGTGCTGGAACTCCGCGATGCTGGAGGCGATCGTCTCGCGCCGACCGACGACCAGGTTGCCCCACTTGACCAACTGCTTGAGCCGGTCGATCACGGTGTCCACATCGGACTCACCGGCGGCCACCCGGCCCTCGCGCTCGGCCGCCGCCAGCGCTGCGGCGACCTCACCGGCCGACAGGTCCGCCAGCAGCGTCGAGGTGAACAGCCGCATGATCGCCAGGTACGTCCGGTGCTCCGGGGCCTGGAGGTAGGAGAACAGCTGCAGGCGCTGGGCGTCGTCCAGCGGCGTCTCGGCAGCAGGCGGCGGCGCGTCGGTCGCGTGTCCCGCGATACCGGCGCGCAGCACATCAGCTTCGTGATCAGGGGCCGTCACGGTCCGCCACGATATCCCGTCGCCCGGACACAGCCGGTCACGTGGGATGCCGTGATCCGTCACAACGGCTCACCGGGTAGCGTGCGGTGCTGATTTCGAGGTGGTCGAGATCGTCTTCTCCGGTTGGTGGAGGTGCGGGTGAGCGCGGGACGTGCGGTCGGGCTGCTGCTCGGCGTCGCGGCGGACGCCGCGCTGGGCGATCCCCGGCGCGGACATCCGGTCGCCGCGTTCGGGCGCGCGGCGCAGGCCGTGGAGAAGAAGCTGTACCAGGACCGCCGCTCCGCCGGAGTCGTCCACACCGCGGTGCTCGTCGGCGGTTCGGCCGCGCTCGGCGCGCTGGTGCAGCGCGCCGCCCGCCGCAGCCCGGTGCTGGAGGCCGCCGCCACCGGCGTGGTCACCTGGGCGGTGCTCGGCGGCACGTCGCTGGCCGACGAGGGCACCGCGATGGCGCGGCTGCTCGACGCCGGCGAGATCGACGCCGCCCGCGACCGGCTCGGCCACCTCTGCGGACGCGACGCCGCGGTCCTCGACGGGCAGGGCCTGGCCCGCGCGACCGTCGAGTCCGTCGCCGAGAACACCTCCGACGCCGTCGTGGCCCCGCTGGTGTGGGGTGCCGTCGCCGGGATCCCCGGGCTGATGGCCTACCGCGCGGCCAACACCCTCGACGCGATGGTCGGCCACCGCTCGCCCCGCTACCGCGAGTTCGGCTGGGCCTCGGCTCGGCTGGACGACCTGCTCAACCTCGTGCCGTCCCGCTTCGCCGCCGCGCTCACCGCGGTGTGCGCCCCGGTCGTCGGCGGCTCCGGCGGTGGAGCCTGGCGCACCTGGCGGCGCGACGCGGCGGCCCACCCCAGCCCCAACGCCGGGCAGGTCGAAGCCGCGTTCGCCGGAGCCCTGGAGATCCGCCTCGGCGGGCGGACCATCTACGGACACGTCACCGAGCAGCGCCCGATCATGGGCGAGGGGCGCACCGCCGACGCCGGCGACGTCACCCGCAGCGTCGAGCTCTCCCGCCTCGTGGGTACGGTCACCGGAGCCGCAGCCGCGGCAGCAGCCCTCCTCCGCCACCGCTGACAACGACCCGAACCCGGAGAGCTGAAGACCCACCCAGGCACGTGGCCGGGAATTCGAATTTCGCGCGAAATTCGAATTCCCCTGGTCGGGGCTCGGTTCAGCGGTCGGTGCGGTTGAGGGATTCCGCCTCGCGGCGTTCTTCCTCGGCGATGGCTTCGGCCACGGAGAGCTTGCGGCGGCGCTTCCGGGGGGACTTGGCGTTCCCGGCGTAGCGGGGGGCGTCGGAGTCCTCGGTCTCCGAGGTGTCGTCCTCGGTGCCGGGCTCGTCCGAGGCCGGGCGGCGCCAGGCCGGGGCCGCGTCGGGGCGGAGCTCGGTGTAGATCAGGTAGCCGATGGTGATGATCGCCATGAGGCCGAAGGCGATCCACTGCAGCGCGTACGAGAAGTACGGCCCCGCCTCCAGCCGAGGCAGCGGCAGAGCTCCCAGCACGCCCGGCTGGCCCTCGGCCAGCGCGAGGTAGCCCGGGCGCAGCGGCACACCGGTGCCCGCGGAGACCGTTCCGGCGTTGACCGCGTAGGTCCAGCGGTGGCCGTCGTGGTCGAACAGCGGGCGCTGCTTGCTGTCGGTCTCGTCGGCCCGGATCCGGGCCGTGATCGTCACCTTCCCCGAGGGCGCGGCGGCGTAGTCGGGAGCCCGCGTGCCGTCGACCGGCCGCACGAAACCCCGGTCGACCAGCACCGTCGTGCCGTCGTCCAGCCGGAACGGGGTGATCACCTCGAACGCCGGTTCGCCGAGCACGGTGCGCTGCCAGGCCAGCGTCTCCGCCGAGTGCAGGTACTCGCCGGTCAGCAGCACCTGCGACCACTCGGTGCGCACATCGGGCGCCCGCCCCGCGGGCAGCACCTCGTTGATCGGCTTCGGCGCGGCGTGGAAGGACTCGGCGATGGCCCGGTTGCGGATCTCGGTCTCCTCGCTGCGCCCGAACTGCCACGGCGCGAGCGTCGTGAAGCACAACCCGGCGAACACCACGACCAGCGCGATCGCACCCAGCCACCCGGGACGCAGCAAAAACTTGAGACGCACACCCCCACGGTAGGCCGCGTGGCCGGGGGCGGGGCTGAGACCCCGTCTCAGTGTGACGCCAGCGCCCGCCGCGCGGCCTGGACCGCCTGGACGGCGTAGCCGCCGCCGAAGAGCACCGCGTGGACCAGCAGCGGGAACAGCTGGTGCAGCGCGATCCGGTCCCGCCAGCCCTCCGCGAGCGGATGCACCTCGGAGTACGCCTCGACGATGCGGTCCAGCTGCGGGGAGCCGAACAGGTGCAGCATCGCCAGGTCAGTCTCGCGATGACCGCCGTGCGCGGCCGGGTCGATCAGCCACGCCCGGTCCCGGCCCCAGTGCACGTTCCCGCTCCACAGGTCCCCGTGCAGCCGCGCGGGCGGCTCAGCGGGTCCCGCGAGCTCGGCGAGCGATTCGCACACCTGGTCCAGCACCTTCGCCGACTCCGCGCTCAGCACGCCCTCGTCCACGCCGCGGTGGACGTAGGGCTGGACGCGGTGCCGCGCGTAGAACGCCGGCCAGTCCTCCTCGGGCTCGTTGCGCATCGGAGCCAGCCCGATCCACGCGTCGGCGGGCCCGCCGGGGGGAGGGCTGCCGAACGCCGGAGCCCCGGCGGCGTGCAACCGCGCGAGCCCGCGCCCCAGCTCCTCGGCCGCGCGAGCCGACGGGGGAGCCGTCGCCACGTGCTCGGTGACCAGGCAGTTCTCGCCTTCGCCGAACACCTCCGGCACCGCCACGACCCCCGGCTCGGCGAGCCACCGCAGCGACGCCGCCTCCGCCGCGGCCGCACCCGGCATCGACGGCGAGGTCGACTTGGCGAACACCTCGGTGCCGTCGTCGAGCCGGACCGCGAACGCCGCCGCCGTGTCCCCGCCGGAGAGCCGGCGGGTCTCGGCGACCCCGCGCCCGGTGATCCGGGCGACCTCGTCGGCGATCACAGCCGCCCCCGCACCCACGCCATCAGACCCGGCATCGCGCCCTCGACCATCGCCAGCACGTCGTCGAACCCGTTCGGCCCGCCGTAGTACGGATCGGGCACCTCGGTGCCGTCGGCGTCCGGGTCGAAGGACCGCAGCAGCCGCACGTCGTCCGGGTCGTCGGCCAGCCGGCGCACCGCGCGCAGGTGGCCCTCGTCCATCGCGACGAGCAGGTCCGCGCCCAGGTGCCGCTCGCCGATCTGCGCGGCGACGTGGTCGGTGGGATAGCCGTGCGCCTCGAGGACCTTCTCGGTGCGCGGGTCGGCGGGCTCGCCGACGTGCCACGGCCCGGTGCCCGCGCTGGAGACCGCGACCCGCGAGTCCAGCTCGGCCCGCCGGAGCTCCTCGGCGAAGACCAGCGCCGCCATCGGCGAACGGCAGATGTTGCCCGTACAGATGAAGGAGACATGCACGCCCCGAGGGTACGGACCTCGGCCCCGCGCCCTGAAGCGCTCCGACGTGGACGTTTAAACTGCCCACGATGAGCGGGGACGATCGGGAACTGTTGCGCCACCACGGTGACGTGGACGCGGCGCGCGGGCTGGCCGACTTCGCCGTCAACGTGCGGCTGGACCGGCCACCGGAATGGCTGCGCTCCCGGCTCGCCGAGGCCCTCGACGACCTCGGCTCCTACCCGTCGGCCGAGGCGGACGAAGCCGCCCGCCGCGCCGTCGCCACCAGGCACGACCGGCGGCCGGACGAGGTGCTGGTGCTGGCCGGAGCCGCCGAGGGCTTCGCGCTGCTGCCCGCGCTGCGCCCGAAGCTCGCCGCGCTGATCCACCCCTCGTTCACCGAACCCGAGCTCGCCCTGCGCAACGCCGGTGTCCAGGTCGAACGCGTGGTCCTCGACGCGGCTGACGGCTACCGCCTGCGCGCCGAGCAGGTCCCCGACGAGGCCGACATGGTCGTGCTCGGCAACCCCACCAACCCGACCTCGGTGCTGCACCCCGCCGAGGAGATCCGCAGGCTGCTGCGGCCCGGCCGCGTGGTGGTCGTCGACGAGGCCTTCATCGACACCGTTCCCGGCGAACGCGAATCCGTGGCGCACCTCGCCGAACCAGGACTGCTCGTGCTGCGCAGCCTCACCAAGATGTGGGGCCTGCCCGGCCTGCGCGCCGGGTACGCGCTCGGCGACCCGCGACTGCTCGCCGACCTCGGCCGCAACCGCCCGCACTGGCCGGTCAACTCGCTGGTGCTCACCGCCGTGCGCGCCTGCTGCGAACCGCACGCGATCGCCGAATCCCAGCGCGCCGCAGCGGAGTTCGGCGAGCACCGCGCCCAGCTGCTGGCCGAACTCGCCGGACTGCCCGGCGTCGAGGTCGTGCGCGCGGCCGAAGCGCCGTTCCTGCTGCTGCGGGTGCCGGACGGCCGGCGGGTGCGGGAAGCGCTGCGGGAGCGCGGCGTCGCGGTGCGCCGGGGCGACACCTTCCCCGGCCTCGACGCGGACCACCTCCGGGTCGCGGTCCGCGAACCGGAGCAGAACTCGTTGTTGGTCAAGGCTTTTCGAGATGTTGTGGAACGCGGGTGAAACGGTGCGGATTCGGGACGTGATCGGCGCGCTGGAGAAGGCGTACCCCACCGGGCTCGCCGAGGACTGGGACGCCGTCGGCCTGGTCTGCGGCGACCCCGACTCGGTCGTGCAACGCGTGCTGTTCTGCGTCGACCCGATCGAGGCCACGGTGGACGAGGCCATCGACTTCGGCGCCCAGCTGCTCGTCTCGCACCACCCGCTGCTGCTGCGCGGCGTCCACGGAGTGCCCGCCGACGACCACAAGGGCCGCGTCGTGCACCGGCTCATCCGCGCCGGCATCGGCCTCTACTGCGCCCACACCAACGCCGACAAGGCCAACCCGGGCGTGTCCGACGCGCTCGCCGGAGCGCTCGGCCTGACCACCACCCAGCCGCTGATGCCCATCGCGCCCGGCGCCGACACCGGTCTGGGCCGCGTCGGTGAACTGCCCCGGGCCGAACCGTTCAGCGCGTTCGTCCGCCGCGTTGCCGACGGCCTGCCCACCACCGCGTGGGGCGTGCGCGGCGCGGGCGACCCCGACCGCGAGATCCGCCGCGTCGCCGTCTGCGGCGGAGCCGGCGACTCGTTCCTGACCGCCGCCGCCGAAGCCGGCGTCGACGCCTACGTCACCGCTGACCTGCGCCACCACCCGGCCGGCGAGCACCTCGCCCAGGCCGACGTGCCCGGCACCTCGGTGCCCGCGCTCGTCGACGTGGCGCACTGGGCCAGCGAATGGCCGTGGTGCCAGCAGGCCGCAGACCTCGTGTCCGCGGCGCTGCCGGATACAGTCGAAGTCCTCGTATCCACCCGACGCACCGACCCGTGGACCGTGCACGCCGGTGCGACCCCAGACCCAGGGAGGGCGCTCGCGTGAAAGCCGACCCCGCCGTTCAACGACGGCTGCTCGATCTCGCGGACGTCGACGCGGAGCTCAACCGCGTCGTCCACCGCAGGCGCACGTTGCCGGAACTCGAGCGGATCGGTGAGGCCGAGCGCGAAGTGCAGACCAAGCGCGACGAGCTCGTGGTCGCCCAGACCGCGTTCAACGACCTCGACCGCGAGGTCAAGCGCCTGGAGAACGAGGTCGACAACGTCCGCAAGCGCGAAGCCCGCGACCGCGACCTGATGGCCGCCGGCGGTCCCGCCAAGCAGCAGGAAGAGCTCGAGCACGAGCTGCAGACCCTCGCCCGCAGGCAAGCCGTCCTCGAGGACGAGCAGCTGGAGGTCATGGAGCAGCGCGAAGCGCTGGAGACCAACGTGACCAAGTCCCGCGAGGCCGTCACCGAAGCCGAGCAGCAGCTCGCCGACATCCAGGCCCGCCGCGACGAGGCGCTCGGCGAGCTCGACATCGCCGAGACGCGCAAGCAGGACGAGCGCGAGATCATCACCAAGGCCCTCCCGGACGACCTCGTCGCCCTCTACGAGCGCGTCCGCAGCCAGCGCGGCGTCGGCGTCGGCCTGCTGCAGGGCGCCCGCTGCGGCGCCTGCCGCATCGAGCTCGACCGGCACGCCCTCAACGAGGTCCGCGAATCCGCCCCCGACGACGTGGTCCGCTGCGAGGAGTGCGGCGCGATCATGGTCCGGGAGAGCAAGTGAAGGTCATCGTCGAAGCCGACGGCGGATCGCGCGGCAACCCCGGCCCGGCCGGCTGCGGCGCGGTCGTGCTCGACGCCGGAACCCGCGCCGTCCTGGCCGAACGAGCCATCGGGCTCGGCGAGACCACCAACAACGTCGCCGAGTACCAGGGCCTGATCGCCGGGCTGCGCGCTGCCCGCGAGCTCGGCGCCGCCGAAGTCTCGGTGCGGATGGACTCCAAGCTCGTCATCGAGCAGATGTCCGGGCGCTGGAAGGTCAAGCACGCCAACATCCAGCCGCTCAACGCCCTCGCCCGGCAGCTCGCCGCCGACTTCCAGCAGGTCGATTACGAGTGGATCCCGCGCGCCGAGAACTCCGCCGCCGACAAGCTCGCCAACGACGCGATGGACGGCGACACCATCGAACCCCGGCAGGTCGCGGACGAGTCCGAGCAGGTCACCGAGGCGGAGAGCGCCTCGGCCCGCAGCCGACCGTCCGGCTGGCAGAACCTCCGGGGCGCACCCGTCAAGATGCTGCTCCTGCGGCACGGCCAGACACCGATGTCGGTCGACAGGCGCTACTCCGGCCGCGGCGACGTGGAGCTCACCGAGCTGGGGGAGCGGCAGGTCCACGCCGCCGCCAAGCGCCTCGCCGCGATGGACGGCGTCGTCACCGACGACGGCCCGGCCCCGATCATCGCCTCGCCGCTCACCCGCACCCGGCAGAGCGCCCAGGCGGTCGCCGACGCCACCGGCGGCGAGCTCGAGTTCCACGACGGCCTGCTCGAAACCGACTTCGGCGAGTGGGAGGGGCTCACCTTCCTGGAAGCCGCCGAGAAGTACCCCGAGCTGCACCGCGCGTGGATCGGCGACCCCACCGTCGTGCCCCCGGCCGGGGAGAGCCTCGCCGCCGTCCACCAGCGGGTCACCGCCGCTCGCGACGACCTCGTCGAGCGCCACGCGGGCAAGACGATCATCGTCGTCAGCCACGTCACCCCCATCAAGTCGCTGCTGCGCATGGGCCTGGACGTGGGTCCGGAGGTCTTCTACCGGCTGCACCTCGACCTCGCGTCGCTGTCCATCGTGGAGTTCTACCCCGACGGCAACGCCTCCGTGCGCCTGGTCAACGACATCTCCCACTGGGCGTGAACAGGCCTGGCCGGAAGGCGTCGCGGGCGCGGCGGTAAAATCGGCGGTGCGGAAGAGCCGGTTGAGCGATCGCGGCGGGCCACGGCCCGTCGAGGAAAGTCCGGACTCCACAGAGCAGGGTGGTTGCCAACGGCAACCCGGGGCGACCCGCGGGAAAGTGCCACAGAAAGCAGACCGCCCGGCGCACGCGTCGGGTAAGGGTGAAACGGTGGTGTAAGAGACCACCAGCACCCCGGGCGACCGGGGTGGCTCGGTAAACCCCACCCGGAGCAAGGCCAAGATGGGCGTTCCGGCGCCCGCGCGGACGGTTGAGGGTTGCTCGCCCGAGGTTCGCGGGTAGGCCGCACGAGCTCGTCGGCGACGGCGGGCCTAGATAGATGGTCGCTGAACGGTTTGGCCGGAAGGCCGCCGGGAACAGAATCCGGCTTACAGACCGACTCTTCCGCTCTCCTCTTTCTGGGGTGTCCTTGGTAAGGGGCTTCTCTTGAGGTCGGACGTGCTGTTCGGTGCGCACTCGGCCCTACTGATCAACTGCTCAGTGGTCCCTCTGCTCGGCGGTGCCAGCGGCGGAACCTGACACGCCTTCTGGCTCCGGGATCCGCGACTTGAGTATGTCGATACGCGGCGCTGCGGTTGTCCTCACCAGAAGACGTGTCAGAAATCCCCGGCAGGGAAGGCACAGCGGTGCCAGTTGCTGGGGTGGGGTGAAGAGGAAGCACCTTCGGTGCTTGCCTGACGGTGGTTGTGCTGCTTGCAGTAGCCCACGTGCTCCATTCGGTCTAGGTGTGAAAACCCATGCCCTGGGGGGAACTGTTCGTGTTGGGGGCGTTACCCTGATTCGTGCGTGCCAAGATCACCTCGTTCTTTCGGGTTCGGCGATCACGTCGAGTGATCCAGTTGGGTGCTTCCTGGTGCGATGTGCGGAAATCCACTGGACCACCGGGATTTTCACGGTGCGTTACGAAGGGGCTCGCAAGCGGGTGAACAGCCACGAGATCCAGGCTCGAAACCGGCCTCCTGAGCGCCGATTCCGCGATGACCAGCCCGTGGTGGCTTGCTCGAATGGCCTATTCACCGCGTGATGTCCGTTGCGCCGTCCCGCTGTAACCCGCCACACCCGAGCTCGCAACCACTACTTCTGGTGACCATGTCATGTTCTACTCGTATCTGCGCGTTGCGGATCACCGCCACGCGTTGAGGTACCGGCCCGACGACACTCCGCGTACTCAGGGGTAAAGAGATGACCGCCATGCCGCTGGAAACACTGGCGCACCTGGACGTACTCGCCCAGCAGACTCAGCTGGGCACCGAAGGCATTCGCGGTTGGATCCTGAACAACCTGCTACCGCTGCTGCTGCTGACCGTCGCGATCCTGCTGCTGTGGCTCGGTGGTGGCAAGGGCGACAACGCGGGCGTGATGCGCAGGCTCGGCGGCGTCCTCGTCGCGCTGGCCATCGTCGGTATCGCGGTCACCAACGCGGGCATCGACATCGGCACCTTCATCGCACAGCTCTTCAGCACCAACGGGTGATGCCCAGTGCGGATACGCACCGATGACGAGGTTTACCGGGTAGACGCCGTCTGGCTCGGCCCGCCGAAGGCGACCTTCCCCTGGCGTGCGCGCTACGTGGCGTGGGGCGTCGGCACGGTGGTGTTCCTGCTGGTCCTGGCCGTCGAACGACGGATGAACATCGGCTTCGGCTTCTTCTCCACGGCGTGGGCCCTGGTGATCACCGTCGCCTTGACCCGGCTGATCTGCGCCAAGATCGGGCACGAACGCCCGCTCGGCGCGGTGATGCAGATGTGGATGCGAGAGCTCACCGCACCCCGCGAGAAGTCGCAGGCCACCGGCGGGGCGGCCAGCGCCGCCCGCGTCCGGGTGCGCCGGCGTCGTCCCGTGCCCAAGAACCAGCGCCCCCGCCGCGGCCAGCCGCGACAGGGGCAAGCCCAGCGGCAGACCCGGCGTCAGCCGCAGGCACGCAGGCAACAGGGCCGGCAGGCGCAGCAGCAGCGCTCCAGCCGGTCCCAGCAGGTCGGAAGCAGGCGCACGCGTAGCAAGGAGGTTCGCGGTGTTCGGTCGCCGTCGAGGCGGTGAGCAGCAGCCGCAGCAGGTACCCCGCGGTTCCAGCGGCAAGATCCGCGGTGCCAAGGGCAGCGGCAAGCCGCGCAAACGCGCGCGGGGCCTGGGTGACGAGCAGTCCATCCCGACCTACACCCCGTCGATCGCAGCGCGCACCATCGACGGGCACCTGCTGCGCACCGGCCAGGACGTCTTCGCCTGGTACCGGCTCTCCCCGCAGCGCTGGTCCTTCCGCTCCGACTCGCAGCGCCAGGACCTCATCGCGGCCATCGCGGGCCAGTACGCGGAACTGCAGGGACGCTGGCTCCACCTGCGGGTGACCAACCGGCCCTACCCGATCCGGATGTGGGCCGAAGCGCACGTGCACAACGCGCGCAACCCGCTGCCGGACACCGAAGGCGCGCTGAGCTTCGACGACTACATGGTCGGCGAGCAGCAGCAGCTGATGGGCCGGTCGATGGCGGAGAAGGAGGTCTACCTGGGGGTCCAGGTGCAGACCCGCAACGTCGTGGACCGCGCCGTCGAGCGGGCCGCACCGCTGCTGCACAAGGTCTTCCCGGAGGCCGTCGACGCCGAGCTCATCGCGCTCGACAGCGAGATCGAGCACCTGGACCAGGTGATCGGCTCCGCCGGGCTGGACGGCCGCCCGGTGACCGCCGAGGAGATCTCCTGGCTGATGCACCGGTCCTGCTCGCTGGGCCTGCCCGCCCCGCGCAACCTGCCGGCCGTGCCCGGCGCGCCGTGGGAACCCGAGGACCTCGCGTCGTTCACCGACGCCTCCGACATGCACCAGGACCCGTACGCGCCGACGGTGACCGTGCGCGGGC
Organism: Saccharopolyspora mangrovi; assembly: GCF_035320975.1. Lineage (NCBI taxonomy): Bacteria > Bacillati > Actinomycetota > Actinomycetes > Pseudonocardiales > Pseudonocardiaceae > Saccharopolyspora > Saccharopolyspora mangrovi. Next base: position 26,207 of record NZ_JAWLNX010000006.1, on the reverse strand, counting down.
GGACCGGGTCCAACGCCGGCGTCACCCGGCACGTCGCGGTGCTCACCGTGGGCCAGACGCACGGTCTGCAGATCCCGGAGATCGACGACCCGTGGATGCAGCACTCCGACCGGCTGCCCGCCCCGGTGGAGTGGTCCGCGCGGATCTACGTGCGACGCCCCGAGGACGTCGGCGGCGAGCTCCAGCGGCAGATGAACAAGGTCCGCTCCCAGGTCCGGCACTACACCGAGGAGCACGGCCTGGAGCCGCCGACCTCGCTGGCCCGCCAGGCGGGCCGGGTGCTGGAGATCGACGACGAGATGACCTCCGGCTTCACCGCCCTGGCCACCCGGGTCAAGTCCTGGTGGCGGATGGCGGTGTCCGGACCCACCGAGCGCGACGCGCTGCGGCTGGCCCAGCAGATCCTCGACCTGTACAAGCCGAAGGTCGCCATCGAGCACCCCGAGGCGCAGTACGCGATGGCCCGCGAGTTCATCCCCGGTGAGCCGCTGGCCAACACCGCCTACCTGCGTCGCGGCTCGGTCGTGTGGGCGGCCTCGGCCGTGCCGCAGGCGACCGCGGAGGTCGGCGACCGGCGCGGCATCCTGCTCGGCGAGACCTGCACCGCCACCCGGCGTCCCGTCGCCTGGGACCCGTGGATGGCGCAGGAGGTCCGCGACGCCTCCGGCCTGACCGCGATGGTCGCCGGTCTCGGTGGCGGCAAGTCGTTCCTCGGCGGCGGCACGGTCTACAAGACGTTGCGGGCCGGGGCGCACTGGACGCTGCTGGACCCGTCGGGGCCGCTGGCGGAGCTGTGCAACCTGCCGGAGCTCAAGCCCTACGCGCGCAACATCAACCTGCTCAACGCCCAGCCCGGCATCCTCAACCCGTACCGGGTGGTCGCCGAGCCGGAGCTGGAGCACTTCGTCGACGAGGAGGACCCGGAGCGCGGCTGGCGGCGGGAACGCGCGCTGGCCGCGGCCACCCGGCGCCGCCTCGTGCTCGACGTGCTCACCGGCCTGCTGCCGTACGAGGTGGCGAAGCTGCCGCAGACCCGGATCGTGCTGCTGCGCGCGGTCCGCGCCGTCGGCGGCCGGGTCGACGCGCACCCGGGCATGGTCTTCGAGGCGCTGCGCCGCGACGCCAGCGAGCACCACGAGCACGCGGTGGTCGTCGCCGACTTCCTCGACGAGATCCGGGAGCGGATGGCGCTGCTCATCCCGGAGAACGACGCCGACCCCTACTCCGAGACCCGTGACGACCGGCTCACCGTGCTGACGATGGCCGGTCTGACGCTGCCCAAGGACGGTGTCGGCCGCGAGCACTGGACCGACGCCGAAGCGCTCGGCGTGGAGATGCTCAACCTGGCGGCGTGGCTGACCCAGCGGTCGATCTACGAGCGGCCCAAGGGCGAGCGCAAGGGCGTCTGGATCGACGAGGCGTTCTTCCTCTCCGAGGTCCCGACCGGCCGGGTCCTGATGAACCGCTTCGCCCGGGACTCGCGGAAGTGGAACGTGCGGGTGCTGCTGTCCAGCCAGATCCCGGCGGACTTCCTGCGCATCCAGGGCTTCGTGTCGCTGCTGGACTCGGTGTTCATCGGCCGTCTCGACGACGAGCAGGCGCAGGCCGACGCGCTGCGACTGCTCAAGGTGCCGGTCGACGCCGGGTACGAGCAGGTCGTCTCGGCGCTGGGGCGCCGGCCGGGGCCTGCCCGCAACGCCACCCAGCGGGACCGCTCGCCGCGCCAGTTCATCTTCGGCGACGGCGCGGGCGGCGTGGAGAAGATCCGCATCGACTTCTCCGGCCCGCACCTGGAGCACGTGCGCGACTCGCTGGACACCACCCCGGCTTCCGAGCCGGACAGCGAACCGCGAGCGCTGGCGCCCGCGCCGGACGGCGACGGCGTCAACTCCGACTCCACCACCTCCGCGCTGGACCCGGTGGAGGACGACTACGGGGACGATTTCGAATCGTTCGACGAGTTCGAACTCGAAAGCGTCGGCATCGGCTTCGATGACGGCACCGAGAGCTCGACCCGCCGGCCGGGCGAGCGGGGTGGGGACGACGCCCGGTGAGCGCCGCGGTCTTGGGCATGCTGCTGGTCGCCGCTGCGCTCGCAGCGGTGATCACCACGCTGGTGATCAACCGCCGGACGCGTTCGGCGGAGGTGCTGACGCCGCGTCGGCGTAAGGCGTACCTGCTGGTCGCGGGCCTGCTGGCGATGCAGTCGCTGCTGGCGGCCCCGGCCTGGGGCCAGAGCCTCGACTGCAAGGAGGCGCCCAACCCGGAGCGTCCCGGATCGGGCATGGTGGGCGCGCTGGACCCGGCGCCGATGGGCGCGGGCAACCCGGGCAGCGCCTACGACGAGGTCGGCTACGCGGGTCTGATCTGGCACACCTACGACCTCGGCTGCGGCCCGCAGGGCGTGACCAACCCCGACGCGCTGGTCGACACCTGGGTCGGCAACGAGCTGTTCAACCTCGCCAAGAACCTGGTGGGCGCGACCAACGGGCTGCACTACGCGCTGCTCAACGGCGATCTGATGGACCCGCTGGACGAGGTGATCGCCACCGGCACGGTCGCGCTCTACGACAGCGTCTTCGCCCCCTGGTTCGGGCTGGTCGCGCTGGTGCTGGCGGTCGTGCTGTTCCGCTACATCTGGCAGGGCGACCTGGCCAGCATCGGCAAGCGCGGCATGTGGGCGCTGGCCGGGCTGTGGTTCGCCTCGGCGACCTACCTGACGCCGCTGGTCTACACCCACGCGCTGGACGAGATCGTGATCACCGGGACCTCGGCGGTGCAGGCCGGTTTCCTGCACGAGGTCGGGGTCGACGAGGCCAACGCGCTGCCGACGCTGCTGCACGACCAGGTCGTCTACCGCAACTGGTTGCGCGGCGAGTTCGGTTCGCCGGACACCCCGCAGGCCCAGCAGCTGGGCCGGGAGCTGCTGCGCGCGCAGGCGTGGACCAAGCAGGAGGTCAACGCCGGGGCCGACGCCGGTTCGCCGGAGCCCAAGAAGCAGGCGTTCGAGGACGTCGCGGGCAAGATGGGCAGCTCCTACGGCTACTTCCAGGGCATCGACGGCAGCCGGGTCGGCGCGGGCGTGCTGGCCAGCGTGCAGTCGCTGTCCTACGCCTCGTTCCAGCTGCTGGCCAAGGCCACGATCCTGCTGGCGCAGGTGCTGCTGCGGGTGCTGATCCTGGCCGGGCCGCTGATCGGCCTGGTGGCGCTGGTCTACCACCAGATCCTGCGGCTGATCGGCCGCGTCGCGGGCGCGGCCGTGCTCAACGTCGTGATGGTCTCGGCGCTGGCGGGCCTGCACACGCTGATCTTGACCTGGATCTTCGACCCGACGCGCGGTTTCTCGGCGCTCACCCAGATCCTGCTGGCGGCGCTGATCACCATCGTGTTCCTGCTGGTGGCCAAGCCGGTCCGGCGGCTGACGCAGATGGTCGAGCTGTCGGTGGGCACGGTCGGGCGCGCGGTGCCGCGCGCGCCCGGCGGCATCTTCGCCCGCTTCGGCCGTCGCGGTGAGAGCCCGGCCGGCGGCGAGTTTTGGGAGCAGGTCCGCGACAGCGACCCAGACGAGGAGTACGGCGACCGGCCGCGCAGGCGGCGCCCCGAGGCGCTGCTGCCCGCGGTCGCGCAGCGGCTCGACCGCGAGGACGGCTCCCCGCCCTCGCAGGGCGCCATCCCCTCGGGTGGTGGCGCGGCTGCCGGAGCGCTGCCCGCCGGTGGCGGTTCGCCGCGCAGACCGGGTGGCGTGCAGGGCGTTCCGGAAGCGCGTGCGACCAGTCGGGTGGTCGATACCAACCCGGTGGCGGATGCCAAGTGGGACGGGAACGACGAAGATCCGGTGTTGATCCCGTCGCGGGCGACGGTGGAGCGCGTGTCGGACCAGCCGGCCGGCGCCGATTCGCCGCGCCTGGCCGACCGCGAGGTCGTGCAGGGCCGTCCGGTGCACGTGATCTACCGGCCCTCCCGAGGGCTGGAGGTGGCCGATGGCTGACCAGATGAGGGGGAGCTGATGCCGATCCGGACGCACCGCGGGCGAGCCGCGGTGTACCGCAGGTTCTGGGGCTGGCCGCTGCGCTCGCCCAAACACCTGGCCGCCGCGCTGGTCGTGGTGGGCGCGGCGGCGACGGTCGTCGGACTCCTGCTGCCCGAACCGCCGCCGACCCGCAACGAGGCCGCCGGGGGTGGCCGGACGACGTCGTACACGCTGCCGCCGCAGCGCTCCGCCGTGGTGCCCACGACGAAGCGGCCGCCGACGATCTCGGTGCCGCAGGCCGGTCCGACGCCGACCGCACCGGACCCGGCGGGCGTGGCGATCGTGGAGAAGTGGGGCGAGGCCTGGGTGAACCACCCGGTCGGCGCCGACCGCCAGCGGTGGCTGGACGGGTTGCGCCCGCTGACCACCGACGAGTTCCTCACCGAGCTGTCCACCGTGGATCCGGTGAACGCGGGCAACGTGATCACCGGTGCGCCCGCCGCGGTGACCTCCACCGAGGGCTCGATGGTCGTGCGGCTGCCCACCGACATCGGGGTGCTCAACGTGACCGTGAACAAGACCCCGGCCGGATGGCGGGTGGCCCAGTACGACAAGGAAGGTTGACGCATGCGCAAGCTCGTGGTCGCTTTCATCGTGCTCGCGGGTTTCGCAGGAATGATCGGTCTCGGCGTGCTGACGATGCTGATCAGCAGCAGCGGCGGCAACCAGGGCTGGTCCAACTGCAGTGCCGACCTCGGTCCGTGGGGCGACGGTGCCGGGCGGGGTGAGAGCGACGCGGGCACCCTCAAGCCCGAGTCGGTCGAGCTGGCCAAGCGCATCATCGAGGTCGGCAAGCAGCGCGGACTTCCGCCGCGCGCCTGGCAGATCGCCATCCAGGCGGGCAAGACCGAGTCGAACCTGGCCAACCTGACCCACGGCGACCGCGACTCGCTGGGCATCTTCCAGATGCGGCCTTCGATGGGCTGGGGAACGGTCGCGCAGGTCACCGACGTCGACTACCAGATCAACAAGTTCTACGACGTGCTGCAGGAAGTTCCCGGCTGGGAGGAGCTGCGGCCCGGCACGGCCGCGCAGCGCGTCGAGCGCTCCGCGTTCCCGCTGCGCTACCACCGCTGGGAGCCGATGGCCGCGCACCTGGTCAGCGTCGAGGGCAACGTCCCCGGCATCACCGGCTGCGACGACATGCCCGGTGCCAGCGTGCTCGCCGGCCAGGCGCTGTCCTACGCCAAGGGCCAGTTGGGCAAGCCCTACGTGTGGGGCGCGGCCGGTCCCGCGGCGTTCGACTGCTCGGGCCTGACGCAGCAGGCGTGGAAGGCGGCAGGCGTCGAGATCCCCAAGTACTCGCAGACCCAGTACTTCCAAGGCGGCGTGCACGTGCCCCTCGCGCAGGCCCAACCGGGTGATCTCGTGTTCTGGGGCTACGGCCGGGACCCGCACGGAATCCACCACGTCGGGCTCTACCTGGGCGACGATCAACTGCTGCACGCACCGCAGCCGGGTGAATCAGTCGAGGTCACGAAGCTGTGGGACGGAGGGCAGCTGCTGCCGACGGTCGTCCGGCCGGTCGCGGACACGCCCGCGCCGCCCGGCGCGATACCCGCCGCAGGCGGCGTGCGGTAGGTAAGAATGGCGTCGGCCTGCTGAAACTCCGGAAAGGGTTGCTCATGTTCACGCCGGACCCGATTCCGCGGCCGACCGGTCCGCCCGCGTCGAGCACGCCGCTCGGTGACTACCTGAACCAGTCACCGCCCGGGAGCTCGGCGGGTTACGCGGTGTTACCGCGTTCGCTCGCCGAGGCGATGCCGCTGCCGTGGCAGCAGCAGATGCGCAACCTGCTCGCCGAGTTCCACCAGGCCTTCGGGCACGTGCAGTGGCCGGTCTACCGGGTGGTGCCGTCCCGCTACGAGCGGTTGGCCAACCTCGACGACGACCAGCTGGCCGAGGTCGGCTGCACCGTCGAGGTCGGCGACGACGGCGAGCTGGAGTACCGGATGCGCGACGGCCGCCGGATCGAGAACCCGGAGGACCACCAGGTGCTGGTGTCCTGCCTGGACCCGATCCCGCCGCGCGGCGCCCAGCCCCCGGCCGCACCACCGCCGCCCGCCTGGTGACCAACCGTGGTGGCCGTTCGGACATCCCGGTCGAACCCGCGCGCGAAGCGTGACAGCTCGGCGTTCCCGTGCGAGGCTCGACGCATGGCCCGCGGAGGTTGGTACTTCTGTTTGAAGCATCGGCAGGTCGAGCCCAAATCGGGCTGCCGTGCCGCCGATCGCTTGGGCCCGTACCCGGACCAGCAGACCGCCGCTCGCGCGCTGGAGATAGCCGAGGAGCGCAACGAGGCGGCCGATGAGGCCGACCGCCGCTGGAAAGAAGAGGACTGAGTTCTCGTGGCGGCGGCGGAGAAGTCCCCGGACGGCGTCCACGCTGTTCCTCCCGTCGCCGCGCACCAGTGGGGGCTCGACTTCGCCGCGGTCCGCCGCGAGCTGAACCTGCCCCGCGACTACCCGACGGGCGCGCTCGCGGAGGTCGAGCAGACCGTCGCCCAACCGCTGCCCACCGGGTTCCGCCACGACGCCACCGAGTTGCCGCTGGTCACCGTGGATCCGCCGGGCGCCAAGGACCTCGACCAGGCCGTGCTGCTGCGACGCCGCGGTCCCGGCTACCGGGTCCACTACGCCATCGCCGACGTCGCCGCATTCGTCCCGCCCGGCGGGGCGCTCGACGAGGAGGCGCGGCGGCGCGGCCAGACCCTCTACCTGCCCGACGGCAACATCCCGCTGCACCCCACGAGGCTGTCCGAGGACGCCGCGAGCCTGCTTCCCGACCAGGTGCGCCCCGCCGTGCTGTGGACCATCGACCTGGACGCCGAGGGCTCGCCGGAGCTGGTGGACCTGCGCCGCGCGCTGGTGCGCTCGGTCGCCCGCCTCGACTACGAGGGCGTGCACCGCTCGCTGGTGCAGGGCTGCGCGCACCCGTCGATCGAGCTGCTGCCGGAGATCGGCAGGCTGCGCCGCGAGCAGGCGCTGCGGCGCGGCGCGATCGAGCTGGGGCTCCCCGAGCAGCAGGTGGAGTCCGACGGCAACGGCGGCTGGCGGCTGGCGCTGCGGCCCCGGCTGGTCGTCGAGGAGTGGAACGCCGAGATCTCGCTGCTCACCGGCATGTGCGCGGCCGAGATCATGCTGGAGGCCGGTGTCGGCGTGCTGCGCACGGTGCCCGACCCGGACTCCGGCACCGTCGACGTGCTGCGGCGCTCGGCCAACCAGCTCGGCGTGCACTGGCCGGTCGGCCTCTCGGCCGCCGAAGCGCTCGCCGAGCTCGACCCGGCCCGCCCGGAGGCGCTGGCCGTGCACGTCGCGGCCACCCGCCTGCTGCGCGGCGCCGGCTACACGGCGTTCGGTGACGGTGCTCCCGCCAAGTCCGGGCACGCCGGCATCGGCGCCTCCTACGCGCACGTCACCGCCCCGATCCGGCGGCTGGTGGACCGCTACAGCGCGGAGGTCTGCCTGGCGGTGACCGCCGGGCGCGAGATCCCCGGGTGGGTGCTGGAGGCGCTGGCCGGGCTGCCCTCGGCGATGGGCGGCTCGGACCGGGTCGCCGCGCAGGTCGAGCGGGCCTGCATCGCCCAGACGCAGGCCTGGTCGCTGGAGTCGCGGGTCGGCGAGGAGTTCCCGGCGACCGTGCTGCGCGTGCCCAACGGGGTGGCGGGGGAGGTCTTCGTCGCCGACCCGCCGATCATCGCCCGCTGCACCGGCGGTGGCCTCGTCGAGGGCCAGCAGGTCCGGGTGCGGCTGGTGACCGCCGACCCGGCCCGCCGCGACGTCGAGTTCGAAGTGGCCTGACGCACACCTCGTGGCATTCTCGGGGCCACGGGTCGATTGTGGATCGCGGAAGGTCGATGGCGACGAAAGGGGCCGTGAAGGTGACGAGCGTGCGGGAGATGACCGTCGGAGTGTTGGGCGGTACCGGAGCTCAGGGCCGGGGACTGGCGATCCGCTGGGCCAAGGCCGGGCTGAAGGTCGTGATCGGGTCCCGCAACGCGGAGCGCGCGCAGCAGGCGGCCGACGAGATCAAGGAGATCGCCGGCGGCGACGTCACCGGCGCCGACAACGCGGCTTGCGCGGCGGCCTCGGACCTGGTGCTGGCGGCACTGCCGTGGGAGGGCCACGCCGACACGCTGAAGTCGCTGCAGACCGAGCTGGCGGGCAAGATCGTCATCGATTGCGTGAACCCGCTGGGCTTCGACAAGAAGGGCCCCTACGCGCTCCCGGTCGACGAGGGCAGCGCGGCCCAGCAGGCGGAGCAGATCCTGCCCGACTCGCGCGTCACCGCCGCCTTCCACCACGTCTCCGCGGTGACCCTGGCCGACCTCGGTGTCGACCACGTCGACCTCGACGTCCTGGTCCTCGGTGACGACCGCGAGGCCACCGACACGGTTCGGGAACTCGCCGACATCATCCCCGGCGTCCGCGGCATCTACGGCGGCCGCCTCCGCAACGCCCACCAGGTCGAGGCCTTCACCGCCAACCTCATCGCCATCAACCGCCGCTACAAGGCCCACGCAGGCCTCCGCATCACCGACGTCTGACCGGAACCCGGCCACCCTCAACCCGAATCCGCCGCCCCGAGCCAGGCCCACCCCGATCACGGCGGTGTCCAGGACGTGGATCACCGGTGCACCCGGTCCTGTGACCCCCGGGGAGGCGGATCACCGCGGCACTCGTTTCCCCGATTACGGCGGTATTCAGGGCACCGATTACCGGAGTTTTCGGTCTGGTGATCGTCGGTTGGGTGGATTACTGCGGTATTCCGTTCCCTGATTACGGCGGTATTCCGGGTGTTGAGCGCGGCCGGGGTCGTGGCGTGGCCGCGTTGACGGCAGGCTGGGGGCGGAGGTGGTTCGGGTGCTGCCGGAGGAAGCGAGCAGTTGGAGCGATGACGAGCGGGAGCGGGCGGACGCACTGCTCGACGGGCACGCCGTGGTGGTCAACGTCCGCAAGGACGGACCGCACAAGCACCTGGTGCCGTGGCTGGTGGAGCAGGACCTGCTGACCTACGTGGGCCATTCCGGTCCGAGGCACGGATGGCCGCAGTCGGACTTCGCCAGCCCCTTCGTCTCCGAGGCCAAGACCGACCGCGAAGCCATGGTCCGCCACTACGAGCAGTGGCTCGACGGCCGCCCCGACCTGCTGGAACGCCTCCGCGAAGGAGAGCTCGCCGGCCGGGCCCTCGGCTGCTGGTGCGCCCCCAAGCCCTGCCACGCCGACGTCCTCGCCCACCGGGCGGGCTGACGACGAGGGGCCCGGGGTGCGCGCACCCCGGGCCCCTCGCGCGGTCGATCAGTGGAAGGAGTGCTCGGGGCCGGGGAAGGAGCGGCCCTTGACCTCCGCGGCGAACTGCTCCGCCGCGCCGGAGAGGATGTTGCCGAGGTCGGCGTACTGCTTGACGAACTTGGCCGTGCGACCGGTGTTCATGCCGGACATGTCGGTCCACACCAGCACCTGGGCGTCGCAGTCCGGACCCGCGCCGATGCCCACGGTGGGGATGCGCAGCTCGTTGGTGACGCGCTTGGCGGCTTCGGCGGTGACCATCTCCAGCACCACCGAGAACGCGCCCGCCTCCTGCACGGCGAGAGCGTCGTCGAGCAGCTGGTCGGCCTGGTCGCCGCGGGCTTGCACCCGGTAGCCGCCGAGGCCGTGCTCGTGCTGCGGGGTGAAGCCGATGTGGGCCATCACGGGGATGCCCGCCGAGGTCAGCGCCTCGATCTGCGGGGCGAAGCGGCGCCCGCCCTCGAGCTTCACCGCGTGCGCGCGGCCTTCCTTCATGAACCGGGTCGCGGTCTCCAGCGCCTGCTGGGGCGAGGCCTGGTAGGAGCCGAACGGCAGGTCGGCGACCACGAGCGCGTGCTCGACGGAACGCGTGACCGCGCGGGTGAGCGGCAGCATCTCGTCCACGGTCACCGGCAGCGAGGTCTCGTAGCCGTAGACGTTGTTGGCCGCGGAGTCACCGACCAGCAGCACCGGGATGCCGGCCTGGTCGAAGATGCGCGCGCTGTACATGTCGTAGGAGGTGAGCATGGGCCACGGCTCGCCGCGCTCCTTGAGCTGCTGGAGGTGGTGGATGCGCACCTTGCGCCGGCCGGGCCCCGATCCGTAGGGGGCCGCGGTCTCGCCCTGGTTGTGGGCAGCAGTCATCGTTGACCGTCCTGTTCCCTCGAGGCCCGAAGCGGGTCCCCGGGTAGTTGCGGATGGTTGCACTTCCCAGCCTCGCACGAGGGACACGGCGAGGCGATGACTACCGGCTCACATCACAGCCGCTCAGCCGATCCACGCGGACGCGAACCGCTGGTAGGTGCCATCGTGGCGGGCGATGTCGAGGTAGTGGTTCACCCACTGCTGGAACGCCACGTCGCCCTGCGGCAGCAGGTAGGCCTTCTCGGCGAAGGTGAACGGCTGCTCCGGGTGGACCGGGCACAGCTCCGGGTGCTGCCGCGCCTGCCAGCGGGTCTCCGAGGCGTCGGTCATCATCAGGTCCGCGTGGCCGTCGACGATCTGCTGGAAGATCGTGTTGTTGTCCGGGTGCTCGACGATGGTCGCCCGCTTGAGGCTCTGCCGGGCGAACTTCTCGTTCGTGCCGCCGGGGTTGACCACCGCGCGCACCCCGGGCTGGTCGATCTGCTCCAGGGTCTGGAACCGGGCCGCGTTCTCGCAGCGCGTGATCGGCGTCTTGCCGTCCACCCCGAACGGCGTGCTGAAGAACGCCCGCTGGGCGCGCTCCAGGGTGATCGACACCCCGCCGACGGCGATGTCGCAGCGCGCCGCGAAGTCGTCCATCAGCGTCTTCCACGTGGTGGGCACGATCGTGGCGCGCACGCCGAGCTCGCGCGCCATGTCGTGGGCGACGTCGATGTCGATGCCGCTCCACGCCCCTGCGGCGTCGCGGTAGGTGAAGGGCCGGTAGTCGCCGGTGCTGCACACCCGCAGCTCACCGCGCCCTAGGACGTCCTGCAGCCGGTTCGGGGCCGGTTGCGGTGCGGGTGGCGGCGCGGAGCACCCCACCGCCACCGCCGCTGCCACGACCAACCCGATGCCGAACTTCACCCAGCGCATGCGCCCTCCCGATCTCCGTGCGCGACAAGACATATCCCGCCGTCGCTCGGAAAGCCATACCCGGGTCGCGAGAGTTCCGGCAAAAACGGGAAAACCCGGCAGGCAACCAACGGCTCCCACGCGCGTCCAACGGACGGAGCGCGTGGGAGCCGTGCGAAGTCGGGGAGGGGAGCCACCTGGGGGTACTCCCCTCCCCGCACCACTACTCGGTGAACGCCCGGTAGGCCGGACGCAGCAGATCGGTCACCGGCACGCCGTCCACCTCCAGCGGCAGCGGCTCCAGCTCGTCGAGCACCGGTGTCCCGGCCGCCTGGCCCTCGGACGTCCCGGCGGGGGCGGGGCTGGTCCAGAAGTCGTGCAGGTGGTCCTCCAGCGGCTTCTCGGCCGATGCCTCCTCCGAGGTGACCTGCTGCGTTCCGCGCAGGGCGCGCAACCGGTCGAGCAGCTCTTCCCGGCTGCGCCCGCGCCACGCCAGGATCTGGAACGGGTCCTCGTCGAAGGACTCCGCCAGCAGGTAGCAGGTGGCGGCCAGGTGCTTGCAGGGGATCTCCCAGTCCGGGCACGAGCAGTCCATCGTCAGCTCGCGCATCGTCGACGGGAACAGCTCCAGCCCCAGCTCAGCGAACACCCGCTCCAGATCGGTCGGCATCTCACCGGCCAGCAGCTTCGCCGCGTACAGCGCCTGACCCGCCAGTTCCCGCTCGATGTGGGCCCACTGCTGCGAGGTGAAGGCCTTGATCCCGATCCGCGCCCGGTAGGGCTCCGACCGCGAACCCTGCACCAGGCCGACCACCACGCTCGTCGACAGCGTCAGGTTCAGCACCTGGCCGGCGCGCGCGTAGTTCTTGCCGCGCTGCAGCCGGCCGCCCATGCCGAAGGACTCCAGTACCTCGATGAACCGCTGCGACCACCAGGTCTGCGGGATCGAGCCGCGCTTGCTGCGCGCCTTGATGCCACCGGAGACCCGGATCGGCCCGCGCGCTTCGAACTTCCACTGCTCAGGCACCGATCGCCTCCGCGTCCAGCGTCACCAGTTCGCGCAGCTGCTGGGTGGACAGCTCGGTCAGCCAGTTCTCGCCGCTGCCCACGACGAGCTGCGCCAGCGCCTTCTTGTCCTCGATCATCCGGTCGATCTTCTCCTCCAGGGTGCCGATGCAGGTCAGCTTGCGCACCTGCACGTCCCGGCGCTGCCCGATGCGGAACGCCCGGTCGGTGGCCTGGTCCTCGACCGCCGGGTTCCACCAGCGGTCGAGGTGGATGACGTGGTTGGCGGCGGTCAGCGTCAAGCCGGTGCCGCCCGCCTTCAGCGAGAGCAGGAAGATCCGCGGCCCCTCGGGGTCCTGGAAGCGCTCGACCATCGCGTCGCGGGCCTTCTTCGGCGTGCCGCCGTGCAGGAACGGCACCTCGGTGTCGAAGCGCGCCGACAGGTGCGGCACGAGATGCCCGCCGAACTCGGCGAACTGGGTGAACACCAGCGCCTTGTCGCCCTCGGCGAGCACCGATTCGAGCAGTTCCTCCAGCCGCGCGAGCTTGCCGGAACGGCCGGGCAGCGGCGAGCCGTCGCCGAGCAGCTGGGCGGGGTGGTTGCAGACCTGCTTGAGCTTGGACATGGTCGCCAGCACCAGGCCCCGGCGTTCCATGCCCTCGCTCTCGGCGATGCGCGCGAGCATGTCGTCCACCACCGCCTGGTACAGCGTGGCCTGCTCGGAGGTGAGGTTGCACAGCTGCTTCATCTCGATCTTGTCGGGCAGATCGGTGATGACCGCGGGATCGGTCTTGACCCGCCGCAGCACGAACGGCCCGGTGACCCGGCGCAGCCTCGCCGCCGCGTCGGTGTCGCCGTCGCGCTCCACCGGAACCGCGTAGCGGGCGCGGAAAGTGCTCAGCGAGCCGAGGATTCCCGGGTTCGCGAAGTCCATGATGGACCAGAGCTCGGCCAGCCGATTCTCCACCGGCGTGCCGGTCAGCGCGATGCGCTGCCGCGCCGACAACCCGCGAACCGCCTTGGCCTGCCGGGAGTTGCTGTTCTTGATGTTCTGCGCTTCGTCGAGGACCACGCGTTCCCAGCGGATTTCGCGCAGCGCCTCGGCATCTCGCGCGGCCAGCGGGTAGGTGGTGATCACCAGGTCGTAGCGCTCCACCTCGTCGCGCAGGTCCTCGCCGCTGAGCCGCCGGCCGCCGTGGTGGACGTGCACCCGCAGCCCGGGCGCGAAGCGCTCGGCCTCGCGCTGCCAGTTGCCGACCACCGACATCGGGCACACCAGCAGCGTCGGCGGGCGCGACTCCTCCTGGCGGGAGAGGGCTTCCAGCGCGAGCAGCTGCACGGTCTTGCCCAGGCCCATGTCGTCGGCCAGGCAGCCGCCGAGCCCGAGCCGGTTCAGGAACGCCAGCCACGCCAGCCCGCGGCGCTGGTAGGGGCGCAGCGTCGCGCCGAAACCGGTCGGCGGGTCGACGGGTTCGAGGTGCTGGTCGGCCTGGCCCGACATGAGCTCGCCGAGCCAGCCGGTGGCGTTGACCTCCACCACCGGCAGCGGGCGCTGCTCCTCGCCCTCACCGCCCGCCTGCTTGAGCAGGTCGAGCGCGGTCATCTGGCCGGTCGCGTCCTGCTCCAGCATCGCCAGGCCGGCGGCCAGCAGCTTGCGGTCGACCTGCACCCAGCGCCCGCGCATCCGCACCAGCGGGACCTTGGCGGCGGCCAGCTCGGCGAGCTCGTCCTGGGTCAGGGTCTCGTTGCCCAGCGCCAGTTCCCAGCGGTAGTCGATCAGGGCGTTCTTGTCGATGCCGGATTCCTTGGTGACCGCGCCCGCGGTCCCCGTGCTGGTGGCGTTGAGCTTCAGGCCGAGCTGCCGCTGGCTGCGCCCCCACCACGACGGCAGCAGGACCGCGAAACCGGCCTGGTCGAGGTGAGCGGCGCGGCTGAGGAACTCGTAGGCCCCTTCGGTGTCGAGCACCAGCTCGGTCGGGTGCGTCGAGCGCAGCGCGGCGTCGAGCTCCGGGCAGATGCGGCTGGCGCGGCCGAGCTCGGCGAGCAGCAGTTCCTGCGGCTGGTCCACCCAGCGGTGCAGCACGTGGTCGTTGTCGGCCCACACGTCCTGCGCGGAGATCAGCACGCCCGGGTCGTCGACGGCCTGCAGCATGAACTCCACGATCCAGTCCGGCTCGTCGTCCTCCGGCGCGTGCAGCCGGAAGCAGGTGCGCAACGGGCTCTGCCCGGCCAGACCGGTGTGCCAGGACTCCAGCTGGCGGGCGAGCGTGCGCAGCTGAGCGCGGTCGCCGGCGAAGTGCGGCTCACCGGTCAGGGCGTTGAGCCAGGCCGCGGTGGGCCCCTCGGCCGCGACGAGACCCCGCGTGAGCTTGGTGCGCGCGAGGTCGTCGACCAGCGCGTTCAGCGCCGCGTGCAGGACCTGCTCCGGCGCGTCTCCGCTCGCGGCGCGCAGGGCGTGCGGCATCGCGTCGCGCAGCGCGACGAACCGCGCGGAATCCGATCCCGCCATCGCCGGGATCCACCGCGCGGCGGGCCGATCGCCCTCGAAGAGCAGCGACGGGATCACCCGGCCGCCGGTGACCAGGGACTCGGCGAAGTCGGCGAGCTCGCCCAGGAACCTCGCGTCCGACCCGATCCGGCACCCGGGCAGCTCGGCGGCGAGCAGCTCCGGCAGGACCGCGGGCGGGATCGACACCGCGCCCACCCGCCAGTGCCGCAACCGCAACTTCCCGCGCGGTGCCGCTCCGGCCGTCAGCGGATCCCGCACCAGCTCCGGTGAGGCCACCGGGGCCGACGCGAAGGAGGGCAGCGCCAGCTCGGCGCTCTCGACGACCCCGTCGACGGGGACCGCGCCCAGCAGCTCCTCGCCGTCCACGGCGAACGGGTGCGCCAGAACTCCGGCGGGCGCCCGCCCGGGCAGCCGCGCGGGTCGCTCCGAGTCCTCGGCCCACACCAGCAACCGGCCCCCGGAGTCGCACAACGCGTGCACAACCCACACAACCGGCCCCCAATGCTCCCGACGAACCCGGTCAGCCGCCCAGCGGCTCCCGGAAGCGGATTCCCGCGAGTCTAGGGTCCGCGCTCCCGCTCACCTCCGGGTGGCGGGAGCAGGGCGGTTCCGGTCCGAACCGCCTCCCGCGGCCGCACCACGCCCCGAGGTGGGACGCCCTACGGAGCGATCTCGTGCCAGCGGTTGGTGATGGGCAGCCTGCGGTCGCGGCCGAAGGCCTTGAAGGTGATCTTGGTGCCCGGCGGGTACTGCCGGCGCTTGAACTCCGCCCGGTCGACCATCCGCAGCACCCGCTCGACCAGCTCCGCGTCGAAACCGTCCGACACCAGGTCCTGGTAGCCCTTGTCGCCCTCGACGTAGCCGTCGATCACCACGTCCAGCACGTCGTACTCGGGCAGCGAGTCCTGATCGGTCTGATCCGGCCGCAGCTCGGCGGAGGGGGCCTTGCTGATCGAGTTCTCCGGGATCGGCGCCACCTCGCCGCGCTTCTCCGCGTCCTCGTTGCGCCACCGGGCCAGCTTCCACACCAGCGTCTTCGGCACGTCCTTGATCGGCGCGAACGCGCCCACCGCGTCCCCGTAGATCGTCGAGTAGCCCACCGCCAGCTCGGTCTTGTTGCCGGTGGCCAGCACCAGGTGCCCGTGCTGGTTCGACAGCGCCATCAGCAGCATGCCGCGCACCCGCGCCTGCACGTTCTCCTCGGCCAGCCCGGTCAAGCCCAGCTGCCGCACGTAGACCTCGACCATGTCGGCGACCGGGTGCGTCTCGAAGTGGCAGCCCAGCCGCCGCGCCAGGTCGGCGGCGTCCGAGCGGGAGTGCTCCGAGGAGTACACCGACGGCATCGACACGCCGTGGACCGAGTCCGAGCCCAGCGCGTCGACCGCCAGCGCGGCGCACACCGCCGAGTCGATGCCGCCGGAGAACCCGAAGGTCACCGACCGCGCCCCGTTCTTGTGCACGTAGTCGCGCAGACCGGTGACCAGCGCGCCCCACACCTCGGCCTCGTCGGACAGCGGCTCCGCGGGCGGGGGCAGCGGCAGCGGCTCGTAGCTCGGCAGCGCATCGGGCTGCAGGACCGTCCGGTGCACGTCGAAGGCCGGCATCCGCATCGGCCCGGGTTCGGCCGGAACCGTCGTCGAGGTGTGGCCGCCCGCGGTCAGCTCCAGGTCGGCGACCAGCAGGTGCTCGGTGAACTGCGGTGCCCGGGCGATGATCCGCCCCTCGGCGTCGGCGATCAGCGAGTCGCCGTCGAAGACCAGCTCGTCCTGCGCGCCCACCAGGTTCACGTACGCCAGCGGAGCCCCGGCCTCGACCGCGCGGCCCGACACCAGCGGAACCCGCTGGTCGTCCTTGGACCGCTCGTAGGGCGAGGCGTTGATGCACACGACCAGGTCGACGCCGACCTTGCCCAGCGCGGCCACCGGGCCGCCGTTCTGCCAGATGTCCTCGCAGATCACCACGCCGACGTCGATGCCGTGCAGCTTGACGATCGGCAGGTCGAAGCCGGGCGCGAAGTTGCGGGCCTCGTCGAAGACGCCGTAGTTGGGCAGGTGGTGCTTGTCGTAGGTGGCCACGACCTCGCCGCCGTAGAGCAGCGACGCGGAGTTGCGCGGCCCCTCGTCGTCGCGGCCCAGGTGGCCGACCACCACCAGCGCGTCGCCGCAGCCGTTGGCCTGCAGATCGCGCGCCAGCCGCTCCAGCGCTTCGCGGTTCGCCGCGGCGAACGACTTGCGCACCGCCAGGTCCTCGATCGGGTAACCGGACAGCGTCATCTCCGGGAACGCCACCACGTGGGCGCCGTCCTGCACAGCGCGGCGAGTCCAGTCCAGGACCAGCGAGCTGTTGCCGACGATGTCGCCGACACACGTGTTGACCTGTGCGAGTGCGATCCGCAACTGGGGCATGCGCCCATCTTCGCGCACCCACCCAGGTGGTGTGCCCCTGCCCGACATGAATCACACGGGCACGTTCATGTCAGGATCACCAGATGGCCCGCCGACTTCGAGTGCTGACCGCGATGGCCCTGCTCGTGCTGGCCGCCGGAGGATGCGGCGTCCCGAGCGATCAGCCGTTGCAGCCGCACAACGAGCGCAAGGGGCCCGTCGGCCCGATCCCCACCGGCCTGGACCGTTTCTACGGCCAGGAGCTCAGCTGGGGACCGTGCTCCGACTACGCGACCTCCTCCTCCGAGCGGGCCGCCTTCCAGGACCCGGAACTGGAGTGCGCGCGGCTGGAAGTGCCGATGGACTACGCGCACCCGGACGGCAAGACCATCCGGATCGGGGTCCTGCGCAAACCGGCCTCCGACCAGCAGGCGCGCATCGGTTCGCTGATGGTCAACCCGGGTGGGCCCGGCGCGTCGGGCATGAGCGCGGCGGCGAGCCTCACCGAGAGCATCGCCGACAACGACCTGGGGGAGCGCTTCGACCTGGTCGGCTTCGACCCTCGCGGCATCGGCGCTTCCGAACCCGCCGTGCGCTGCCTGACCGACCCCGAACGCGACGCCGAACGCCTGGACTCCGACGCCGACACCTCACCGCCGGGCGTCGCCCAGTCCGAGCAGGAGGAGCGCGAGTACGCGGGCAAGTGCGCCGAGCGCACCGGCGTCGACATGCTCGGCAACGTCGGAACCCGCGACGTGGTGCGCGATCTGGACGTGCTGCGCTCCGCGCTCGGCGAACCGAAGCTGAACTACCTCGGCTACTCCTACGGGACCCGGATCGGCTCGGAGTACGCCGAGAGCTTCCCCGGCAACGTCCGCGCGATGGTCCTCGACGGAGCCATCGACCCCGGTCAGACCACGGTGGACGCCCTGGTCGCCCAAGGTGCCGGTTTCCAGCGTGCTTTCGACGACTTCGCCGCCTGGTGCGCGGCGCGCTCGCAGTGCGCGCTCGGCAACGACCCGAAGCAGGCGGTCCACCGCTTCCAGCAGCTCACCCGCCCGCTGGTCGACAAGCCGGTGCAGGCCGGCTACGGCCGCGAACTGTCCTATTCGGACTCCACGATGGCCGCGATCCAGGCGCTCTACGCGCCGACGCTGTGGGAAACCCTCGACACCGGGCTCGCCGAGCTCAAGCAGGGGCGCGGCCAGACAATGCTGGGCCTGGCCGACAGCTACTTCGGCCGCGACGCCACGGGCGGCTACAGCAACACCACCGACGCCTTCGACGCGATCCACTGCGTCGACGACAAGCGCGTCCTGGACCCCGAGGAGGTCCGCGCCGCGGACCGCCGCTACCGCGAGGCCGCGCCGTTCCTCGACGACGGCAACCCGCCCAGCTCGGCCCGCGACATGTGCGCGTTCTGGCCCGTCCCGGTGACCGGCGAGCCCACCCAGCCGCAGGTCGGGCAGCTGCCGCCGGTGCTGGTCATCTCCACCACCGCCGACCCCGCCACGCCGTACCAGGCGGGCGTGCAGCTGGCGCAGGCGCTGCACGGCAGGCTGATGACCTACGAGGGCACCCAGCACACGGTGTTCCTGCAGGGGGTGGGCTGCGTCGACGAAGCGGGCACCAAGTACCTGGTGGACCTCGAAGTGCCGCCCGAAGGAACCCGCTGCGCGGGTTGATCGATTCGTTTTGATCACCGATGTGGTGAACCAGGTCACGTCGCGCCTATCGTCGGCGCATGGACCCTGCGGACGAATCGGGCAAGAAGCCCGCGGAGCAGAGCGTGACCTCGGTGCTGCTGTCCGGCAGCACGTACAAGAGCCTCGGTGAGCAGGTGCTGTCCCCGGCGGAGGAGCGGTTCGAGCGAGCCCGCCGCACCACCGGCCTGTTCCTCGCCCCGGCGTTGACCATCCTCTTCCTGCTGCTGCCGACCCAGCTCGAACCTGCCCAGCACAAGCTCGCCGCCGTGCTGCTGGGCGTGATCGTGCTGTGGGTGTGCGAACCGGTGCCGATCCCGGTGGGCGGTCTGCTCGGCGTCGCCGCGGTGGTGATCCTCGGCGTGATGCCGCCCGACGACGTGCTCGAACCGTTCGGCTCCTCGACGGTGTTCACCTTCATCGGCGCGTTCATCCTCGCCCAGGCCATGCTGCGGCACGGCGTGGCCAGGCGGTTCGCCTTCACCATCCTGTCGCTGCCGGGCGTGGGCAAGAGCGCGTGGCGGGTCATCATCGCGTTCGGCGCGATCACCTGCGTGCTCTCGGCGGTGGTGTCCAACACCGCCACGGTCGCGATGCTGCTGCCCACCGCCGTCGGCATCCTCGCCGTCATCGCCGAACTCGTCCGCCAGCAAACCCCGGAGGGGAAGCCGTTCGACCCGCTGCGACTGCGCGTCGGCGTCGCGCTGATGCTCATGCTCGCCTACGGCGCGAGCGTGGGCGGCCTGCTCACCCCGATCGGTTCGCCGCCGAACCTCATCGGCCGCGGGCTGATCGAGGAGGCCACCGGCCAGCGCATCTCGTTCCTGCAGTGGATGGCCATGGCCGCGCCCGTCTGCCTGCTGATGTTCGTGGTGCTGGCCGTGGTGCTCCTGCTGCTCAACCGCCCGGAGATCCACAAGCTCACCGGTGTCGAGGAGTACGTCGCGGCCGAGCGCGCCAAGCTCGGCCCGCTGTCCCGCGCCGAGAAGAACACCCTGATCGCCTTCGGGATCACCGTCGCGCTGTGGGTGACGCCCGGGTTCGTCGCGCTGATCGCCGGCAACGACTCCGCCGCCTACGACGCCGTCAGCGACCGCCTCGACGAGGGCATCGTCGCCGTCCTCGGCGCCGCCCTGCTGTTCCTGCTGCCCACCGACTGGTCCCAGCGCCGCTTCACGCTCACCTGGACCGAGGCCTCCCGCATCGACTGGGGCACGGTGGTGCTGTTCGGCACCGGCATCATCTTCGGCTCGCTGCTCGCCGACACCGAACTGGCCAAGACCATCGGCGAGGGCACGGCCGGGTCGCTGGGCCTGACCAGCGGAGTCGCGATCACGATCTTCGCGATCGTCCTGGCGATCCTGGTCTCCGAGACGACTTCCAACACCGCTGCGGCGTCGGTGGTGGTCCCGATCGTCATCCCGGTGGCCCTCGCGGCGGGGACCAACCCGTTCGTGCCCGCCTTGGCCGCGACCTTCGCGGCGTCGTTCGGGTTCATGCTCCCGGTGTCCACACCGCAGAACGCCGTGGTCTACGGCTCGGGCGCGGTCCCGATCACCAAGATGATCCGCTCCGGCGCGGTGTTCGACGTCGCCGGCGCGATCGCCATCGCTCTGGTGCTGCCGCTGATGGTCGCCGCTCTCGGGTTCGGGTAAAGATCGCGCGACTAGCTCGTGACCGGGCACGCCGATCACGACGAGCACGAGGCCAGGAAGTTAGAGTGCGGGGCATGAACCGCCAGCAGGAGTTTGTGCTCCGCACCCTGGAGGAACGTGACATCCGCTTCGTGCGGCTGTGGTTCACCGACGTCCTCGGCATGCTCAAATCGGTCGCGATCTCGCCCGCCGAACTGGAGGGCGCCTTCGCCGAGGGCATCGGGTTCGACGGCTCGGCGATCGAGGGCTTCGCCCGCGTCTACGAGTCCGACATGGTCGCCAAGCCCGATCCGACCACGTTCCAAGTGCTGCCCTGGGAAACCGCCGACGGCGAGCACTACTCGGCCCGGATGTTCTGCGACATCCAGATGCCCGACGGTTCGCCCTGCTGGTCGGACCCGCGACACGTGCTGCGCCGGACCCTGGCGCGCGCCACCGAATCCGGCTTCACCTGCTACGTGCACCCCGAGATCGAGTTCTTCCTGCTCAAGGGGCTGCCCGGCGATGGCAGCGAGCCCGAGCCGGCCGACTCCGGCGGCTACTTCGACCAGTCCAGCCACGACGCCGCCCCGCACTTCCGCCGCAACGCCATCGAAACCCTCGAAGCGATGGGCATCTCGGTGGAGTTCAGCCACCACGAGGGCGCACCCGGCCAGCAGGAGATCGACCTGCGCTACGCCGACGCGCTCACGATGGCCGACAACGTGATGACCTTCCGCTACGTCGTCAAGGAAGTCGCCATCACCCAGGGCGTGCGCGCCTCCTTCATGCCCAAGCCGTTCAGCCTCCAGCCGGGCTCGGGCATGCACACCCACTTCAGCCTCTTCGAAGGCGACCAGAACGCCTTCTACCACCCCGAAGACCCCTACGAGCTGTCCGAGACCGGCCGGGCGTTCCTCGCCGGCATCCTGCACCACGCCCGCGAGATCAGCGCGGTGACCAACCAATGGGTGAACTCCTACAAGCGGCTCGTCGTCGGCGGTGAAGCCCCGACCGCGGTCTGCTGGGGCCACGCCAACCGGTCCGCGCTGGTCAGGGTGCCGATGTACTCGCCGGGCAAGTCCTCCTCGCGGCGCGTCGAGGTCCGCAACCCCGACTCGGCCTGCAACCCCTACCTGGCCTACGCGGTGATCCTCGCGGCCGGTCTGCGCGGGGTGGAGAAGGGCTACGAGCTCCCACCGGCCACCGAGGACGACGTCTGGAGCCTCACCGAGCACGAGCGCAAGGCCGCCGGCTACGCCAACCTGCCGCAGAACCTCACCGAGGCGCTCGGCGAGATGGAGAACTCCGAGCTGGTCGCGGAAACCCTCGGCGAGGAGGTGTTCAACTTCTTCCTCCGCAACAAGCGGGAGGAGTGGAACAACTACCGGAGCCGAGTCACCCCCTACGAGCTCTCCTCAATGCTGCCGGTGCTGTAGGAGGAAGCCCGTCAGGCAAGCGACGAAGTCGCTTTCTCCTTACCCCGCCCGAGCAACTGGCACCGCCGGGGGTTCTGAGCGGTGCTGTGGCGAGCACGCCGCGACGCCGTGTATTGGACATACATCAGTCGTGGCGCGCGGAGTCCACAGCGCCGCTCAGGTTCCCCTACCTGCACCGCTAAGCAGAGGGACCACGGAGTTCTTCTGAGTAGCGTGGGGGCGATAGGTTGCGGGTGTGACTGATTCGCAGCCGCACTCCGAGCACGACGAAACGCGCTCCGGCGAGTCCGCCGTCGAGCTGCAGTCCGGCGTCTTGGAGCAGCCGTCGGAGTCCTTCGAACCCGAGTGGCCCGCCGAGCAGCCGGCCACCTCCCAGCCCGCCGCGCTCACCCTGCTCGGCTGCACCCTGGCCTGCCGCGATCAGCTCCCGGCCGCGCGCGTGCTGCGCAGGAGCTTCCGCAAGCACCACCCCGGCGCCGGGTTCGTCCTGCTGATCGTCGACGAGCCCGCCGCCGTCCGCGACGAGCCCGACGCCCTGTCGATCGCCGACATCGGCGTCGACCCGCAGGAGTTCGCCAGGCTGGCCATCGGCTGCACCGCCGAGCAGCTCCGCGGCGTGCTGCGCCCGCGACTGCTCAAGCACCTGCTCCGCTCCGGTTCGACCGTGCTGCACTTCGAACCGTGGGTGCAGGTCTTCGGCCCGTTCGACGAGCTGCTCGCCGGCCTGATCGCCGAACGACCGGTCGCCCTGGTGCCCCGCGTGCTGCACCCGCTGGCCGCCGACGGCCTCCGCCCGAGCCCCGCAGACCTGGCCGAATCCGGCACCTTCGACTCCAGCGCCGTCGCCGTCCGCCCGGGCGCCGAGGACCTGCTGACCACCTGGATCGAGCAGCTGCGCACCGACCCGACGATGACCGCGCCGGTCCTCGACGGCGCTCCCGCGCTCGTCGACCACCAGGTCATCCGCGATCCGGGCGTGGGGCTGTCGGTGTTCAACGCGGCGCAGCGCGAACTCGACCTCGCCGACGGCGAGCACGTGGTGGACGGATCGGCGCTGCGCAGCGTGCACTTCGACGGTTTCCAGCCGCAGCGCCCGTGGCTGCTGTCGGCCGACTACGCCGACAGCCCGCGACTGCTGCTGTCGGAGAACCCGGTGCTCGCCGGTCTCTGCGCGAACTACCGCAACGCGCTGGTCGACGCCGGCTACAGCCGCGAGCAACCGCATCCCTTCGACGCGCTCGCCGACGGCGTGCTGCTGCCCGACGGCTTGCGCCAGCAGTACCTCGAGGCCTGGCTCGGCGACGGCGACGCACCACCGAGCCCCTTCGAACCAGGCGGAGCGGAGCCGTTCAAGGAGTGGGCCTGCGCCCCCGCCGACGACCGGCAGCGCACCTCGGGCGGTTCGCGCTGGACAGCGGCGGTGTGGTCGGACGACGAGCTGCTGCGCCGCGACTACCCGGACCCGTTCGGCGCGGACGCGGGGGCGTTCCACGAGTGGTGCGCGGGCGTCGGCGTCGCCAGCGGACGAGTGCCCGCCGAAGCGGTGCACCGCCGCACCGGCGGCGATCTCGCCCTGGTGGACCAGCTCGGTGTCGCGGTTCTCGGCACCGGTCCGGTCGCGGACCTGATGCGCACTGCCGTCGGGGCCTCCGGCCTGCCTTCGGCCGACACCGCCTACTACCCGGTGGTCCTGCGCTGCGCTCCCGGGCTCGCCGTTCCCGCGGGTCGTTACGTCATCGACGTGCACACCGGCGGCGGTGCCACCTCGGACGCCGCCGAGACCTGGGTGCTGTCGGAGTCCAGCCGGGCCGCCGTGCGCCGCACCGGCACCAAGACCCGCGTGGTCACGCTGCCCGCTCCGGAGCGCGAGCGCATCAACCTGCCCACCCGCAAGGGCGCTCGCGCGCGGTTCGAGCTCTCCGACGAGTTCGTCATCGCCGCCCACGTCGACCACGCGACCGAGCGCGCGGACAACGCGCTCGGTCTCGTCTCGGCGTTCCTCACCGCGTTCGCCGAGCGCGACGACGTGCGCCTGCTGATGGGCGTGGCCGGCGCGGCCAGCCACCCCGAGGCGGCCGAACGGCTCCGCCTCGCCACCGCTTCCGACAGCCGCATCAAGCTCGTCGAGACCGACTTCGACCTGCACGGGCTGCTCGCCGCCGCGGACTGCTTCAGCTCGCTGCACCGGGGTGACGCGGGTGACGAGCACGCCCTGCGGCTGATGGAGGTGGCCGCGCACGGCGTGCCGGTGATCGCAGGCGAGCACGGCGCGGTCGCCGAACTACTCGGCGCCCAGTGCGCCCGGCTCGTGCCCTGCCAGGGAGTCGGCGAACCGGACCTCGAGGCCGCCGCCGAGATCATGCGCACCGCCGCCGACGACCCCGAGGGCACCGCGGCGTTCGGCGTCGCCGCGCGGGAAACCCTGCTGGGCACGCACACCGTCGCCCGCGCGGGCGCCCGGCTGCGCGAACGCGTCGAGCACGCCTACCGCAACTGGCGCACCAAGTGGGCCGGCGACAAGCACGGCCAGTTCGACGACCCGCTGCGTCCGCTGCTGGTCGCCCGGCACGCCTTGCACCGCGCCCCGGACGTCGGGCAGAGCAGCAACGCGATCGCCCCGACCCTGCGCAAGGCGGTGCTGCGGGCGCTCAGCCACTACGACGACCACATCCGCGACGTGCTCCGCTCGCTCGTCGACGGGGTCGAGCAGACCGCGGGTGAGCTGCTGCGCCGCCAGTTCGAGGCGGATGGCGACGGTGACGTCGAGTCCATGCGCGCCGAGCTCGCGCAGCTGCTGCGCCGCCAGGACCAGTTCGGTGCGCAGCTGGTCGGCACCGACGACGGCCTGGTCCGCGCCCGTGCCGATCTCGCCGAGCAGCACCGCAGGCTCCGCCGCCTGGAGGAGGCCGGGGTCCCGGTCGACGTCAGCGGTTCGGACGAGCGGGTGGATGCCCTCGCGGAACGCATCGACGGTCTCACCGGCGCGCTGGAGAAGGTCCTCGACCGGATGGACGCGATGGAGGCCCGCCAGCCCGGTCACGACCTCGAATCCGGCGTTCGCAGCGCGGCCGGGGACGCGGCCAACGCGCTGCAGCGCACCGATGTGCTGCAGCGGATCCTGCTGCGCGAGCACGAGCGCGCCACCGGTGGCGACGGCACCACGACGCCGGTGCTCTGCGACGCGGGTCTGATGCGGCTGCCTGCCGACGACGCGTTGATGCTGCCGTGGCTGTCGTCCAACCCGACGTGGGACGCCGAGGCGTCCGCGCTCATCGATTCGCTGCTGGAACCCGATGGGGTGTTCCTCGACGTCGGCGCCTACGTCGGTTACCAGACGGTGCGGGTGCTCAGCAGGCTCGGCAACAGCGGCGCGGTCGTCGCGGTGGAGCCCAGCCCGCAGGCGCGAGCCCTGCTCAAGCACAACGTCGAGATGAACGTGCCATCGGCGTGGACGCAGCGGTTGATGCTCATCGAAGGGGCTGCCTGGGACGGGCCGGCGGAGCTCGCGGGCGAACCCGCACTCGCCGGCGGCGTGTCGGTCAGCCCGATCCCGCCGGAACCCGATCAGGAACCGGGGGAGCGGGTCCCCGCGTTCCGGCTCGACAAGGAGCTGGAGCACCACGCAGCGCTGGAGAACCTCAAGCTCTCCGTCGTGCACGTCGACGTGGGCGCCCGAGTTCACCGGGTGCTCGGCGGCTTGGTCCGCCTGCTGCGCCGGGATCGTCCCTCGATCGTGTGCTCGTTCACACCGGATGCGATCAGCGGGCTCGGCGACGATCCCGCAGCTGCTCTCCGTGAGTTCGGAACCTGGGGCTACGAGCTCGTCCCGGTCGGTCGTGACCGCCCGGTGGAAGCTACTGACCTGCTCGAAGCCATGAGGGCGGCCGGCAGCGGCAGCACCGTGAAGCTCTGGCTGCGCCCGAAGCAGAAGTGATCGGCACTGGGCTGAACGGGTGATGTCAAGGCATGCGCAGGCGATTTGACATTGACGCAGAGTGTGCGTAACTTTCTCTTTGTCGCACGGAAAGCCGAACGACGCGAGTTGCTCGCGGAGGACGGCACCGGGAGCGCCGCGAAGCTCCGGATCACGGTTCGGACCACCGCGACTGCGCAGACCGGTTCGGGGCGCGCGGTTTGACACCGCGAAGCGCACCGGGTAACGTAAGGCGGTCGCTGGAGAGACGCGGAACTTCGGTTCGGCGATCAACCGGCAGTTGATAACTCGAACAAGGCTCGCTCTTCCGGCGAGATCGGTAAGGGGGACCCCCCTGAAAACGCCGAATTGAGGGCCTGCTAGAGTTACCAACACAAGAACGAACGAGGAAATGACTCCCCGGATCGTGCGGCTCTGAAATGGGTCGTGGGTGATGGTGTGGGTGTGTTCTTTGAGAACTCAACAGTGGACTGTTTTGGTTAGTGTTCTTTATATGCCCCTAACCAACTCATCGCGGGATCT
>NZ_JAWLNX010000059.1:0-706 GCF_035320975.1 Saccharopolyspora mangrovi | reverse complement strand
CGACGGTGTCGAGGAGTTCGGTCCAGGACTTCTCGAACTTGTCGACGCCCTCGGTCTCCAGCGCCTTGAACACGTCGTCGAGGTCGATGCCCGCGGCGGCGAGGTCGTCGAAGACCTGCTGGGACTCGGCGGCGGTGCCGCTGACCAGGTCGCCGCGCACGTCGGCGTGGTCGGCGGTGGCCTGCAGCGTCGACTCCGGCATGGTGTTGACCGTGTTCGGCGCGGCGAGCTCGTCGACGTAGCGGGTGTCGGAGTAGGACTTGTCCTTCACCCCGGTCGAGGCCCACAGCGGCCGCTGCGCCCGAGCACCCTCGGCCTGCAGCGCCTTCCACCGGTCGGAGGAGAAGACCTCCTGGTAGGCGGCGTAGGCCAGGCGGGCGTTGGCGATGGCGGCCTTGCCGCGCAGCGGGTGGCCCTCCTGCATGGCGTCGAGGCGCTTGTCGATCTCGGTGTCCACGCGGGAGACGAAGAACGACGCCACCGACTCGATCGAGGCCAGGTCGTGGCCGTTGGCCTTGGCCAGCTCCAGGCCCGCCAGGTAGGCGTCCATGACGGCCTCGTAGCGCTCGACGGAGAAGATCAGGGTCACGTTGACGCTGATGCCCTCGCCGATCACCTTCGTGATCGCCGGCAGGCCCGCCAGCGTGGCCGGGATCTTGACCATCAGGTTCGGCCGGTCCACGGCCTTCCACAGATCGATCGCCTC
>NZ_JAWLNX010000058.1:0-770 GCF_035320975.1 Saccharopolyspora mangrovi | reverse complement strand
CGCCGGTAGTAGTGGTCGTAGAACTCCGACTTGTAGGTGGCCATGTCCACCCCGGCCGGGCAGTCGGTGGCGCAGGCCTTGCACGACAGGCACAGGTCCAGCACCTCCCTGGCCTCCTCGGAGCGCCAGCCCTCCTCGACCGTGCGCGCACCCCGCACGACCTCCTGCAGGACGCGGGCGCGCCCGCGCGTGGAGTCCTTCTCGTCCCGCGTGGCGCGGTAGCTCGGGCACATCACGCCGCCGCTGTCGGCGCGGCACCGGCCGACACCGATGCAGCCCTGAACCGCGTGCACCCACGGATCCCGCCCGGACGCCGGGCCCAGGTCGAAGCTCGTGCGCCACTCGCGCTGCGGCACCCCGGCGAGGGCGAGGTGGGCGTCCATCGGGTCGGGGTCGGTGATCGAGCCCGGGTTGAGGATGCCGACGGGATCCCACAGGCGGCGGCACTCGGCGAACGCGGCGATCACCTCCGGCGAGTACATGATCGACAGCAGTTCGGAGCGAGCGCGCCCGTCACCGTGCTCGCCGGACAGCGATCCGCCGTGGCGCACCACCAGCTCCGCGGCCTGGCGGGTGAACTCGCGGAACACCGCGCGGCCGCGTTCGCTGCGCAGGTCGTAGGTGATGCGGATGTGCATGCACCCGGCCCCGAAGTGCCCGTACATGACACCGGTGAGCTCGTGGGCGGCCAGCAGCTCGCGCAGATCGGCGAGGTAGTCGGCCAGCCGCTCGGGCGCGACGGCCGCGTCCTCCCAGCCCGGCCACGACTC
>NZ_JAWLNX010000057.1:0-920 GCF_035320975.1 Saccharopolyspora mangrovi | reverse complement strand
CTCAGAAGTACCAGGGGAAGGCGGACCAGTCGGGGTCGCGTTTGTGCAGGAAGGCGTCCCTGCCCTCGACGGCTTCGTCGGTCATGTAGGCCAGCCGGGTGGTCTCACCGGCGAAGAGCTGCTGGCCGACGAGCCCGTCGTCGATGGCGTTGAACGCGTACTTGAGCATGCGCTGCGCCGTCGGGGACTTGCCGTTGATCTCCCGGGACCACTGCAACGCGGTTGCCTCCAGCTCGGCGTGCGGGACGACCTCGTTGACCATCCCCATCTGATGGGCCTGCTCAGCGGTGTAGGGACGCCCGAGGAAGAAGATCTCCCGAGCGAACTTCTGCCCCACCTGACGGGCCAGGTAGGCCGAGCCGAACCCGCCGTCGAAGCTGCCGACATCGGCATCGGTCTGCTTGAACATGGCGTGCTCGGCGCTGGCCAGGGTCAGATCGCACACCACGTGCAGGCTGTGCCCGCCACCGGCCGCCCAGCCCGGCACCACCGCGATGACGACCTTGGGCATGAACCGGATCAGCCGCTGCACCTCCAGGATGTGCAACCGGCCCGCCCGCGCCGGATCCACCGTCTCGGCGGTCTCACCGCCGGCGTACTGGTAACCGGAACGACCACGGATGCGCTGGTCACCACCCGAGCAGAAGCTCCAACCACCGTCCTTGCCCGACGGGCCGTTACCGGTGATCAGCACGCAACCCACGTCACTGCTCATCCGGGCGTGGTCCAGGGCGCGGTAGAGCTCATCGACGGTGTGCGGGCGGAAGGCGTTGCGCACCTCGGGGCGATCGAACGCGATGCGCACCGTGCCCCGGCCAGGACCGTCCTCCACACAGCGGTGATAGGTGATGTCGGTGAAGTCGAAGCCCTCGACCGGCTCCCACAACTTCGGATCAAACAGCTCAGACACAACGGGATTC
>NZ_JAWLNX010000056.1:0-965 GCF_035320975.1 Saccharopolyspora mangrovi | reverse complement strand
TTTCCATTGAGGTGATCTCAGTGGATTCGGTTGTGTTCGTGGTGGGTGAGAACGAGTGTGGCTTGGACGATGTCGCCGGTTTTGCGGGGGCTGGCGGTGATGTGTTGGAGCGTTCGCCAGCGGCCAGTGAGCAGGGCGAATCCGCGTTCGCCGAGGGCGCGCAGGCTACGGAGGATCAGGTTGTAGGTGCGGTTGTCGACATCGAGTGGGCGACGTTGTCCGGTTTTGGAGTGCTTGATGGTGGTGTGGACTCCGGCGCTTGCGCCTTGGTAGCCGCCGTCGGCGAGAGTGGGCAGGTCAAGTTGAGAGGCAGCCCAGTACAAGGCACCGAGGACGTGGTGTTCGGCGGCGGTGATGTCATGGACCGAGCCGGGTTCGACCGGTGAGACCCAGATCGGGAACCCCTCCGGTGTGGTCAGTGCCTGGATGTTGCCGCCTTGCTCGCGGTGTTTTCCGGAGTACCACCGGTCGATCTCGGTGCCTTTGACGCTGGTTGTCTTCTCACTGAGCCGGTCGCAGGAGAACAACTTGCCGTCCAGAATCACATACCAAGCGCCGTCGTTCCGGGCCTTGCGCAGGGCCTGATGCAACTCCGGGGCCTGGGCGGCCAGCACCTCGATGGCCTCGTCGATATACCGGTATCCGGTCGCGCGGGAGATGTTGTTGTCGCGGGCGAGCGCGGGGATGGCGGTGCGATCACGAAACCACCGCAACCCCAGCACGGCCTGCTTGAACGTCGATAACGCGCGGCGTCCACGCCCGGTGCCGCGGCGCCGTCGTTCGGCATTGAGGAGTCCGGCGAGGTAGAGGGCGAGTTCGTCAGCGACATCGAGCCTGGCACGATAGGTGATCACGTGGGGTCCTGGTTCCGTGAAGATGATCTTGTGGTGAGACCTTCTTCTACCAGGACCCCACGCCCACATCTCCCAGGCCTACCGCCACCTCACTCCACTGAGATCACCTCA
>NZ_JAWLNX010000055.1:0-1121 GCF_035320975.1 Saccharopolyspora mangrovi | reverse complement strand
TGTGATGTCCGGGGAGGTTGGTCAGTCGGGTGGCTGGTGGCTTGCCTCCGATGGCGGAGTGGGGGCGGTGGTGATTGTAGAAGTGGATCCAGGCTGGCAGGGCGGCGTTGCGTTGCTGGGTTGATTCGTAGAGGCGGGTGTAGGCCCAGCCGTCGGCGAGGGTGCGGTGGAATCGTTCGATTTTGCCGTTGGTTTGGGGCCGGTAGGGCCGGGTGCGTTTGTGTGTGATGTCGAGCTCGCGACAGGTGTCACGCCAGGTGTGGGAGCGGTAGCACGCGCCGTTGTCGGACAGGACCCGTTCGACGGTGACGCCGTGTTCGGCGAACCACGCGACAGCGCCGTGCAGCACATCGATCGCGGTGGCGGCTTTCTCGTCGGTGCGGATTTCGGCGTAGGCGACCCGGGAATGATCGTCGATGACGGTGTGCAGGTAGGCGGTGCCGAGTTTCGGGGCGTGGTGACGGTCTCGCTCGCCGGTGCGGTGGGCTGTGGCGGCCCGGTTGCGTTTTCCCTGGTGACGTCCGAGGTAGCGCCAGCCGCCGCCGTCCGGGATGTTGCCGAACTTGGTGACGTCGACGTGGATCAGTGATCCGGGGTGGTCGTGTTCGTAGCGGCGCAAGGCTTCGCCGGTGACCCGATCGATTCGTGAGAGCCGGTTGATCCGGCAGCGCACCAGGACCGCGTGCACGGTCGAGGCGGGCATGCCCACACGCCCGCCGATCTGGACAGGGCCCAGGCGGTGACGCCACCGCAGCCCCACGATCCGCCGAACGAGTTGTTCAGGGGTCTTTCTCGGGTTGTGGTGAGGCCGGCAACTGCGATCACGCATGCCCTCGACGCCTTCGAGCCGATACCGCTGGGCCCACTTACGTGCCGTTTTCGGAGCCACCATGAACATCTTCGCCGCATGAGTAGCCGTCCAGCCCTCCTCGACGATCAAACGTGCCAGCCGCAGCCGGGTGCGCGGGGTCAGCGTGGCGTTAGGGTGGGACACGAAGGCCTCCGGTTGATGAAGCGGTTCCTAGACAGCTCCACTTCACAACCAGAGGCCTTCACCTGTCTGCAAAACAAACCAACTCACACACCACGACCGGGACAACCTCCCCGGACATCACAGCTAG
>NZ_JAWLNX010000054.1:0-1162 GCF_035320975.1 Saccharopolyspora mangrovi | reverse complement strand
GTGGAGGTCCAGGACGAGCAGGGCCGGGTGCTGAAACGGGCCCGGCTGCCCGAGGGGATGGCCGGAATGTCCCGTTTCCATGAGCTGGTCGGCCGGTTCGTGCCCGAGGACGCGCAGCCGTCTGAGGTGCTGGTGTGTATCGAGACCGACCGGGGCCCGTGGGTGCGGGCGCTGCGGGCGGCGGGGTATCGGGTGTTTGGGGTGGATCCCAAGCAGGCCGCCCGGCACCGGGAGATTCTGGGCTCCTCAGGGGCCAAGAGCGACAAGGGCGACGCACACGCGCTGGCCGACATGGTCCGCACCCGTCACCACCAGCTGCGGGAGAGCGCGGGCGATTCCGAGGTCGCCGAGGCGGTCAAGGTCGTCACCCGCGCACACCAAGCGCTGTTGTGGGAACGAACCCGGCACATGCTTCGGCTGCGGGTGGCGCTGCGGGACTACTTCCCCGCCGCGCTGCAGGCGTACAAGCCCCTGGGCCTGACCTCGGAGCCGGTGCTGAGGCTGCTGGCCAAAGCCCCCACTCCCGCCACGGCCGCGAAGCTCACCACCAGCCAGATCAGCTCGGCCTTGAAGGGCCGCCGAGATATCCCGGCCAAAACACAGGAGATCAAGCAGATACTGCGCTCTGACCAGCTAGGACAGGCTGACCTGGTCACCGCCGCCTACGCCTCGACAATGCGGGCGCTGACCGCGGTCATCACCACGCTCAACGCGGAGATCACGACCCTGGAGGGCGAGGTCGAGGCCCATTTTGGCCGGCACCCGGACGCTGAGGTCATACTCAGCCAGCCCGGCTTGGGCGTCATCCTCGGCGCCCGGGTGCTCGCCGAGTTCGGGGACGCCCCCGGCCGCTATGCCAGCGCGAAGACACGCAAGAACTACGCCGGGACATCCCCGATCACCCGCCAATCCGGCAAGATACGGACCGTTCACGCCCGGTTCGTCCACAACGACCGGCTCGTCGACGCCCTTCACCTGCAAGCGTCCTGCGCGCTGTTACACGACCCTGCCGTCCGCGCCTACTACGACCAGCTACGCGCCCGCGACGTCAGCCACAACGCCGCCCTCCGCCAGGTCGGCAACCGCCTGGTCGGCATCCTGCACGGCTGCCTGAAAACCCACGCCCCCTACGACCAAGCGACCGCCTGGTCACACCGAGAAC
>NZ_JAWLNX010000053.1:0-1462 GCF_035320975.1 Saccharopolyspora mangrovi | reverse complement strand
GATCAGTAGCGGTAGTGGTCGGGCTTGTAGGGGCCTTCGACGTCGACACCGATGTAGTCGGCCTGCTCCTTGGTGAGCTTGGTCAGCTTCACACCCAGCGCGTCCAGGTGCAGACGCGCGACCTTCTCATCCAAGTGCTTGGGCAGCACGTAGACGTCCTTGCCGTACTCACCGGGCTTGGTGAACAGCTCGATCTGCGCGATCGTCTGGTTGGTGAAGCTGTTGGACATCACGAACGACGGGTGACCGGTGGCGTTGCCCAGGTTCAGCAGACGACCCTCCGACAGCACGATGATCGAGTGCCCGTCATCGAAGGTGTACTCGTGAACCTGCGGCTTGATCTCCTGCTTGGTCACACCCGGGGTCTTCTCCAGACCCGCCATGTCGATCTCGTTGTCGAAGTGACCGATGTTGCCCACGATCGCCTGGTGCTTCATCTTGGCCATGTGCTCGGCCTTGATGATGTCGTAGTTACCCGTCGTGGTGATGAAGATGTCGGCGTAGTCCACCACATCCTCAAGCGTCTTGACCTCGTAACCCTCCATCGCCGCCTGCAACGCGCAGATCGGGTCGATCTCGGTCACGATCACCCGGGCACCCTGACCCCGCAACGACTCCGCCGAACCCTTACCCACATCACCAAAACCACACACCACAGCGACCTTGCCGCCGATGAGCACATCCGTGGCCCGGTTGATGCCATCCACCAACGAGTGCCGGCACCCGTACTTGTTGTCGAACTTCGACTTGGTCACCGAGTCGTTGACGTTGATCGCCGGGAACAACAACTCCTCGGACTTCACCAGCTCGTACAGCTTGTGCACACCGGTGGTGGTCTCCTCGGTGACACCCTTGATCTCAGCAGCCAACTTGGTGAAACGCTGCTTGTCGCCCTCCAGCGACTTGCGCAGCGTGGACAGCACGACCTTGAACTCCTCCGGGTCATCCACCGACGGCTGCGGCACCGCACCCGCAGCCTCGAACTCCACACCCTTGTGCACCAGCAGCGTCGCATCACCACCATCATCCAGGATCATGTTGGCGACCTTGCCGTCACCGAAGTCCCACAACTGGTCGGTGCACCACCAGTAGTCCTCCAGCGTCTCGCCCTTCCACGCGAACACCGGAACACCCGCCGGAACCTCCGGAGTGCCACTGCCCACCACCACCGCCGCGGCGGCCTCGTCCTGGGTGGAGAAGATATTGCACGACACCCACCGCACCTCAGCACCCAACGCGACCAGCGTCTCGATCAGCACCGCCGTCTGCACCGTCATGTGCAACGAACCCGCGATCCGGGCACCCTTGAGCGGCTGGGAACCAGCATATTCCTTCCGCGTGGCCATCAGACCCGGCATCTCGTGCTCGGCCAACCGGATCTGGTGCCGACCCGCCTCAGCCAGACCCAAGTCCTTCACGGCGAACTCAAGACCGTTGACCTTCTGCAACTTGACGCTCATGA
>NZ_JAWLNX010000052.1:0-1585 GCF_035320975.1 Saccharopolyspora mangrovi | reverse complement strand
GCCGCTGCTGGGCGACACGATCGGCGCGAACCTGGACCGCACCGCGGCGCGGTTCCCGGACCGCGACGCGCTGGTGGAGTGCGAAACGGGCAGGCGCTGGAGCTACCGGGAGTTCGTCGCCGACGTCGACGCGCTGGCCACCGGCCTGCTGGAGGCCGGGATCGTCAAGGGTGATCGGGTGGGGATCTGGGCTCCGAACCGGGCGGAGTGGACTCTGACGCAGTACGCGACGGCGAAGGTCGGGGCGATCCTGGTCAACATCAATCCGGCTTACCGGTCGCACGAGTTGGAGTATGTGCTCAACCAGGCCGGGGTGCGGATGCTGGTGTCGGCGAAGTCGTTCAAGACCTCCGACTACGTCGCGATGGTCGAGGAGGTGCGGGGCAGGTGCGCGGGCCTGGAGCAGGTCGTGTTCCTGGAGTCACCGGAGTGGGAGGTGCTCGCCGGTACCGCTGCTGATCAGCGCAGGCTCGGCGAGGTCAGGCTGTCGGCGGATGATGCGATCAACATCCAGTACACGTCGGGGACGACGGGTTTTCCCAAGGGTGCGACGTTGTCGCATCACAACATCCTCAACAACGGGTTCTTCGTGGGGGAGTTGTGCGGGTATTCGGAGGTGGATCGGGTGGCGATCGTGCCGCCGTTCTACCACTGCTTCGGGATGGTGATGGGGAATCTGGCGTGCACGAGTCATGGTTCGGCGATGGTGATCCCGTCGGAGGGTTTTGAGGCGGGGAAGGCGTTGCGGGCGGTGGCGGGTGAGGGGTGCACGTCGTTGTACGGGGTGCCGACGATGTTCATCGCGGAGTTGGATCATCCGGAGTTCGGTTCGTTCGACCTGTCGTCGTTGCGGACGGGGATCATGGCGGGTTCGCCGTGTCCGGTGGAGGTGATGAAGCAGGTCATCGAGCGGATGGGGATGTCGGAGGTGGCGATCTGCTACGGGATGACCGAGACGTCTCCGGTGTCGACGCAGACCCGTGCCGATGATTCGTTGGAGCGTCGGGTGTCGACGGTGGGCCGGGTGGGTCCGCATCTGGAGATCAAGGTCGTGGATCCGGTGACGGGGTTGACGGTGCCGCGTGGTGAGGCGGGGGAGCTGTGCACGCGGGGGTATTCGGTGATGCTGGGGTATTGGGAGCAGCCGGACAAGACCGCTGAGGTGATCGATGCGGCGCGTTGGATGCACACCGGGGATCTGGCGGTGATGGATGCCGAGGGGTATGTCTCGATCACCGGGCGGATCAAGGACATGGTGATCCGGGGTGGGGAGAACGTGTATCCGCGG
Source organism: Saccharopolyspora mangrovi (assembly GCF_035320975.1). Classification (NCBI taxonomy): domain Bacteria; kingdom Bacillati; phylum Actinomycetota; class Actinomycetes; order Pseudonocardiales; family Pseudonocardiaceae; genus Saccharopolyspora; species Saccharopolyspora mangrovi. Next base: position 297 of record NZ_JAWLNX010000052.1, on the reverse strand, counting down.
GAGATCGAGGAGTTCTTGTACACGCATCCCGACATTCTGGATGCGCAGGTCATCGGGGTTCCGGATGCTCGTTATGGCGAGGAGTTGATGGCCTGGGTGCGGTTGCGGGAGGGGGCCGAGCCGTTGACGGCGGAGGCGTTGCGGGAGTTCTGCAGCGGCAAGTTGGCGCACTACAAGATCCCGCGTTACGTGCACGTGGTCGAGGAGTTCCCGATGACGGTCACCGGCAAGGTCCGCAAGGTCGAGATGCGAGAACGAGCCCGCGAACTCCTCGACCTCTGACCCCCGAGGGTGGGG
>NZ_JAWLNX010000051.1:0-1897 GCF_035320975.1 Saccharopolyspora mangrovi | reverse complement strand
GCCGTCTGAGGATTTCGCGGCGCAGGCCAACGCCACGTCGGCGCTGTACGGCCAGGCCGATGCCGATCGTGAGGCGTTCTGGGCCGAGCAGGCCTCGCGGCTGGCGTGGGACACCAAGTGGGACCAGGTCCTGGACTGGTCGGGCGCGCCGTTCGCGAAGTGGTTCGTCGGCGGCAAGCTCAACGTGGCCTACAACTGCGCCGACCGGCACGTCGAAGCCGGCCACGGCGACCGGGTGGCCATCCACTGGGAAGGCGAACCCGGCGACACCCGCACCATCACCTACACCGAGCTGCAGCGCGAGGTCTCCCGCACCGCCAACGCCCTGGCCGAACTCGGCGTCGGCCCCGGTGATCGGGTGGCGATCTACCTGCCGATGCTGCCCGAGGCCGTGTTCTCCATGCTGGCCTGCGCCCGCCTGGGCGCCCTGCACAGCGTCGTCTTCGGCGGGTTCTCCGCCGAGGCGCTGCGCTCGCGCATCAACGACGCCGAGGCCAAGGTCGTCATCACCGCCGACGGCCAGTACCGCCGCGGCAAGGCCATGCCGCTGAAGGCCAACGTCGATCAGGCCGTGGCCGAAGCACCCAGCATCGAGCACGTGCTGGTGGTGCAGCGCACCGGCATCGACATCGCCTGGAACGACACCCGCGACACCTGGTGGCACGAGCTCGTCGACCGGCAGGCCGAGACCCACAGCCCGGAGGCCTTCGACAGCGAACACCCGCTGTTCATCCTCTACACCTCGGGCACCACCGGAAAACCCAAGGGCATCCTGCACACCTCCGGCGGCTACCTCACCCAGGCCGCCTACACCCACCACACCGTCTTCGACCTCAAACCCGACAGCGACGTCTACTGGTGCACCGCCGACATCGGCTGGGTCACCGGCCACACCTACATCGTCTACGGGCCGCTGGCCAACGGCGCCACCCAGGTCATCTACGAAGGCACCCCCAACACCCCCCACGAGGGCCGGCACTGGGAAATCGTGCAGAACTACGGGGTGTCGATCTACTACACCGCCCCCACCACCATCCGCACCTTCATGAAGTGGGGCGCCGAGATCCCCGCCCGCTACGACCTGTCGTCGCTGCGGGTGCTGGGCTCGGTCGGTGAGCCGATCAACCCCGAGGCCTGGATCTGGTACCGCACCCACATCGGCTCCGACCGCACACCGATCGTCGACACCTGGTGGCAGACCGAAACCGGCGCGATCATGATCTCGCCGCTGCCCGGCGTCACCGCGGCCAAACCCGGCTCCGCGCAAACCCCGCTGCCCGGCATCTCCGCCAAGGTCGTCGACGAAAAGGGCACCGACGTCGGCCCCGGCGGCGGTGGCCTGCTGGTGCTCGACAAGCCCTGGCCCTCGATGCTTCGCGGCATCTGGGGCGACGAGCAGCGCTACAAAGACACCTACTGGTCGAAGTTCGCCGACCTGGGCTTCTACTTCGCCGGAGACGGCGCCAAGTACGACACCGACGGCGACCTGTGGCTGCTCGGCCGCGTCGACGACGTCATGAACGTCTCCGGCCACCGCATCTCCACCACCGAAGTCGAATCCGCCCTGGTCTCCCACCCCAACGTCGCCGAAGCCGCCGTCGTCGGCGCCAGCGACCCCACCACCGGCCAAGGCATCGTCGCCTTCGTCATCCTGCGCGGCGGCGTCGACGACGGCGCCAGCGGCGAAGCCGCCCTGGCCGAACTCCGCGACCACGTCTCCACCGAAATCGGCCCCATCGCCAAACCCCGCCAAATCATGGTCGTACCGGAACTGCCCAAAACCCGCTCCGGCAAGATCATGCGCCGCCTGCTGCGCGACGTCGCCGAAAACCGCGAAGTCGGCGACGTCACCACCCTCGCCGACTCCTCGGTCATGGACCTCATCTCCAAGGGACTC